>NZ_JBIUBX010000041.1:49760-59948 GCF_044548445.1 Streptomyces sp. NPDC052016
GACCTGCCGCGCCTACAGCGCCGGCGACGCGGAGTCCTTCCGCGTTGCCCCGGACCGAAGCCCGCGACCTGCCGCGCCTACAGCGCCGGCGACGCGGAGTCCTTCGGCATCCCCGGACCGATTCCCGCCACAACCCGCACCAGTGCGTGACGCCGCGCCGCCCGGAGCGGCCGACGCGGCACCCGGTCCCGCCGCGGCACCGTGCCGCGCTACGGCGGTCTTCCCCGGCCCGCCGCCTGACTTCCGCGTCCGACGGCGGTGAGCCGTGCCGCCTGCGGTGGGGGCCACTGCGGAGCGCCCGTGCCGATCCGCGGGCAGGTGCGCGGTCCTGTGGCGGCTTTCCCGGTGCGCTGCCTGGCTTGCACGTCGATCCGCGGGCAGTCGTGCCGCCTGGGTCGGGGGTCCGTCGCGTGGCGTCCGTGTCGGTCCGCGGCAGTCGTGCCGCTTGGGGCGGCCCCCGGTCCACTGCCCGGCAGCCGTGTCGATCCGCGGTCAGTTGTGCCGCCTGGGCGGGGGTCCGTCCGTGGCGTCCGTGTCGGTCCGCGGGCAGGTGCGTGGTCGTGCGGTCCCGGTCCGCTGCCAGGCAGCGGTCCCGGTCCGCCGCCTGGCGCCCGTGTCGATCCGCGGCCGTAGTACCGCTTGGGCGGCCCCGGTCCACTACCCACCTCCCACGCGACCCGCGGGCAGTCGTGCCGCCTGGGGCGGCACGGGTGGGCGCGGCGGCACCCCGTCGGCGCCGGGCTGCGCGACGCCCCCGGCACCCGCCCCGGTCACGCCGACGACGCACGACAGGAGCACCCCCCTCCTCCGCAGACGCGCCCCGCCCCTCAGAAGCAGGTGAACCGCGCCTCCGCCCAGTCCGCGAGCGCGACCGTGTCGAGGTGGTTGTGCGGCTCGACCACCAGGCGAACCGTCGTCCGTCCCGCGAGATCCACATGGACGGGTACGGCAGGGTCGCCGCCCTTGATCCCCTGGGACGTCCACAGCCGGTCCCCGTCCGCGTACACGGAGAAGGTGACCTTGCCGAGTTTCAGCGTCAGGTCGTCGACGCCGACCACGGCGTCGTAGGACGCGCAGGCGCGGTTGAGGTCGACGGTGAGGGTGGACTCGCCGTGGACGGTCACCCCGCGCGCGTACTCCTGGCCCGCGACGGACAGCTGCGTGCGCTGCCACACCCAGCTGCTGCCGCCCAGCCGGATCTCGGGACCGGTGCCGTCCCCGCCGACGTCGAAGGACAGCTCGCCGAGCTGATAGACGGTCGGGGCGGGCGTGGGCGTGGGGGACGCCGTCGGCGTGGGCGCCGCGTCCGGCGGAGGCGTGGTCGCAGGCGTCGGCGCAGCGGTCGAAGACGCGGTGACAACCGCCTCCCCGGCGGGCGAGGTCGAGGGCGTCGGCGTCGGCGTCGCGGCCGCGGCCGGGACGATCACCGGCGGGCGAGGCTCGGGTTCGCCCGGCGCGCGGCTGGGTTCCGGCGCCGGCGCGGGCGCCTCCGGCAGCACGGCCGGCGCGGAGCCCCTGGGCTCGGCCACCGACTGCCGGGCGGGGCTGTCGTCGCCGACGAGGGCGAGGGCCACCACAGTGGCCGCCACCGCCACCACACCGGCCGCGACACCGGCCTTCACCGCGGCGCCCAACCCCTCCGAGGCGGCCGCACCACCACCGCTCGCCCCACCCGACGCGCCAGCGCTCGCCGCGCCAGCGCTCGCCGCGCCACCGCTCGCCGCACCGGCCCCGCCCGAGGCCCCACCGCCCGCCACGGTGCCCGCGCCCGCGGCACCCGCCGCTCCGGCGCCGGCGCCCCCGGCGATGAGCGCGGCCGCCTTGGCGTACCCGGCGGCACCGAACCAGCCGATGACCGCGACCGGCACGACGGCCGGGATGCCGCCGGCGACCTCCTCGATCTGCAGGGCGGCCAGTCGGCACCTGGCGCACTCCTCCAGGTGCTTGCGCACGCCCCGTTCGGCGCGGCTGCGCAGTCGGCGGCGGGCGTAGGTGCCGAGCTGGTCGGCGTAGCGGGCGCACTCCGCGTCACTGGTGAGGGTGTCGCTGACATGGGCCTGGAGGTAGGCCTGCTTGAGGCCCTCGCGAGCCCGGCTGGCGAGCACGCGCGTACCGTTGGCGTCGAGCCCGAAGAGCGTGGCGACCTCGCTCGGCGACTCGTCCTCGATCTCGGTGTGCCACAGCACGGCCTGCCAGCGCTCCGGCAGCGAGCGGAAGGCCCGCATGGCCAGGGACTGCTCGGCCTCGTGCATCGCCCGTACGTCGGCGCCGAGGTCGAGCGGGTCGCCGTCGGGGGTCCCGGAGGAGCGGCCGGCCTGCGCGGCGAACACCGCGAAGTCGTCGACGAGCTGCTCCCGTTTCGCCGATCGCGTCCAGCCCGCGGCGACGCGGCGGACGGAGGTGAGCAGATAGGCGCGTACGGCGTGCTCGGGTCCGGAGCCGCCGCGTACCGCCTGGAGCATGCGGGCGAACACCTCGGCGGTGAGGTCGTCGGCCGTGTGGGCGTCCCGGCAGCAGGTGCGCGCGTACCGGCGCACGGCGTCGGCGTGGCGCCGGTACAGCTCCTCGTACGCCGTGTCGTCGCCCGAGCGCATCCGGCCGATCAGCTCGGCGTCGGCCGGTGGCGCGTCCCGCAGGGGCGGCAGGACGCTGTCCTCGTGCCACCCGCGTTGCGCCGGGACGTTCTCCTCCGGCGGGTCCAGCGCGGCGTCGCCGCCCCGGCGGAGCCGGGCGTGTCCGCCGCGCCCGCCCTGACTCGGCACCTGAGGTGCCGGCCGGTCACCGGCCTCCGTGTCACCGTCGCCCCGTGACGCGCCCCGCCCGTCAACACTCATCGCGGAAAGCCCCCGCCGCCTGCCGAACCCGTCCCGACCACCGGGCCAGAGTGCCACAGCGGCTTTCGTCGAGAACCCTGCCGAGCGGGCCGCCCACTCGGCCCTGGGAACCTGCCGAGGCCGACCACCGGGGTGCACCCGGACGGTGAGCGCTCAACTGGCGATCTTGGACAAGGAGTTGAGCATCTCTCCGGGTACGCCCGAACGGCGGCCGATCGCCGGCCGGGGGAGGAGCGCCCGAGGCGCCCCACCCCACTTCACCCTTTCGAGGGCTACGACACCGGCCGTGACCGCAGGCCCTCCAGCAGGATGTCCAGCAGTCGCGCCGAGGCCGCCGCCTGCTGCGCCGCGTCCGGCAGCGAGGGCGCCGCCGTCGCGATCACCAGCAGGACGTCCGACACCGACACGTCGGGCCGCAGTTCGCCCGCCGCGCGCGCCCGCTCCACGAGCCGGCCCACGACGTCGAGCAGCTCGGCCGCCCCCGCGTCGTCCACGGAGGCCGGCACGGCCTCTTCGGACACCAGTCGCAGATCACCGCCGGCCGAGGACCGCTGCTGCGGCACCCGCGCCTCCGCCCCGCCGGCCGAGGCGTCCTCGACGCCCTCGTCGGCGACCCCGACCCTGAGCACCTGCGGCGGCAGCAGCCGCCCGGCGCCCGAGGCCACCGAGGTCCGCAGGAATCGCGACAGCGCCGACCACGGCTCGTCCTCCTGGCCGAGCGCCGCCCGCGCCTGGTCGGTCAGCCGCGAGGTCTCCTCCTCGGCTATCCGCCGTACGAGCACGTCCTTGCTCGGGAACCGCCGGTACACGGTCCCCACGCCGACCCGCGCCCGCCGCGCCACGTCCTCCATCGGCGCGCCGTACCCCAGCTCGCCGAAGACCTCGCGCGCCGCGCGCAGTACGTGCTCGAGGTTGCGCTGTGCGTCCACGCGCAGCGGCGTGGTGCGCGGGCCGTCCCCGCGTCCGTTGCCCGCCGCCGCGCTCACCGCGCCGCCCGGTGCAAGGGCTGACGCGGACGACCAATGCGTGTCCTGAATGTGCATGAATGTTCCCCCGGTAATGACGTCTCCCCCCGGAGACTCCCCGCCATCGAAATCCGGGGCGCATGGAACAGGGGACCACGACCCAGCCGGACCCGCCCGTCGCGGACCCGAAGAGCGTCTCCCCCTACACCCCGTCGACACACGAACATAGTTGAGAGGCAGTCAATTCAGAAGGGGCAGGTTCCGCACGGAGCGCCCCCCGATCGGAGTACGGGTCGCATACGTCCCGATTGCATCCCGTCCCGCACCCCGGCGCACACCCCTTGACCTGCACCCCTTCCCTCCACACCGGTGTTTCGGCCAACCCCGCGCCCGCTCGGCCCACGGTCACACAATTTGCCGGGGCTGTGGACAAACTCCTGCGCCGGGTGCGTCATGGGATGGTGAAGGAACGTGCGCGCATTCTCGTTGTCGGCGGCGGCTACGTCGGGATGTACACGGCCCTGCGGCTCCAGCAGAAGCTCAAACAGGACATCGGCCGGGGCGAGGCCGAGATCACCGTCGTCACGCCCGACCCGTACATGACGTACCAGCCGTTCCTGCCCGAGGCCGCCGCCGGTGCCATCTCCCCCCGCCACGTCGTCGTCCCGCTGCGCCGCGTTCTGCCGCACTGCCGGGTCGTGGTCGGGGAGGTCACCGCCGTCGACCACGGCGAACGCACCGCCACCCTCACCACCCTCGCCACCGACGAGGAGGGCGCCGGCCCTCAGCGGCTGACGTACGACGAACTGGTCCTCGCGCCCGGTTCCGTCTCCCGCACGCTGCCCGTCCCCGGCCTCGCCGACTACGGCATCGGCTTCAAGACCGTCGAAGAGGCCATCGGCCTGCGCAACCACGTCATCGAACAGATGGACATCGCCTCCTCCACCCGCGACCCCGCGATCCGCGACGCGGCCCTCACCTTCGTCTTCGTCGGCGGCGGCTTCGCGGGCGTCGAGGCGCTCGGCGAGCTGGAGGACATGGCCCGCTACACCACGCGCTACTACCACAACGTGGAGCCCGAGGACATGAAGTGGATCCTCGTCGAGGCTTCCGACCGGATCCTGCCGGAAGTCGGCGAGGAGATGGGCCGCTACACGGTCAGCGAACTGCGCCGCCGCAACATCGACGTCCGCCTGGGCACCCGCCTGGAGTCCTGCGCCGACCGCGTCGCCGTCCTCAGCGACGGCGCCCGCTTCCCGACCCGTACGGTCGTGTGGACCGCCGGCGTCAAACCCCACCCGCTGCTCGCCGCCACCGACCTGCCCCTCACCGAACGCGGCCGCCTGAAGTGCACACCCGAGCTGACGGTCGAGGGCGTCACGCACGCGTGGGCCGCCGGAGACGCCGCGGCCGTCCCCGACGTCACCGCCCCGGAACCCGGCACGCTCACCGCCCCCAACGCCCAGCACGCCGTACGCCAGGCCAAGGTCCTCGCCGACAACATCGCGCGCTCCCTGCGCGGCCAGCCCCTCCAGACGTACTCCCACAAGTACGTCGGCTCGGTCGCCTCCCTGGGCCTGCACGAGGGCGTCGCCCACGTCTACGGGCGCAAACTCAAGGGCTACCCGGCGTGGTTCATGCACCGCGCCTACCACCTCAGCCGCGTGCCCACCTTCAACCGCAAGGCGCGCGTGCTCGCCGAATGGACGCTGTCGGGACTGTTCAAAAGGGAGATCGTCTCGCTCGGTTCCCTCGAACATCCGCGCGCGGAGTTCGAACTGGCCGCCGGTGGAAGGCCTTCTCCCCACCGGAAGGACGGCCCGCGGGACGACTCCGACAACAACCCGAAGGGGTTGTCCTGACGGGACCCAGGAACTCCACCGGCCGCCCCGGCGTCTGACGGATGTCGGCCCGGACGGCCACAGTGCCAGACTGCTGCCCACGCCCTCCCCCAAGCCCCTCCGAGCATTCCCCGAGCCCTCCCCGAGCCCCGGCGGGCCACCGCCCGCCCCGCGAACCGACGAGGCTGATTCCCCCCTGCCGCACTCCCGGGTGCTGCAACAATGTGCCGCCACCGCCGCGCGGCCCCCGGAGCCCAGGCCGGCCCCGGAGCCGGCCGACGACGACTACACGAGGCAAGGATTCGTGAACTTCACGCGCTGGAGCGCCCGGCTCCCCGGAACGCAGCGCCGCGCCGCCGCGCGGGCCGAGCACACGGTCACCACCACGGACCGACGGAGCGAGGGCTCCGTACCCGCGGCCCGCGTCGAGCAACTGACCGACGAGCCGCCCCCGGTCCCCGCGGTCGACGACCTCCCGGTCCGTGAGGTCCTCGACCGCGTCCCGGCCCTCGTCGCCCTCGTCCACGGCCCCGACCACCGCCTCGCCTACGTCAACGACGCCTACACGGCGGCCTTCGGCGCACGGCCGACCGGCGAACCGGCCGCCGAGGCCCTCCCCGAACTGCGCGACCTCGGCCTGATGCCCCTCCTCGACCAGGCGGCGCGCAGCGGCAGACCGCGCACCCTGAAGTCCCGCAAGGCCCCCGACGGCCGCTCCTACACCTTCACCTGCACCCCGGTCGCCGAGCACGGCGGCGAGGCCGCCGTGCTGGTCTTCGCGACCGACGTCACCGACCACGCCGAAGCCGCCGAACGACTCAGAGCCAGCGAGCGCCGCCAGCGCGAAACGGCCGTCACCCTCCAGCGCTCCCTCCTCCCCCAGGAGCTCGAACAACCGGACGACCTGCGCATCGCCGCCACCTACCAGCCCGGCGGCACCGAGGCCGCCGTCGGCGGCGACTGGTACGACGTCATCACCCTCGGCGGCGGCCGCACCGCCCTCGTCATCGGAGACGTCATGGGCCGCGGTGTCCGCGCTGCGGCCGTCATGGGCCAGCTCCGCACCGCCGTCCGCGCCTACGCCCGTCTCGACCTCCCCCCGCACGAGGTCCTCCAGCTCCTCGACGGCCTCGCCACGGAGATCGACGCCAACCAGATCGCCACCTGCGTCTACGCCGTCCACGACCCGAACGAGGGACGGCTGGTGTACGCCTCCGCCGGCCACCTGCCCATCCTCGTCCGCGACGAGACCGGCACGGTCCAGCGTGCCGACGAGCCCACCGGTCCCCCGCTCGGCACCGGCGGCTGGATGCACGCCTCCGGCTCGATCCCCCTCGGCCCCGGCTCCACGGCCGTCCTCTACACCGACGGCCTCGTCGAACGCCGGAACGAGGACCTCGACGAGGGCATCGCCTCCCTCGAGCGCGCCCTGGCCGGCGCGACCGGCAGCCCCCAGGTGATCTGCGACCGCCTGGTCCGCTCGGCCGGCGTCACCGCCGACCACGACGACGACGTCGCCGTCCTGGTCCTCCAGCACCCCCACCGCACCGGCGCCGACGGCGACCTGTTCCGCAACGCGGCCCTGGAACTGCTCGGCGGCGTGGAAGCCGCCCCCCGAGCGCGCGCCTTCGCCTCCGGCGTCCTCACGAGCTGGCGCTTCCCCGCCGACCTGCACGACCTGGGCGTGCTCGCCACCAGCGAACTGGTCGCCAACTCCCTCCAGCACGGCACCCCGCCCATGCGGCTGCGCCTGCGCCGCACCGACCGCCGCCTGATCATCGAGGTCACCGACGGCGACGACCACCTCCCGCGCCGCCGCCGCGCGGAACCCGGCGACGAGTCCGGCCGCGGCATCGCCATCGTGGCGACCATCGCCTCCCACTGGGGGAGCAGACGCACGCCGGGCGGCGGCAAAGCGGTGTGGTGCGAGTTCGTCCTGCCCCGCGCCACGGACTGACGGGCACGAAGAAGGCGGCCGTCGTCCACGACGACGGCCGCCTCGGTTCCCGTACCGGGCCTCACGCCTCGGCGGCCACCGGCTCCGCAGCGGTCCCACCCCGGGCGACCACCCGATTGCGGGCCGACCACGGCTGATCCTGCGCGGCGGTGAGCTGCCGGCCCAACCGCAGGGCGAGGACGCTGATCCCCAGCGAGAACAGCAGGAACGTCACGATGTACGGCGCGTGCAGCGACGCCCCCATCGGCCCGCCCACGGCCGGCCCGACCGCCAGCGCCAGCTGCTTCACCAGGGCGAACGCCGAGTTGTACTGCCCGGCCAGCCCGGTCGGCGCCAGGTCGGCGACCAGCGGCGCGACGGTCGGCGACAGCATGGCCTCACCCAGCCCGAACAGCGCGTACGTCGACACGAACGCGGCCGTGGCCATCTCCTGGCTGCCGTGCCCGAGCCCCGCGTACCCGGCCACGACCCACGCCACGGCCCAGATCAACCCCACGGCCGCGATCACCCGCGACCGCCTCCGCCGCTCGACGAACTTCAGCACGGCGAACTGCGCGACGACGATCATGGCGGTGTTCGCGGCGAGAGCGGTCCCGAGCGCGGACGTGGAGATGCCCGCGGCCTCGACCCCGTAGGCGCTCAGCCCCGACTCGAACTGCCCGTAGCAGGCGAAGAACAGCACGAAGCCGAGCACACACAGCTGCACCATGGCCCGGTTGCGCATCAGCTGCTTCCAGCCACCCTTCGCGGCACCCTGCGGAGCGTCCCCGACCCGCGGCGAGTGCGGCATCCGCACCGTCGCCACCACCACGACCAGCAGCAGGAACATCGCCGCCTCGATCGCGAACAACAGCGTGAACGAGGAAGCCCGCGTCGTGTCGACCAGATGCCCGCCGATGAGCCCGCCCACCCCGAGCCCGAGGTTCTGCAGGAAGAACTGCAGGGCGAAGGCCCGCGACCGCGTCTCCGCCGTCGAACAGTCCACGATCATCGTCGCCAGCGCCGGCTGCATCACGGCCTGCCCCGCCCCCAGCGCGGCAGCGGCGCTCAGTACGGCGGCGGCGTTGCCGGCGAGCCCCAGGCTCAGCGCGCCCAGCGCGGCGGTGACCAGGGCGGCGACGAGGACCGGCAGCGGGCCGCGCCGCACGATCGCCCGACCGGCGAACGGCAGCACGACCAGCGCGGCCACCGCGAAGACGGCGAGGACGAGCCCCGCCGTCACGGCTCCCAGCCCCCGCACCTGCGCCACATAGACGTACAGGTAGGGGACGGTGAAGCCGAGCCCGAACGCGCTGAGTGCGTTGCCCACGTGGATCCGGCGCATCGCTGCGCCCATCGCCCTGGTCACGTTCACCTCTCTCAGGTAGCAGTGTTGGTTGCGAAGTCTCAGTACTTAGAACCGAAGACTTCGAAGATAAATTTCGAAGCTAAAGAGTACACATCGAAGGACTTCAAGGCGAACGAGCCGCATGCGATACTTGCGGCCATGGGCGACACCTCCGGCAGCACAGGCATCGGCAGCGAGCCGACCCTCGAAGAGCAGATCGCCGCCTACCAGCGCGAGTTCCAGGACCTCGACCCCCAGGTCGAGAAGATCGTCTCGGCGTTGTCCCGCCTGAACCGCCGTATGAACGTCGCCTACAGCCGTCAGACCGCCGCGCTCGGCATCAGCAACGCCGAGTGGGAGGTCCTCAAGGCACTCGTGCTCTCCGGTGCCCCTTATCGCCTGGGCCCCAGTGACCTCGCCAAGCGCCTCGGCCTCACGCCGGCCGCGATGACCCACCGGATCGACCGCATGGTCGCCGAGGGACTGGTGACCCGTGAACGGGACGAGTCCAACCGGGTCCGGGTGATCGTGGAGCTGACACCCGAGGGCCGCGAGAAGTGGCTGGAGGCGATGCGACTGGCGACGGTGTTCGAGGAGGACCTGCTCCAGGACCTCACCGCCGAGGACCGCACGGCCCTCGGTGACGTCCTGACCAGGCTGCTCCGGCGGGTGGAGCACGCCCAGCCGGACGCCGGCGGACGCCTCAGCGACCTCGATTAAAAGATCTTGACAGGGGTCACTTGACACGCCCCTCGCAGGTCAATAGAGTTCTTCGGGTTGTCGGGGAGCCGTAACGGTTCTTCGACAGCACATCCGCCGCTGAAGCGGCACCTCACTCCACAGCAGGATCTCCCGACGGGGGTTTATTCGGTGCGCCCGAATTCAATTCCAATTGGGGACGGCGGCTCGATTAGCGCTCGCCGGGACGGATCCGCTAAGGTTTGAGACGTCGGAACGGCCGAAGGGCCGGGAGGACAACCCCCTCTGACGGGGAATCAGAGCCGAAAGGATCTGATAGAGTCGGAAACGCCGGAAAGGAAACCGCGAGAGCGGGGACCTGGAAAGCACCGAGGAAATCGGATCGAGAAAAAGATCTGATAGAGTCGGAAACGCAAGATCGAAGGGAAGCGCCCGGAGGAAAGCCTGAGAGAGTCTCTCGGGTGAGTACGAAGGAAGCGTCCGTTCCTTGAGAACTCAACAGCGTGCCAAAAATCAACGCCAGATTAGTTGATACCCCGTCCCCGGCAGTGATAGCCGAGGATGA
>NZ_JBIUBX010000042.1:0-58790 GCF_044548445.1 Streptomyces sp. NPDC052016
CCGCTCGAACAGCTCCCACAACTCGTCCGGCACCATGCGCTCGACCATCACCACACGAGCAGACTACCCAGTACTCCAAATGAGACGACGTCTTACACCCACCTACACCCCGGCGGTGTAAGGAGATTGCACCCTGGCGGGTCACTGTAGATCGCCGCCGTGCACGCGGGTCTCTGCTCTCCGGTTCTCTCGGCACGACACGGGAGAAGAACTCCTGCGCGGCCTGCTCGTCGAGTTCCCCGTTCGTGGTCGCGGACCGCCGCAGCGCTTCGCCCGTCACCTGGGCGGGGATGTGGAGCTGCTTGTCCACCTCGCTCATGATCTTGCCGACGTACCACTGGGCCGAGGTCGGGAAGTGCTGGATGGACCAGCTGAGCATCTTCGCCAGGGGCACCGGCAGGATGAGGTCGAAGGCCTTGAGCTGGCTGTCCCGGCGTTCGGCGACGCGCAGCGAGGGGGCGAAGTCGTCCAGGACGGCGTGGCGGATGGTCGGTCCCAGTGCGTCGGTCTGGATGATTCGCCTGAGGCTGTCGGCGACCTCGAAAGCCAGCTGGTCGGCTACTTCTCGCACGCTAGGCTCGTTGCGCTGGCGAAGGACCCAGCGCTTTCGGATGTCCAGGCGCTTCCACAGAAAGCTGAAGAAGGTCTCGCTGAACCGGTCGCGGACCTGGGCCCCCGGGGGCGAGACAGTGCCGGGCGCCGGCCGACATGACCTCCCGCAGTCCCTCGGAGGAACGGCGCCTGGCTTCCGCCCAGTCCTCGGCCACCGGACGAGGCCACTGGGCCCGGCCGCCGACAGTGGCCTGCGGCAGCGGGACGTCGTTCTCGCCCCGGGAGATGTAGCCGCGCAGCGTGGAGGCCGTGATGCCGACCCGGGCGGCCATCTCCGGCACGCCGAGCAGCCGGTCCCCGGCGAGTTCGGGACTGGCCAGATCGACGACACACCTGTCCAGCGGCAGGGGATCGTCCCGCTTCTGGTGGTGCTGCGCCCACAGCGTCAGGTCATCGAGCCAGTCCTCCGAGCCTGCGGCGGACGCATCGAAGGTGGCGACCTTGTACGTGCGCGCGGTCCGGGCGGGCGCGGCCGTCGAACATGTCGGCGGCGTGGACGGTGGCCGTCGCGCGTGCGGTGTGGCGGGCATCGTCCTCGGTGACCGGGTCCCATATCTGTCCGGCCCGGTACCAGGCCTCGCCGTCCCACCAGTAGCCGCCGGCCCGGAACAGCAGCGGGGTTGAGCAGATCGTCACAGCGATTTCGAGACACGTTTTAAGGCGACAGTGGAAGCGGCCACCGCGTCCAGCCGAAGCGCGATGCGCCCGTCGGCAGGGCCCGATGCTGGCCGGGGAGCCACCCCGCGCGAGCCGGCACCGCCGCACAAGGCCGTGCTGGCTTCATAGGTGACGACGAAGAACGATCGTCGCGGGATTTCGGCAGCAGAGGGTGATCAACTGGCTGCGGAATGTGGTGAGAATCAGTAACACCCACCTCGGCGCTGCGCGTGTCGGCGGGCTTAGGAATGATGCTTCCGTTCGAGGCCGGTGGAGAGGGGCTGTGGTGGAAGACGAGCTGGGCGAGCTGATTCATCTGGCCGATCCGCCGGGGACCAGCGGCCACGTTGTCTCTCTGCGTGTGCTGAAGCTTCCATCCCCTGGCAGTGACATCTTGGACTGCGAGTTCGTCGTGGAGACCGAGACCGTCACGGGCAGCTTCCCCGTCTATGTCACGTCCGATGACCTCGATGACTGGGAGGAGGTCCTGGGGGTGCTCGCCGAGAATCGGTTCGTGTCGTGGTTTAACTCGGGTGGACGGTTCAGCTCAAGATCAAGCCGCTGCGCCCTGGTGTGATCGCGGTGTCGGTTCATGACGGCCCGTCGTCGCAGGTGACGCTCAACTTGCCCCTCTTCCGGGCGGCTGGCTGGATCGATGATCAGCGTGCGCGTCTTGAGAAGGTGCGGCGGGCGTTTGCGGGCTGACCGTCCTGGTGCGCTGCTGCTCAGCGCGCTTGTCGCTAGCTGCTTGCTGTTCGGCGCGGGCTCGGGTGGTGGCGAGGCGGTAGGAGTCGGTGCCGGTTTCGATGATGCTGCCGCTGAGCGACAGGCATTCTCGAAACTCACCTGCAGAGCCAGCCGTGCTCCGGATGGCACGCTGCCCTCGCCGCGCAGCGCGCCAGAGCCACGGCCCTGGACTCCGGAGGGCGGCGTGCAGATCGAGAAGAAGCCCGTCGGCGACGTGGTCGCCGGCGCGGGCGGCCAGGCGTACCTCGGGATCGACGAGGACTGACCGCCGCCGCCTTCCGGCCCCCGCCCCACCCGGCGGGGACCGCCGTCGTTCCCGGACCTGTAACAGCCACTCCCCCGCCCGCCGTTCCCCCCAGGCATGCCCGACCAGACCACGCGCTGGGCCGACGCCTCCCGCCGGAACGCGGAGGCCGCCGTTTCGCTTGCGCGTGTCGGAAACGACATATCGAGACGGCACCGGAGCGACAATCCGTTCACAGGCGCCCTGATCGCGTTCGCCGAGCCGCCCGACGCCGCCAGCGCGTCCCCTCGATCGCCGGAACAGGGTTTCGTCATAAATGACCGAGCGGCTCGGGGCGGGAACCCGGAAGCGCGGGCAGGGGAACGACGAGTACCGAAAGGACCGAGATGACTGACGATGTTCAGATCGTGAACCGCCGGCTCGACGCGAGCGGGAACGAGGCGCTGATCGGCATGGCTCGGATGGGCGCGGAAGCGTTCGGATACACAGCGGAGCTGCGGATCGACAGCGGCCTTGCCCAGCTCCTGCGTCTGCGGGTCTCGCAGCTCAACAACTGCACCTACTGCCTCAACCTGCACCACCAGGCAGCGCGCGAGGCGGGCATCCCCCGGGCCAAGATCGACACCCTGACCGCGTGGTGGGAGACCGAACTTCACTCCGAGGCCGAGCAGGCGGCACTTCGCTACGCCGAGGCGCTCACCCGCGCCGCCGACACCGACCGCGGCACGGCGTTCCAGCGCTTCCACGACGCGCTCGCTGCGCACTTCAGCCCCGAGGAGATGCTCGAGATCGTCGCCGTCGTCGTCAACATGAACGTCTGGACCCGCATCAAGCTTGCCGAGGGTGCGATGCCGGGCCCGGCGGATTGAGCGGCTTCCGCAGCTCCGTTCATCGGGGGAGGCGATGCCCTGCCCGCCGTCCCACGACTGAGCAACACAGCCAACCGGACCTGTGACGGCCGGAGCCATGGGTGGTGCCCTTGCGAGCAATCTTCGGTGTGATGCCACGAGCGCGGAGGAGGCGACGGTACTTGCCGTAGTCGTAGCCGCGGTCGGCGAACAGCCGCCACGATCGGAATGCGGTAGGCGTGACCTGGTTCAGTCCTGTGCCCCAGCGACAGCGCAACACACAAGATCATCAAGCATCAGTTGTCGCTTCGTAGGCTGGCCGCCCATGCCCTACGCTCCCTGGGGGGGTGGGACGTGGAGTTCAGGGCGAAGTTGCCGCGGTACGGGCGGCGGCCGGGGGTGCGGCGGTTGCCGTCTCAGCCGCGTCAAAAGAGACGGCAGTCCCTGCGCTCGCTCTTCTTCCTCCGTTTCCTGCTCGCGCTGCCCGAGGACCCCCTCGAGGCGTTCTCCGCGCTGTTCGAGCCGGCTCGGAAGGCTCTCCGCCTCCTGCTGCGGCTGCTGAACGGGCCGGGCATGCGCGGCGCCTGGGACAGCGACGCCGGACGGCTCGTCCTCGCCGTCCACACCGCCTACTGGACCAGGGACGCACTCCGCACGGAGGAAGCGGAGTGCCTGCTCGTGGTGGCGGACGGCAGGATCGCCGTGCGGGCAGTATGGCAGGACCCCTCGCAGGCCGTGTCGTGCCCACACGCGGGCGTACGCATCACCCCGTGGCCGCGACGACTGCGGCGCCGTGTGGACATCGCCTGCACCGACGGCTCCTGGCTGACAGTCCGCGCCTCCCACACCCGCTCTGCCGAACAGATCCGCGCCCATCTAGCACCTTGAGGTTTGGGTCCGCCGCCGCGAACGACAAAACCAGAGCCCCCGCCTCACAGACCGGCAATTAGACGGCGCCCGAACGTATCGAGTAGCTCTCCTGGCGATGTGCCCGGCGCCCGGCGGCAGGAGGTGCGGGACATCAGGTCGTCCACGGCGTGCCGGATGCCGTGCGCTCGGGACCTTCGGGCGGGCACGGCGGGCGGTGTGCAGGGCCCGCGTGTGCCGGCCGACGGCACCCAGGCCTGCCCGGCCTGCACCCCGGATACCGCGCTCGGCTTCGTCAAGGAATGAGTCAGGCGCTGCGTGCACGCCGCCCCGACGTCTTCTTGGCGACGGTCTTCTTGGCCGGCTGCTTCTTCACGGTCGGCTCGCCGCGGGACGCCTTCGTTTTCTCACCGACTCCGTGAGGGCCGCCATGAGCACGAGGACCAGCCCGGCTGCTCCGGCCCGGGGGGGCCTGCGGCACAGCCTCCGCGTGTGCAACCTCCGCGTCTGCCGGTCCACTCGATGACGGGCACCGGTCCACGAGCCCGACCCGGGCTGTGGCCCTGTGCCTCCGCTCCGACCTCGCCTTATCGTTGGCCTGGACTGTTGCCGAGGGTGACTGGTTCGGGAATGATCTTCCGCTGTGACCGTCTTCCTCGCCGTCGTGCTCGGTGTGTTCGTCGTCGTGCGCTGCAGCCTCTTCGTCACCCACCGCCGTGTCAACGCATGGGTAGGAGAGCAATTCGTGGCGTCCGCCTACGGCCTTCCGCCCCGTGAGCAGCTCGACCCGCGGCGCCCCGGCCCGCCTCCGCCGGCACACCGGAAGGAGGAGCGGCAGGCCGTCGCCGACGCTGCGTGGGAAGGAGACTGGAAGCCCGCCGAGCGCTACGTCCGGGCGGCGGGCGACGACTGGGACGAGCGCTGGGCCCGGCTGGAGCTCCTGCTACATGTCGCCCGGGAGGACGACGCCTGGCTCGACGCCTGGCGCGCGGCCGAGCCTGGCAACTGCGACGCGGCCACCCTCCACGCGAGCATCATGGTCCACCGCGCCTGGGAGATCCGGGGCATCGGATACGCCCACGAGGTCACGACCTCGAACATGAACCGCTTCCGCGCCATGCTCCCGGCCGCGATCGAGGAGGCACGGCAGGCGGCGCTGCTCGATCCCGCGAACCCGGGCCCCTGGGTCGTCATGGTCACGGCGGCGCGCGGAGCCCAGTACCGCCACGCGCAGTTCGAGCAGCTCTGGGAAGAACTTGTCGCCCGCGCGCCCCACCACTACGAGGGGCACTGGCAAGCCCTCCAGTACTGGTGCGCAAAGTGGCACGGCAGCAACCGGCGGATGATGTGGTTCGCCCGCAAAGCGGTCCGCAAGGCCCCGCCCGGCAGCCCACTCGCCGGGATCTATCTGCACGCGCTGGACGAGCTCACCGAGCGGTCCGCCACTGCCGCGCTGGCCGCCATGCCCATGGCGCGGAGCGTGATGAAGCAGATTGCCGCCTCATTCGACCAGGTCGCACCCGACGACGAGCGCCTGCCGGCCCTGCGCCATCTGCTGGCGCACTACATGCTCCGGTCGATGATGTACGCGCCCGCCCTGAAACAGTTCCGCCTGATCGGACCGTGGTGCGGCGCCCAGCCCTGGCGCAAGGACGGGAGGAACCCGGTCATCGCCTTCGAAACGGCCCGCGGCACGGCCGCGAAGCTGTCCCGGACCCGTCCCGCTCCGCCGCCGCAGGTCTACGGGATGGGCCGTTAGATGAACATTCTCAGAATCGACCCGACCGCGTCGCTCGTGCCCGTGACCCACAACCGCCGTACGTCTCGGGGATGAGTGCCTGTTTCTCGGCCCGCTTACTGGATTTGAAGGGGTCTAGTCGGACACGACCGACACGGCCCGTCCGCACGGCCGTAAGTTTCACCTTCGGCGCGTGTTGACCGCGTCGAACCACTTCAGTGGAGGGTGAACCAGATGAACGGCCCTGCCAGCCCCCTTGCCCCAAGCAGTGCGGGTGGCGCCGCCTCGACCTTCCGGCTGGGGGTGGTGCAGACCGCCGCGCCCGTGCTGGGCGGCGGTCTGGTGGGCACCGTGCTGACGTACGTGCTCGTGGCGGCCACCGGTGGGCGCATGGCGGCGGGGGAGTTGTGGACGTGGGTCTCGGCAGCCATGCTCGCGAGCGTGGTCGTGCTTGTCCTGTCCCCTCACTACCGTGTCGAGCTCAGCGACAACTTCCTCATCCTCCGCGGCGGCAGGCGCCGCGATATCGCGTGGCGGGACATCATCGGCATAGAGGTCCGGAAGACCGCTGGGGTCCGGACGGTGGTCGTGCACGTGTCGGATGGACGTCGGATACCGCTGCGCGCTCCAATGTCCCTTCTGGACCGCCGCTTCGACGACAAGGCCCAGGTCCTCGTGGACTGGTGGACCGCGCGCCGGGGCAGCCCCGACCGCGTGTAGCGACCAAGTCCGGGCGGCATACCCTCTGTGCCCCGATCGAAGCCGCCGTCAGCCCCCGCTCCCCGAACAACTGAGGCTGCGCCACCCCTCCGCCACCGGCATCGCCGGTGCGCAGCCCGGCGTGCATCTGGTGGCCCACTCATCCCGCGGGCGGCTCTCACGCCCTTACCGGGACCACAGCACCACAGGCAGCCAAGCCGCAAGCACCCCTCCCCCGGCCTGAGCACTCAGGCAAGCCGCCCGCAGCATCTGCCGCCCAGGCCGACAGCCATGCCCTCAGAGGCCCGCCACAGTCGCCTTCCCGCCCCAGCCTCACACCCCGCCCCCGTCCCGCCCCACCTGCTACCCAGGCAGGACGCAGCCTGCCCAAAACCCACCCAGGCTTCACCCCGCCAGACCGCACTGCCAGCCGACAGCCAGCGCAGCCATACAAAGCACCCGGGGAGCCCTTCGCCGAGCCCGCCCCAACTGCCCGCTCCCTGTCGCTGCAGGAAGCGGGCATTCGAACAACGAGCAGACACGCGCAGGAAGGCGCCGAGGGCTGTTTGCGGGACCCGCCCCGCACGAACCCCCTCCCAGCCCGGGCACCCATCCGCCAGGCCCAGCACTCAGCAAACGTCTCCCCACACAGGAAGCACAGACAGCAACCAGAAGAAGCCCCAGGTTTTTTCACGGACTGAACCGGCCCGACAAGGCGGAACGCCGCAGGATCGGCAAGTTCGACCCGATCGACGCCTACGCCGCAGCCCGAGCCGTTGTCTCCGGAGGGGCGACGAGCGCTCCGAAGGACGGGGCCATCGCCGGGGCTACAAACCGCGGCGCGCTCCGCGAACAAGGCCCGCACCGCCACGCTGAACCAGGTCGTGCACCTGCTGGTCACCGCACCCGACGCCATCCGCGCCAAGTACTGTGCTCTGCCCGGTGACAGCGCGTCGCCGCATGGCCAGGCTCCGACCAGCCGCCGATCCCGCGCACGCCCCGCTCTTGACGGCCCTGCGCACGCTGGCCAGGCGCGTCCAGAACCTGACCGAGGAGCACATAGCCCTGACCACGGAGCTGGACCAAATGGTCTCACCGTCCTCAACCCCGGCCTGCGCGCCGCTTACGGAGTGGGTCCGGACACCGCCGCCCGAATGCTGGCCACCGCCGGTGCGAACCCGGCCGGCTGCGCACTGAATCTTCCTTCGCCGCTCTGTGCGGCGCGGCCCCCGTCCCCGCGTCGAGCGGGAAGACGAACCGGCACCGGCTCTCCCGCGGCGGCGACCGGGCGGCCAACGCGGCCCTCTACCGCATCACGCTCGTCCGGATGGCCCGCTGTCAGCGCACACGCGAGTTCGTCGCCAGGCAGGCCGACGCCGGACACACGAAGAAGGAGATCATCCGGTTACTCAAGCGCGCCATTGCCCGTAAGGTCTTCCGGCTGTTGACCACCTTGGCCGAGGTACCCGACATCGCGGACCTCCGGCCGGCCCGGCAGGCGAAAAACATCACTCTTACCGCCGCAGCGAACCACTTCGGTGTCTGGCCCGCCGGCATCTCCAACATCGACGCGGCCTCCGCCGAGACGATGTCTTCGCCGATACCTACCGCCAGTGGCTCGCTACGGCTTGACCGACAATAGGAGCATCAAAGACCTCTTCTCGTCCGAATCCGCCAACCCCCGCCATCGTACGTACGACCGACCCAGAACCCGGACGACGGCACCCGGCCGCCGAGTCCTGAGTGTGCTCCGTCGCAGGTGGGCCCGTGTGCGGGCTGCCATGAGCCGACGCACCGGTGGTGGGCATGTTCGATCGGGCGGTGCGCAGGGAGGAGATGCCGGGTCGGGCGGTGCGGGCTTCTCGTCCCAGCGGGACTCTGGGTGGTCACCGAGCTCGCCGACCGACGAGCCGACGACGATCCCCTCAAGAGCCTGGGCATCACCGCGCCCGACGTCGAGCTCCTCACCTCGCGCTGGTCCAGCGTGACGGCCGTCGACCTCGACCGCCGGCCTACTTCGCCCTACGCCCGTGACACCGCACCCCCGATCGAAGAAGACGCCTTTGAGCAGCGAAGAGACCAACCGCACGGCATGGACGGCGTACGGACGGCATCACATCCACCGTGGCACCGAGATCCGCGATGCCGCCCGCATTTGCTGGGGCTTCTGGCCGAATGGCCCGGGCACCGAGGTCTTCGGCGATCTATCCGGCAAGCTGGTCCTCAACCTGGGTTCCGGGATGGGCAAGTACGCCGCCCACCTGGTGCGGGTTGCAAGCCCATCACGGAAGGCATCGTCACCTCCACGTCTTCCAGGAGCGACACGACGGCTCTCCTGGCCTGCCCCGTCCGTGCTCTCTGCGTCTGCAGGCAAGGAGCGGTGCACTGCCCGACAACCGGCGGCGCAGCGTCCGACCTAGCGTGACCGAGTTCCCTTTGCGTCAGTCACTCGGAATCGAGGAAGCAACTCATGCCGTACATCACCGTGGGCCAGGAGAACTCCACCACCATCGACCTCTACTACGAGGACCACGGAACTGGTCGGCCGGTCGTCCTCATCCACGGCTTCCCGCTCGACGGCCACTCCTGGGAGCGGCAGAGTGCCGTGCTGCTCGACGCTGGCTACCGCGTGATCACCTACGACCGCCGCGGTTTCGGGCAGTCCAGCCAGCCGACGACCGGCTACGACTATGACACCTTCGCGGCCGACCTGAACACCGTGATGGAGACCCTCGACCTGACCGACGCCGTCCTGGTCGGGTTCTCGATGGGCACCGGCGAGGTCGCCCGGTTCATGTCCCGCTACGGCTCCGCCCGGGTCGCCAAGGTCGCCTTCCTGGCCTCGCTGGAGCCCTGCCTGCTCAAGAGCGACGACAACCCGGACGGGGTGGCCCCGAAGGAGTTCTTCGACGGGGTCGTCGCGGCCGTCAAGGCGGACCGCTACGCGTACTACACCAACTTCTACAAGGACTTCTACAACCTCGACGAGAACCTCGGCACCAGGATCAGCGAGGAGGCCGTCCGCAACAGCTGGAACGTCGCCGCGGGCGGCGGCTTCTACGCGGCGGCTGCGGCACCGTCGACCTGGTACACCGACTTCCGTGCCGACATCCCGGCCATCGATGTTCCGGCTCTGATTCTGCACGGCACGGGTGACCGCATCCTGCCCGTCGAGGGGACGGCGCGGCCGTTCCGCAAGGCGCTCCCGTCCGCCGACTACGTGGAGATCGAGGGTGCCCCGCACGGCCTGCTGTGGACCCACGCGGAGGAGGTCAACGCGGCGCTCCTCACGTTCCTGGGGAAGTGACTGAACGGGAGCCGGGTCGTCTTCGAAGGCGAACCGGCTCCCGCATGTCTGCGGCGACTGTCTACACCGTCACCAACGCCATGTGGGCCGGCGCGCAGGGCATCGAGCTCAAGAGCGTGGCTCTGGAACTTGAAGGCGACGTCGACCTGCGCGGATTCCTCGGTTCGACGCCACAATCAGTCGGGGCGTGGACCAGGTGCGCGTCCATGTACACGCCGAAGCACCTGCGGCAGCCCGTGAAGCAGTTGGAGGGGCTCGTCGCCCTCGTCGAGAGCCGCTCACCCATCCGCGACACCCTCGCCAGCCCGGTCGGCGTCGTCACGACGCTTGCCTGATCAGAGCCGACCAGGTACGACAAGCCCATTGATCCCCGGGGCCGGATCAGTCATCAGCGGCGGACACGGCCTCGGCGGCTGCCACCCCGCCTCCGGCTGTGTCGAGTGACGGAGCGAGAGCACAAACTGCCCCATATCCCGTCCATGCGCGCCGTCGTATTCGGCGGCGGCTGCTTCAGCCAGGACTGATGCAGCGGTCGAACGGACAAGGCGAGTGGACGGGTGTGAAATCAGCCGGTGCCATCACAGCACCGAGATACTCGCCGCGCTTCCTCCCCCGAACGCACGACGCCGTAGCGTTGGCCCGCATTCGTCTGGTTGACGCCGTACACCGTGGACGAGGGGTCCAGTCAGCTCGCCAGAGCGACTCGTCCGGAAGCGGTGCCGGCACTACAGGGAGACGCCGAGGCTGATCGGGGGAGACGGAAAACGGCCACGCCGACAGGTATGGCACTGAACAGTTGGCTGCGCTACTGGACTGTTTCCTGCGCCACTGGACTATTCAGTCCTGTTCAACACGACACCCCAGGACCAGACAGCAAGAGGGGATGAAACAATGGGGAAAGTGCCTCTGTTCACCAAAGGTGAATTCCCCTTGCTGTTACATACTATCTATTGCCAGCATAAAGCCTCATGACTTCCGCTGCGGCTCACGCCTGCGGTCCGTTTCCTGATCTTCTGTCAGGTGTCAACGAGGCGAAGCGTCCCATGATGCTCTTCTTCCCGAGGCAACATCTCGTGCGCTCTTCGACAAGGCACCTGTATCGCCCGTTCTAGGCTGTTTCGCAAAGAAACCACCCCCCGAGGAACCAACGAGCGGGACACGAATGAGCGAGCCGTTTTCCCATGCCGCTGACGAGATCACGATCACCCACGAGATAGTGGTGCACGTTGCCGTCGCGGACCATCCGTCTATACCGCTGCCTGCACAGCTGCGCTACGACAGGACAGACCCCTACGCGGTGTGCCTCTCCATCGGAGGGACGACGACCGGAACGGTCGACTGGGTGTTCGCCCGCACGCTCCTGTCGGAGGGGCTGCGCAAACCGGTGGGCGTAGGAGATGTGCTGGTGATACCCCAGCATCGCTGCCATCGGCACACGGTGCGCGTCGTCGTCAGATCCACTGCGGGGTTTGCCCTGCTCGACATCGCGGCTACGGCGGTTCGCGCATTCCTGAAGCAGACTGATCTACTCGTACCAGCGGGCGCGGAGGAGCGCCATATCGACCTGGACCGTCTCATTGCTGAGCTCATGGCGGGGAGTGAGTGAGGGGAGACTGCCCGTCCGGAGAGCAGGCCGGGCATCCCGCGTACCGGGGCTGAGCCGCGACCGTGGTCTGCCCCGATCGTTGGCTCGCGGTCTGCGTGCCAGATTGCAGTCGGCCGAAGGTCTGGCTGAGTCGTACGACGGCGGTCGGCACATTGTCCAACAAACCGGGCCCTGCTCCTGCAAGGCATCACCGATACAGCCTCGGACAGTGTGGCCAGGAAAACGTCGTCGGTGGGGCGGTCCAGCCCGCCACCGGCTCATCGAGCGGCCGAATAGGAGGAGGCCGGCGCCCGAGCCCGCCAGGAGCAGGGAACGCGATCGCCCTCCTGCGGCACAGCCGTGTCAGGAAGCCGACCAAGCGTCACGCTTGCCTCCGAGCGCCCATGCACTTTTCCGACGCCGCACACTTGTCGGGCCGCAGGGCAGGGCACGTCACGTGAGCCCAGGCAGGGCCCTGACGGACAAGTCCCTCTGCACGCACAGTCATGGCGGCCGTCCCACTGACGCCTACATTTCCGAAAACCACTCATTGCTGGAACGAAGAGGCCCTCATGCAGTTCGGAATTTTCTCAGTGGGGGACGTGACCCCCGACCCGACAAACGGCCGTACCCCGTCGGAACGCGAACGCATCAAGGCGATAGTCGCCATCGCGTTGAAGGCGGAGGAGGTCGGCCTGGACGTCTTCGCGACCGGTGAGCACCACAACCCGCCGTTCGTGCCGTCGTCCCCGACCACGATGCTCGGCTACATAGCCGCCCGCACCGAGAAGCTGATCCTCTCCACCGCCACGACCCTGATTACCACCAACGACCCGGTCAAGATCGCCGAGGATTACGCGATGCTCCAGCACCTGGCCGACGGCCGGGTGGACCTGATGATGGGCCGCGGCAACACCGGCCCCGTCTATCCCTGGTTCGGGCAGGACATCCGGCAGGGCATCAACCTCGCCAAGGAGAACTACGCGCTGCTGCGCCGGCTGTGGCGCGAGGACGTCGTCGATTGGGAGGGCCAGTTCCGTACGCCCTTGCAGGGGTTCACCTCCACGCCCCGGCCGCTGGACGGCGTGCCGCCGTTCGTGTGGCATGGCTCGATCCGCTCGCCCGAGATCGCCGAGCAGGCGGCCTTCTACGGCGACGGCTTCTTCCACAACAACATTTTCTGGCCCGCTGACCACACCAGGCGGATGGTCCAGCTGTACCGGCGGCGGTACGCCTTCCACGGTCACGGCCGGCCCGAGGAGGCCATCGTGGGTCTCGGCGGGCAGGTGTTCATGCGGAAGAACTCGCAGGACGCCGTACGGGAGTTCCGCCCCTACTTCGACAACGCGCCCGTCTACGGACACGGGCCGTCGCTGGAGGAGTTCACCGAGCAGACGCCGCTGACGGTGGGCTCGCCGCAGCAAGTCATCGAGCGGACGCTGTCGTTCCGTGAGACCGTCGGCGACTACCAGCGGCAGCTGTTCCTGATGGACCACGCGGGGCTGCCCCTGAAGACCGTCCTGGAACAGCTCGACATCCTCGGCGAAGAGGTGGTGCCCGTGCTGCGTAAGGAATTCGCAGTCGGCCGCCCGGCCGACGTGCCGGACGCTCCCACCCACGAGTCGCTGCGGGCCGTGCAGGAGGTGTCGGCCGCATGAAGCTCGTCGCCGTGTCCGCGGGGCTGAGCACCCCCTCCTCCACCCGCCTGCTCGCCGACCGTCTCGCCGAGTCGGCCCGCGGTGAACTCGCCGATAAGGGCTACGTCGTGGAGACGGAGGTCATCGAGCTGCGGGAGCTGGCCGTCGCCGTCGCCAACAATCTCGTGACCGGCTTCCCCGCGCCCCAACTGGCCACCGCGATTGACGCAGTGACGAGCGCCCATGGCTTGATCGCCGTGACCCCCGTGTTCACCGCCTCCTACAGCGGGCTGTTCAAGTCCTTCTTCGACCTGATCGACCCGGACGCCCTCACCGGCAAGCCGGTCCTCGTCGCGGCCACCGGAGGCACGGCCCGCCACTCCCTGGTCCTCGAACACGCCCTGCGCCCGCTCTTCGCGTACCTGCGCGCCACGGTCGTCCCCACCGCGGTGTACGCGGCGTCCGAGGACTGGGGATCCGGCGGCGACGCGTACACCGAAGGCATGCCCTCCCGCATCCGGCGGGCGGGCGGCGAGCTGGCCGCCCTGATGGCCGCACGCCCGGCCGAGGAGACGCCGGAGGACGACATCACCGCGCTCGAACGGCAGCTTTCCGACCTGCGCTTCGACTGAGGCCGACTGGATCACAGAGCGTGAACATCCACTGGTCACCGCCTTAAGCGCGGTCTTGGCCACAACTGCGTCTCGGGAGACCGAGGAAGCGGTCTCACCGCACAATGACGACAAGTCCGGCCGCGCCGGCGTCGAGCAGCGCACTGCCCCGCCTCTCCGGGGACAGTGCGTCTGCTTCTTGACGTGCTCCCTGGCCTAAAGTCCAGGGATTCCAGCCTGGGTCGGCTGACCCTTCCGGGGGCTCCCTGCTTCACCGCGCTGTGCCGGGACTTTCGTCCTGGTCTTATCGGCGCTCCACGAGGCGTTTGGCGTCTCCGTCCGTCCGGCGGCGACGATACGGCGTCCCTCGAAGAGGACGTTGCGGGCTGCGTTGTGGTCGCGGTCGTGCACGGTGCCACATGCGCCGCACGTCCACTCCCGGACGTGCAGGGGCTTGGGACCGTCCCGGAATCCGCAGGCCGAGCAGGCCTGCGAGGACGGGAAAGCGCGGTCCACCTTGGCGAAGGTGCGGCCGTGCAGAGCCGCCTCGTACTGCAGCATCCGTATGAACGCGGACCATCCCGCGTCGTGAACGGACTTGGCGAGCCGGGTGCGGCCGAGGCCGGACACCGCGAGGTCTTCCACAAACACCGCTTGGTTGTCGCGGATGATCTGTGTGGAAGCCTTGTGGTGGAAGTCCCGGCGCCGGTCGGCGACACGTGCGTGCTGGCGTGCGACCTTGATGCGGGCCTTGGCCCGGTTCTTCGACCCTTTCTGCTTGCGGGACAGCTCCCGCTGAAGACGCTTGAGTTTCTTCTCCGCCCGGCGCAGGAAACGCGGGGCACTGATCTTGGTCCCGTCGGAGAGGACGGCGAAGGCGGACAGGCCGAGGTCGATACCGGCGTCGG
Organism: Streptomyces sp. NPDC052016; assembly: GCF_044548445.1. Taxonomy (NCBI): domain Bacteria; kingdom Bacillati; phylum Actinomycetota; class Actinomycetes; order Kitasatosporales; family Streptomycetaceae; genus Streptomyces; species Streptomyces sp. NPDC052016. The sequence goes on from NZ_JBIUBX010000042.1 coordinate 14,461, forward strand.
TCTTGAGCTCGGGCAGGCTGTCCGGTTCGGTGTCCACGACGAAGCTGAGGAAGTACCGGCCACAGCTGTCCTTGGTGACGGTCAGGGACGTGGGCGCGGCCGGAAGCCGCCGTGACCACTTGACCTTGAGGTCACCGACCTTGGCCACGTACACCGTGCCGTCGTCCTTCAGGGAAAAGGCGTTGGTGTTGAGGCGGATCGACTGCCGTGTGTCCTTCTTCGACTTGTACCGGGGAGGGCCGGCCTTGCGGCCGGGCCGCTTGCCTTTGAGGCTGTCGAAGAAGTTCTTGTAGGCGGCATCCAGGTCCCGTAGGGACTGTTGCAGGACGACCGCTGAGACGTCGGCGAGCCAAGCTCGTTCGGCGGTGCGCTTGGCCTGGGTGATACGAAGCTGGGACAACTCCGCCGACTTCACGAACGGCAGTCCTGCCGCGTGTGCTTCCTTCCGGTCGCGCAAGCAGTCGTTCCACACCACGCGGGCACACCCGAACGCACTGGCCAGCGCACGGCGCTGGGAGGCGTCCGGATAGGCCCGGTAGTTGTAGCGGCTGCATGACCAGGAATCCTACTTACGGTTGGGGGTATTCGACGATGAGATGCTGACGCTCTGCGAAGAGTCCATGCGCAAGGTCTGCGAGGACTTCGAAGCGGAGCTGAAGGAGTTCAACGGCGAGCGCGATCACGTCCACCTCCTGGTGCACTACCCGCCCAAGGTCGCCGTCTGGAAGCTGGTCAACAACAGCCTTAAGGGTGTCTCCGCCCGCCGCATACGACAGGAGTTCACCGGCCGGATCAACCGCCCCATCATGCACGGGCACCTGTGGTCGCCCTCGTACTTCTCGGCATCGTGCGGCGGAGCACCGTTGGCGATCGTCCGCCAGTACATCGAGCAGCAAACCGTCCGCCCCGAACTGCACATCAGAGCAGTCTTGAGATGCATTCACCCCCGGCGTAAACGCCGGGGCTTTCTGCAAGAGTCCCGGTAAGACGCTCAGGCGTTCGGTGAAGGCCGGGGCGCCGCCCGCCCTCGTCAGGTGATGTGCCGCAGCAGCGTGGTGATCGCCGGTGGTGCCGCCCGGGGGGTGCCTCTATGTCCTTCGTCAAGCGAGTCGAGGGCTCCTCGGCTCGTAGAAGGTTCCGTCGCGGAGCATGGCGAACAGGACGCTGATGCGGTGGCGGGCGAGACGGAGGAGGGCCTGGGTGTGGGTTTTGCCGCGGGCCCGGCAGCGGTTGTAGTAGCCGCGGGAGGCGGGATCGTGCAGGGCCGCGAAGGCGGAGAGGAACATCGCGCGTTTGAGCTGTCGGTTGCCGCCTCTGGGGGCGTGTTCGCCGTGGATCGACGTTCCGGACTGCCGGGTTGCCGGTGCCAGGCCGGCGTAGGAGGCCAGGTAGGCGGCGGTGGGGAACGAGCTGCCGTCGCCGATGGTGGTCAGGAGGACTGCGGCGGTCCTGACGCCGATGCCGGGCATCGAGGTCAGGACCTGGGAAAGAGGGTGGGCCTCAAAGGCCTCGATCCGGGCCTCCAGGGCCCGGCGTTGTTCATGGACAGCGGCCAGAGACTTCGCCAGTGAGGGGACGATCACGTCGAGAGTGGCGGTGCCGGGAACGACCACGGTCTGCTCGTCGAGAGCGGTGAAGATGTCGTCGACGAGCCGCTCGGCCATGCGCGGGGCCCTGGGCCGGACGGCCTCGATCAGCCTGCGGCGGCCCGCCTTGCGCAGTGCTGCTGGGGATCCGTAGCGCTCGAGGAGCCAGGTCACCGCCTGGTGGTCCAGGCGCGGGCCGAGGACGCGTTCGAGGCTGGGGTGGAACTGTGTGAGCAGGCCGCGGATGCGGTTGGACGTGGTTGGCCTCGCCGGCCAGGTCCTGGTCGAAGCCGACCAGCATGGTCAGTTCGGCGGTGATCTCGTCGGCGAGTTCCAGGGAGCGCAGGGTGTGGGGCATGGTGCGGGCGGCGTACGCGATGACAGCCGCGTCGCGTGCGTCGGTCTTGGCCTCACCCGGGTAGAGGTCGGCGATCCGGCGCATCGCGAGTCCGGGCAGGTAGGCGACCTTGCAGCCGACGTCGCAGGCGACGGTCAGCGGCAGGGCACCGATGGAGGCGGGCTGCTCCACAACCACCAGGACAGTGCCGAACTTGGCCTTGAGCTTGTCGAAGACGGCCCGCAACTGGGGTTCGCCGTTCGGCAGGGCCTTGTCGAAGACCCTCTTCCCGGCCGGGGTGAGTCCGTGGCCGTGGTGGTTGCTCTTGCCGACGTCCAGGCCGAGGAAGACGCCCGTCTCGTCGATGTCGATCACCGTGCCCCCACATGCGTCGATGCTGTGCCGGCCTCGGCGGTGGGGCCGTTCGCGCGCATCCACGTTATGCAGACCTGCCGCCCGCGAGCTGCCCGGCATTTCACCCGGCCGGGCAGCGGCCGGACCTCTGATCAGCGTCTCCGACGGCACCCCTCGGACCCGGTGACACCACCCCCCAGGTCATCCGATCGACAGGGGGCAACAGTCATGCCGGACCTGGAGGCCAGCGGCCCTCTTGCAGGACCGCGAAGAACATAACGGGGCGTACCACCATGATCTTCCAGCTCGGAGCGTGCTGGCTGAACAGGTACTGGAGTAGATCGGGAAGCGGTCCGCAATGGACTTGGGCATGATGCAGACGCCCAGGTCGTTGCGGACCCGTTCGGCTGGCGGGGCGATGTCGTTCAACTGAACGTCGTGCTGCGGTCGACGCCTGCTGCCCGAAGAGCCGGGTCGATCGCATAGCGGATGGCCCAGCCGGGTGTGAAGTCCACCACGGGCAACTGGGCGATGTCGGCGAGCCGGACCTCGCCGTTCGGTGTCGCTCTGGCGAGCACCCGCCGGGGCGCTGCCAGCAGCACCATGTCCTCGCAGGACAGCAGCCGGTCGCGAGCCCACGCTGCTGCTGGCGGTCGGGTGCCACTAGGCCAGGTCCGCCGTGCCCTCTCGCAGTGCCTGCCCGATGTCGGCGATGGCCGCCTGTCTCAGTTGCACGACCACGCCGGGATGCTCCGCAGCAGGGCGGCCAAGGCGTGGTGGAGTTCCGCTCATCCTCCCTGCATCATGCCGGCCGTCACCCGCCCGCGCAGCTGCCCCCGTACGGCATCGACGGCCTCCCGGGCCAGTTCGGCGGCGCGGAGCGTTTCGCGTGCGGCGGGGACGAACACCGCGCCGGCCGGAGTGAGGGCGACGCGGTGTGTAGTGCGGTCGAACAAGGGGGTCTTAGTTCGCGTTGGAGAGCGCGGACCGTGCTGGACACGGCGGACTGGACCACGGGCAGCCGCCGTGAAACCGCCCGTGTCCGCCACCGAGACGACGACCTCCATCTGCCGCAGATCCATCATCCGCTCCCGGTCAAGCAGCGCTCCGTCCGCGTGAAGGCGACGGGCTTCGCTTGGCTGCATCGTATGCGGACGATGGGGCGTCCGCAGGGCCCGCGCCCCGGCAGGCGCTGGTGCGCGTGCGCCGGTTCACGTCCCTGCAGGTGCCCTGGTCACGTACGGTGGACCGACGGACCGCGGCTGCGGCCATTCCTCAGGCGCGGACCAGCGGTGTGTCGACCAGATGCTCGGCCAGGAACCACGCCTGCCGTTCGCCGGTCCGGATCACCTGGGAGACCAGCAGGTCGATGGTGCCGTCGTCACCGCACTCGGCGGTCCGGGCGGTTGCGTCATGGGCGTCGATGAGGATCGTCTCGTGGGCCTCCAGCAGCCGGGACAGCATGGCCGGCACCTCCTCCACCCCGTCCGGGGGCCGCGGGATCGACGTGATCTCGGCGACGTGCCGCGGGTCTCCCACCGCGACGCCGCCCAGCGACTGGACGCGTTCGGCGAGGGTGTCGATGATGTCGAGCTGTTCGCCCGCGTGTTTGTCCAGGACCAGGTGCAGCTGGTAAAAGGTCGCGCCGCGCATCAGCCAGTGATGCTTCTTGTAGATGCCGTAGAGGATCTGCGTGTCCGCGAGGACCTTGTTCAGACGCTGGCAGGAGTACATCCGCGCCTCGTAGGACAGAGCGATGGGGAACTGTTTGACGGTCCCGAACTCCTGGATCACCTCGCCCTTCTGGTGCAGCCGGGGCTGGCTGCTGTGTAGGGCTGGCGAGTTGGTGGTCATGGTCCCCTCCTGCGGAGCCGTGCTGTGCTGTGCGTACCCCGGTGACGCTAGGTGCCCGGTCGGAGGGTGTCTTGACCGGCAGTGCATGCGATGGTGCCCGCCAGCGCACTGTGCCGGTCCCTGTCTCGGTATTCGCTCTCGGTCAAGCATCCGTACGTCGGCGGGCTCGGGTCGCCTGCCGGCCGCCCTAGCGTCGGCGGAGAGTCCATGCCCGGAGAGCCGGCGGAACGAGGAGAGGCATGAGCGCCTACGAGCAGGCGGGTGTGTGGTGGTCGTCGGGCTTGGGCCGGGCGGCGAGTACGTCGCCGGCACGCTGGCCGAAGCGGGGCTGGACGTGGTGGGGGTCGAGGCGGAACTCGTCGGCGGGCAGTGTCCGTACTGGGCCTGTGTGCCCAGCAAGATGATGATCCGGGCCGGGAAACTGCTCCCGAAGCGGGCGGTTTTCCGCCCTCGCCGGTGAGGCGGTCGTGACTCCGGACTGGGGCAGGGTCGCCGGACGGATCCGTGACAAGGCCACCGACGACTGGAACGACCAGGTGGCCGCGGACCGCTTCGCGGCGAAGGGCGGTCGGCTGGCCCGGGGGACGGGGCGCCTCGCCGGTCCGCGCCGCGTGACGGTCGGTGGCCGTACGTTCGAGGCCCGGCATGGTGTCGTGCCGGCCACTGGTACCCGGCCCCGGCCCCCCGGTGCCAGGTCTGGAAGGAACGCCGTACTGGACCAAACGCCATGGCCGCCAAGGAGCTACCGGCGTCGATGGTGGTGCTAGGGGGTGTCTCCTTGAAAGGCTATGGGCGCCATTCCTGCTGGTAGGCCGGGTGTTCGGCGTATAACTTGCCAAGGACTCGCAGCGCGTAGGCCAGGCCAGCCGAGCGGGAGTCCGAGGGGCCCATGCTGGGTCGGTCTTCGCAGAACACGGATGCCTGCCATGACGGTCTCGAAGGCCGGGGCGTCGCTGGCTGGCCTGCGGTGACGCGAAGGGTCAGGGGACGTGCCCGGCTGTCGCTGGCGAGGTGCACTTTCGTGCTCAGGCCGCCGCGGGAGCGTCCGAGGGCGTGGTCTTCGGTTTCGGCCCGGCCTGGCGCCCCTTTTTTCCTGGCACCGGCAGCGTGCTGGTGAGCCCGGCAGACCGTGGAGTCCACCGATACGGCCCAGCCGATGCCGGCATCAGCGTCGGCTGCTGCCAGAACTGCGGCGAGGATGCGTTCCAGGTGCCGTCCATAGCCCACCTGATCAGGCGTTTGTGAACGGTCTGGAACGAGCCGAGCTCGTCTGGCAGGTCCCGCCAGGGCGAGCAGGTGCGGTACTTCCACGCGATGGCTTCCAGGGTTCGGCGGTGATCGGCCCATCGCCGACCGCGGACCGGATCGGCCGGCATCAGCAGCTCGATCCGGTCCCACATCGCATCAGTGATCACTAATCGGACAGACACATCCGATCAACTGACCAACCGATCGAAGAGACACGCTCTAGTCTTCTGAGTCAGGAATCCTATTCAGATAACTGGCGAGGCGTTCGAAGATCTCGTCTGCGGTCTTCGTCCAGACGTAGGGCTTGGGGCCGGTGTTCCATGCGGCGATCCAGGTGCGGATGTCCTTCTCCAGCGCCTGGACGCTCTTGCGGACCCCGCGTCGTATCTGCTTGTTCGTCAGCTCCGCGAACCAGCGCTCCACCAGGTTGAGCCAGGACGATCCGGTGGGGGTGAAGTGCAGATGGAAGCGGGGGTGAGCGACCAGCCACGTCTTGATCGCCGGAGTCTTGTGGGTGGCGTAGTTGTCCAGCACCAGGTGCACGTCCAGGTCCGCCGGGATCTCCTGGTCGAGTTTGATCAGGAACTTCTTGAACTCCTCGGCCCGGTGCCGGCGGTGCAGGGAGCCGATCACCTTGCCGGTGGCCCTCGAGTGCGGCGAACAGCGTGGTGGTGCCCGACCGTACGTAGTCGTGGGTGAGGCGCTGCGGGACGCCGGGCATCATCGGCAGCACCGGCTGCGAGCGGTCCAGCGCCTGGATCTGCGACTTTTCATCGACGCAGAACACCAGAGCGCGTTCGGGCGGGTCCAGGTACAGGCCGACGACGTCGTGGACCTTGTCGACGAAGTACGGGTCCGTGGACAGCTTGAACGTCTCGGTGCGGTGCGGCTGCAGGCCGAAGGCCCGCCAGATCCGCGACACGGTCGACTGCGACAAGCCCATCTCCTGGGCCATGGCCCGCGTCGACCAGTGCGTGGCATTCTTCGGCGTCGACTCCAGCGTCCGCTTCAGCACCGCGGCGACCTGCTCGTCGGTGACCGTCCTCGGCCCGCCGGACCGCGGCATGTCGCCCAGGCCGGCGATCCGGTGCTCGACGAACCGCTTCCGCCAGCGACCCACCGCATGCGGTGTCGAACCGAGCTGGGCAGCCACGTCCTTGTTCGACGCGCCAGTCGCGCAGGCCAGGATGATCCGGCACCGCAAAGCCCACGCCTGCGGAGTGGAACGGCGCCGCACCCATCCCTCCAGCGCAGCCCGCTCCGCATCCGACAGGATCAACTCGGCCTTCGGCCGCCCAGTACGTGCCACCCCACAACCCTACACATCAGAATAGAACTCCTGACTCAGAAGACTAGGGTGGGGCCCCATCGGTGTCGAACTCGCCCAGGTCTTCGCCCGCTTCCGGTGTGCGGTCACCGTGGTCGGGGGGCAGGACCGACTGCTGTCGCAGGAGGAACCCGAAGCAGGAGAGCTGGCTGCGCAGGTGATGCGCGCGGACGGTGTCACCGCTCTCACGGGCGCCCGGACGCGGTGGGTCAGCTACGACGGCTCCGAGTTCACCGTTCGCCTCGAGGGCAGTGAACAACTGCTGAGCGCTGAACGGCTCCTGGTGGCGACCGGACGCGAGACCACCTGACTCCGCCGGCGGTCGACTCGGTGGGGCTCGATCCGGCAGCGGGAGCCATTCCCACGGAGGCGCGGATGCGGGCCGGGGACGGGCTGTGGGCGGTCGGCGACATCACCGGCCGGGGGCGCCTTCACCCATGTGTGGATGTACCAGGCTGAGATCGCCATCCGGGACATCCTAGGGCAGCCCGGACCCACCTCCGACTATCGGGCGCTGCCCCGGGTCACGTTCACCGATCCGGAGATCGGGGCCGTGGGGAGCTACAGGCGCGAGAGCCGGGGCTGTGCGTGCGCGCCAGTGTGCCTCCACCACGCGCGGCTGGATCCACGGGCCGGGCAACGAGGGGTTCATCAAGCTCGTCCAGGACGCCGACCGGGGCGTGCTGATCGGTGCGACCTCGGCGGGGCCGGCGGGCGGCGAGGTGCTGTACGGGCTGAACGTGGCCATCCATGCCGAGGTACCCGTCGACCGGCTCCAGCACATGATCTACACCTATCCCACCTTTTACCGGACGATCGAGGCGGCTTTGGGAGCCCTCCGCTGAACCGCGCCCTGACCGTGCCCGCGGGCCCGGGCGCCAGGGGTGGCGCACCATGATGGGCCGAAGACCCCGGCGAACCGCACTGATCCGGCACCTCGCTGGAACTCTTCTTCGACCTGTGCTTCGTCGTCGCGGTGGCGCAGGCGTCCATGAGTGTGCATGGGGCGCTGACGGTGGGTGACTACGCCAGCGCTGCGCTGTGCTTTGCCCGGGTCTTCTTCACCATCTGGTGGGCGCGGATGAACTTCGCCTGGTTCGCCTCCGCCTACGACTGCGACGACGTCATGTCCGGCCCGGGCGGTGCTGGTGCAGATCACGGGGTCGCTCACCCGCGCCGCTGGCGTGCGCCGCGCGTTCGAGGACGGGAATCTGCACGTCATCACGCTGGGGTACGTCGGCGCGCATAGCTGGGCAGCTGGACGATGGTGAGCCAGTCATGCTCTGCCGCGTACTCACCTAATCGACTGCAACGGTGGACATTCAAGTTGTCCCGGATCACCACGACGGGACCGCCGAGCTGAAGATGAGCCCGCACGAGAAGATCACGGTAGTCCTGCCAGGTGAAGCCACGGTGGGCACCTCGGTGATGGCCCTGGATGCGAGGACGGTAGATCAGACGGATGCGTTCGCCCGCCTTGAAACACACCAGCGCGGCCATCGAGATGCGGCCCCGGGAAGCGCCATTGAACCGAACCACGGGCGTGCTCCCTCTGGGTGCCCCGGTGCGTGCGCGGTGCGACGTCATCGAGACGGCGCTTCGTCCTCGAAGACCAGCCATGCCCCGAGCGCCGCCGCGGTGGCTTTGCCCGGGGCCAGGTCTCCTTCACCCAGCTGGCCACCGCCGCCTCGTCCCGTTCGACTGCCCGTCGGGCAGGCTTCTGACGACCAGCCGTGCCGCCGCAGCAATTCCCACACTCCGCGGATCGACAACGACGCCCCCAGGTAGTCTGCGATCAGCATGCGTACCCGCGAGAGCGTCCACCGCTCATCCGCCCAGCCCTGAGCCATCGCGCCTTTCAGCAACAATGGCTCGAGCACGGCGAAGTCATCGTCGCTGACCTTCAGCCGCTTGGCCGGGCCCGAAGCGCGCAGGGCCTGTCGCCCTCCCTCGCGCCAGGACCGGCGCCACCGTTCCACCGACCGGACGCTGACTCGAAGTTCCTTCGCGATCACCGTGTTCTTCTCACCCTACACAAAGCCATCGGCGGCCAGCATGCGCACCCGCTCCCGCGCAACCTGCCCCTGCGGAGTGAGACCACCACCCTGCGCATATCACATGACCACGGCGTACCGCAGGGATCTAGCAATGTCAGCCCCGACAACTGAACGGAAAGGTCAGTTGGCAGGTTCGTTTGGATTAGTCGGTCGTTGGTCCGGGTGTCCCGTTGACTGACGCGCACTGGGCGCGGATTGAACCTTTGCTCCCGGACCGCACGCCGAAACTGGGGTGCACCTGGCGGGACCATCGCGAGGTGATCGACGCGATCCCCTACAAGTTCCAGACCGACTCGCAATGGGTCCACCCGCCGGAGAAGTACGGCAACTGGCGGGGTGTCTACCGTCGGCTGCGGAGGCCGTCGACGGCACCTGGGAGCGGGTCCGTAGGCCGCAGAGGCGCGGGGACGGCCCGTAACGGCGGGTGGGGGTCGGATGCGATAGTCCCGATGCGGAAGCGGCGGTCGCTTGACCTCCGGGTGAGGGCCTTACCGCATTGCGTTGAAAGCGTCGCTTCGGTACACGCTGCCCGTCGCCGACTGCGTCTGTATCCCCCTGGTCCTGCACATGGAATCAGGACGGAGGGCGCCGTGCGTGATCCAGCTCGGCGCCCTCCGCTGTCCGTCGTCGGTCTTTGCGCTATGACCAGGGCAGGACCAAGGCGCCAGGCGAGGAGGGGGCCGAGGGCGACGATTCCGCCGGTGTAGCCGATGGCTTGGCGGTAGAAGCGGCGGGTGTCCACCCCACGGGCGTTGCTGAGGACGAGTGCTCCGTTGGTCGAGAAGGGAGAGGTGTCGACGATCGTCGTGGAGACGGCGAGCGCGGCGATCAGTCCGGCGGCGCTGAGGTGGCTGGAGAGCAGCAGCGGTACGGCGATGGGGATGATCGCTGTGAGAATCGCGGTGGAGGAGGCGAAGGCGGAGGTGATGGCCACGGTGAAGCACAGCAGCAGGGCGACGACGAGCGGGGCGCCCAGGTTGGCGGCATGTTGGGAGATCTCCTCGATGATGCTGCCTTCTCCAGCATCGCGATGCACGTCATCATGCCCGCGACCAGAAGCAGGGTGGACCAGCTGACGCCGTCCACGGCCTTCTCCTGCCGCTTCATGTCCACCAAGGCAGCAGGGCGCCGGCAGCCAGCGCAAGGAAGCCGATCTCCAGGTGGAAGCCGAGCGCGCCGACGACGAGGGCCATCAGAGAAGCGAGGGTGAGCCACTGCCGCCAATCTGGCCTGCCGGAGATGGCGAGGTCCTCGTCGTCGGCTGCCTCCGCGGCGCCCTCGACCAGCGGGGCGGGACGCTTGGCGAGCAGGGCGTAGGTGAGGATCGAGAGCACCAGGTTGATCACAAAGCTGGCGCTGAACAGCGCCACGGCGGAGACCTACCATCCGCGAGGTGGTGGGCGGCTGGGGCAACCAAATGTGGCGCCTCGGGGACGAGTTGGCCGTGTGCATGCAGCACATGGACCCCACTTGCTGCAGCTCAAGGAACGGCGGTGGCTCCCCGTGCTGGCCCCGCGCCTTCCGCTCCCGGTGCCGACCCCGGTGCGGTTCGGTGAACCGCCCGAGCGCTTCCCCAAGTACTGGACCGTGATGACTTGGGTTCCCGGCGAACCGCTGGACCACGGCTCGATCAGCCGCGGCGACCACGCGGCCGACACGCTGGCGGGCTTCCTCCGGGCACTCCATGTGGAGGCGCCCGCCGAGGCGCCGATCGCTAGGGACCGCGGTGGCCATCCCAGGAACTGCACGGAAGGCTTCGAGAACTTCTTCCAGGCCGTTGCCCCCGACGACATCGCTGCCGACGTCCGGGCCGTACCGTACTCGGGGAACACCACGGCGGCGCCCGCGCCGTCGTGGGTGTGGGTGAGGGTGTTGCCGAACACCCAGCCAGCGCCGTGGATGTAGAAAATCTCCCCGTGGAAATCGTGGGCCGTGACTCGCGCGGCTACGACGGCGCGAGGGAAGATCATCGCTCGCAGAACCGTCGGCGGCCCAGCCAGGCTTGGCGCGGTGCGGCGGCGCGCCTCAGCGGCGACCCTGCCCGGCTGTGGGAGTCGATGGCCGCGGCCTGGGATGGTTCAGCGGACGTCGCAGGCCGCGCGGAGGATGAAATCGGTCACCGCTGCCGGGTGCGAGACCGCCACCGCGTGTGAGGCCCTGTCGATGGTGACGGTGCGGGCATGGGCACGCTCGGCCATCCACTGCTCGGCCTTGGGCGGGATGTTGTAGTCCTTGCCGGCGATCAGGGAGTAGGAGGGGATGTCCTTCCAGGCCGCCTTCGTGGCCTCTTCCTCCAGGGCGAGGGTGGAGACTGGCCGCTGGGCGGCCGCCATGACCGCGGCGGTGGAGGCGGGCACGTCGGCGGCGAACTGCTGGCGGAACTTGTTCTGCTGGATGGTCAGCTCGGTGCCGGTGCCGCCGTCGGGCAAGGGGTATGAGGCGGTGTCGAGAGTTTCACCCAGCGTGCTGCCGGGGAACTTGGCAGCCAGCTCGCCGGCGCTTTCGCCGACGTTGGGGATGAATGCGGCGATGTAGACGAGCGCCTTGACGTGCGGGTCCCCGACAGCGGCCTGGCTGATCACGGAGCCACCGTAGGAGTGGCCCACCAGGATCATCGGGCCCTTCACGGTGTCCAGGACACTGCGCAGGTAGGCGGTGTCGCTGCTCAGACCGCGCAGCGGGTTGGCTGTGGCGACGACCGGATAACCGTCGCGCTGCAGGCGCTGGACGACGCCGGACCAGCTGGAGGCGTCAGCGAAGGCGCCATGGACCAGCACAATGGTCGGCTTGGTCTTGCCCGACCCGGCCTTGTGTGAGGTGGCGCTGCTGCTCACCGTGCCGACGGCCAACAGGCAGCCGGCCGTCACCGATGCGAAGGCTACGGTAGTTGCGGTACGGACAGTGTGAGGTGAGCGGGTGCGAGAGAAGCGGAACATGACGGTCTCCTGCAACGTGGTTGTGTACAAAAGGGACTTGCGGGTGGTGAAGACAATTGGTGGACGTTGTGCCGGCCTGAAAGGGGTGGGCTCGTGCTGCCTGCGCGTAAGAGCGCCCAGACGGTGTTGATGCGGTGCGCACAGTGGCTACGGCCGAGCCGATGGCGGTTCGGGCGGTTCGGGTTTGACTCGTAGCGATCAGCATCACGAAATCGTGGATGATGGTCGGCAGCGGACGGCGGCGACCGGAACTTCGGCCTGGCGCAGCCTTGCGGGAGCCGGCTTAGGCGCCGGTGCCCGCCTGGAAGACCGTCAGGTTCGCGGCGGAGGAGACAGGCACCGCGCCGCCCGTCCAGTCCACTGTCAGGGCCTCCTTCTCGTCCGGCGGAGTGATCATGATCCCCGTGGGCGTGGCCTTGCTGGCCCCGCTGACCTGCGGGTTGGCGAAGCTCAGTCCGGCCCAGGCACTCTTGCCCGGCATCAACGTGATCTTCATGGGACTTCCGGAGGTGCGCTTGGGGTCCAGCCCCAACTGCTTGCCGGAGGCGTCCACGAAGGCGGCGCCCGGGTAACCGTCAATGGTGCAGGTGCGCCCGGAGAAGTTGGTCAAGACGATGGGGAAGTTCTCCTGCCCGGCGCCCGGGTCGTTCTCACCGACGTGCCCGCGCAGGTCGGACGCCTTGCAGCGAGTGCTCGCGGCGCCGCTCCCGGAAGCTGATGTGTCGACGGAGCCATTCGACGAACCGGTGCCGGCGGAGGTGCCACCCGTGGTCGTGGTGCCAGTCGTGGCGTCAGCGGGACTGGAGTTGTCACCGGAGGCCGACTGAGCCGTCCCGGGTGCCGTCTGCGGGGCGCTGGCGGTGCCCTGGCCGCCGTTGCAGGCTGTGAGCAGGCCCAGGGCAGCCGCCGCGCAAAGCGCCGGCACCAGCCGTCGTGCTCTCAAGGAGATGGCCGTGCTGTCGGAGTCCGGTCTCATGTCTGTTCTGCTCCCTTGAGATGTGGCGCCCGAAACAGGCGTGTGTGAATGGCGCAGCGAACATCGCCCGTCGGTGAAGTAGATGGCCCGGAGGCCGTAGAAGGCGGACCACATGTTGAGGCGCTCGTCGCTGGGGCGCCTGCAGCGGTGCGGTGATGTTCACCTTCTCCCCAGCTTTCGGATCACTGTAGGGTCAGCCGACGGGCCTTCTTTGCCTACGGGCGCATTACCGGTGGTCCCGCAGCGCAATGCGTGGCTGCAGACAGCCGGTGCCCGAGGAACTGCTCGTGGAACACCGTGTGTACTGCGTTCAGGGGCCACAGGCGGTGCTTTCGGTCAACCGCCTTCCGCCCGCCGCCCAAGGCCGAGGCCGCGCGGGCGAACGTGCTCGGGGACCCGGACACGCCAGGCCGTGAACAGCCTTCCGCGCAATCGCAACACCACTCTCCGGTGAAGCCATGCCGAACATCGCCAGGGCCATGAAGTACATCGCGCGGAAGCCGTAGACGGCGGACCACATGTTGGGGCGCTCGTCCTTCGGTGTCTGCAGCAGTCCGAGGACACGCACATTTCGGAAAGGCTTTGCCGATGACGGCGCCAAGGCGCGGTATCTCGGCATGGAACCTGTTTTCGCCCTTGTCCGTGTCGGGCGCCACGAGCAGGTTGTAGCCGTTGTTGTCGGTTTTCCAGTCGCCTGAGAAGGCCTCCAGTTTCGCGGGCTGGCGTGCACCTCGTCCGGCTACGCACCGGCCTGCCCGCTCTGGCCGCCATCGACCGGGCCACCGGCGAACCCGTCCGCCACTACGAACAAGCCCACCCCGGCGACTGATCCACATCGACGTCAAGAAGCTCGGTCGCATCCCCGACAGCGGCGGCCACAAAGTCCTCGGACGAGCAGCCGGCCGGGCCCACCAGGACCGCCGCAACGGCACCGGATACGCCTACCTGCACGCCGCGCTGGACGACCACTCCCGTCTGGCCTACACCGAACACCTACCCAACGAGAGAGCAGTCACCTGCGGCACCTTCCTACGACGAGCGGTCGCCTGGTTCGCCGCACGCGGGGTGAGCGTCGAGCGGGTGCTGACCGACAATGCCTGGCCTACATCAAGAACACCTGGCGCGACACCTGCCACCAGCTGGGCATCAGTCCGCGCTGAACCCGGTCCTGGCGGCCCCAGACCATCGGCAAGGTCGAACGCTTCCACCGCACCTGCTCGACGAGTGGGCCCACCAGCAGCCCCACACCTAGAGACCGAACGCAAAGCGGAGTTCCCCGACTGGCTGGACTGGTACAAATACCACCGACCCCACACCGGCATCGGCGGCCAACCCCCAGCAAGCCGCGGCACCAACCTTCCCGGACAGCCTGGACGCGACCGTCTGGAACGACGCCGAAGCTGGTCGCTCGCTGGGCGACAAGCCGAGAGTTCCAGGCGTTCCGACCCGTCGAGTGCGTCTCAGTCCCTGCCCGTGAGCGCGGCGAGGGCACGGTCCATGTCGATGTGAAGGCTCTCCGTCCCCGGCGGCGCGAGCGCGACCGACCCCCGCAGGAACGCGGCGACCGCAGACGCCGCGATGTCGACCATTGCCGCGCCGACGGACGACCTCAGGACGATGCGCAGGGAGTCCGGGCGGCAACGGTGCCGGGGAATCACCAGCACGTCCCCGGTCCCGGCGGGTCGGCGCAGGCCCTCCGTGAGCAGTGTGCCGGCGAACACCCAGTCCACGGTTCTGTCCGCGGGTGCGCCAATGAACAGCCGGACGGCGTAGGGATCGGTCATGTCGTAGTGCAACTCCGCGAGCAGCGGGGCCGGCAGCTCGTAAGGGACGCTGACATGCGCTGTCACCATGTACATGACCGAGGGAAGAGGTCGGGTTACTTCATCCCTCATTCCAATGACCGCAGGAGTGGATTTTCTGCGAATTACACTGAATTCACGCAATGGGCGCATGTTGCCGTGGAATGAACGGGTTGTGATCCCAGACGGGATTGGGCATCGGTCAATTGTCGACGAGCTCCGTGAACCTGGTTTCAGACCTGAGTGCTGGAGCCTGCTGCACGTGTCCGCCAGCCGGGATAGAAAGAAGAGATGAGTAATCATCGGAACGCAAAGACCGCGCCCAGGTTGCCGGACCAGGTCAGCCCAGCCACCAGCGCGGTAAACACGAGCGCGAGCGGCATCCCCAGCGTACGGCGGCCGGTAGATAGGCGATGATTGCGGAGGCCCTGGCGGCGGAGTTGATCGCGATTGGTCAGTGGAAAGTCGACGATTCACGTTCTTCTCACCATCCGAAAGACAGATGTCCGACGACTTCACCGCGGGTGGCCAAAGCACCGCGGGACCACGCTGAATGAGTTCAGGTGCCCGTGCCGCACTGCTCATCGTGAGGGGCACGGGTCGTCGGAGTCGCGGAGTTGGTTTGTGGCTGCTGACGCCCGGCTTCGGATACACGTTGTAGAGGTGGGGGCTGACCGTGCGAGGGGACAGCTTCCGCTGCTCGGTGATTTCCTGGTTGCGTAGTCCGCGTTCCGCCGGCCGTACGATCTCGCGGTGCTCGGCAGTCAGTTCCGTCAGTGGCTCGGTTTTGGCGGGTTCGGGTAGTCACACCGCTTGCTCGCAGCTCCGCGCGGGCTCCCGATGAACTTCGCGACCTCGTTGGCGCGCTCGCCGATCGCCTCGCGTCTTGTGCCCCCCACGCCTGACAACGGGGAACCATCACTCAGGCGGGCGCCGTTCGCCGGACAGGCCGTGCAGCTGCCACTCTCGAGGCGCTATGCCATAAGCGGCACGGAAAACACGGCTGAAGTGGCTGGGGCTCACGAAACCCCAGCGTCGGGCGACGGTCGCCACGCCGAGTCCTTGGGCCGGGGATCGAAGAAGATCCCGACGGCACCGCTCCAGGCGCTGCATCCGGATCCATTCCCCGACGGTGGTCCCCTCCATCTGGAACAACTTGTGCAGGTAGCGCACCGAAATGAAGTGGGCGGCGGCGATTGCGGTGGGTGACAGGTCTGGGTCGGAGAGGTTTCGCAGGATGTGGTCCTTCACTCGCACCATCATGGCCGCGCCAGTATCGGGAGCCTGGGGCTTGCAGCGGCCGTTCCGCTCGTTGATGAACAGTGCCAGCAGGTCGAGCCCGGTGGCGACGGCTTGACGGCCGACGAAGTCGTCGAAGCCCGCTGCTTCGCGCGCCATGGACGCGAAATAGGTTGCCACCAGTGCGGCACTTCCGCCATGCCCCGTGAACGCTCTTGCAGTCAGCTCCTGCAGGTCCTCATCTCTCACGCGGAGCTCCTTTCGAGGGAACTGAAAGGAGGTGAAGCAGAACTCGCCCTGCACTTTCTTTCTGAACACGCGAGACGAATCAGAAATGGAGAAATCTCCCGGCTGTATCAGGCACTGTCTCCCGTCCTGCTCCTTGACGGCGCTGCCTCTGCGCTGAAGGGTGAGGATGAGGAATTCCTTCCCGTCCCGGGCTATCAGGCGCTTGCTGCGCGTCACCTCTTGAGACCCGGCCTGAACGTTCGACACCTGCGTGGCACCCCATTGGTAGGTGACGATTCTTCCCGGCGACGGATCTTCCTCCAGGTTTTTGACGTCGAGCGGTATGAATGTCTGGGACACCGCTTCATGCCAGCGCTCTATTCGGTCGGCTGCGGACAGCGCCGCGGTGGAAAGGACGATAGACATGTGGCCCCCTTGGCATCCTGATCGACAGGTGGTTCGGATCCGGCCACCGGACGGCCCGATCACCGAACCCTGGTGTGCCTTCCAGAACACCGTGCCAGCCGGCTTGGGCCGGCACATCGCGTGAATCCACTAGATCAGGAGTGCCGGACTGAGACGCCCCTCACTGAGGGCTTCGCTGGTGGCGCCGGCGGCGACGTAGCACTGAGCGATGACGAGCAGCAGGGCGGCGGGGACGGAGGCCAGATCTCCCTGGGAATGCTCTGCATGGACGACCGCAGGATGATGATCGCGAAGGGGACCCCGGCGGTGGAGTCGGCGAGGATCAGGCCGAGGTGGGAGTTCGGAGCCCCAAGTCGTTGCAGGCGCCGTAGAGCGTGTTGGCCACGACGATGCCCGACACCATTTGGGTGAACAGGATCTCATCGACCGCCCAGGCATCCGGGCCGATCAGCGGCACCATCCGCTCCGCGATCCGCCGCCGCACCGACCGGATCCCAAGTCGACTGATTCACGAACTGCCGCAGGTTCTGCTCTGCCGTCCGGCGGCCGTTCCGCCATCGGCTGGATCGACTTTCGCCGCCCGTCCGGCATCAGCCCCCCGCAGGTAGCGGCCCCCCTTTCGCCCGCTGATCCTTGCACGGCACCGACGCGAACACGTCAGCCACGAAAGCGCCAACCTCGCCTGAGCGCGGTTCACTCAGGTGCGTCCACATCCTCTCTATGCCTGCCCCCTGAACAGCACCACCAGACAGACCTGACGGAGTCCTGATAGGGCTCTGCGCGAAGACGTTCGATCACCGCGTTCCCCTGTTCAGAAGGGTTGTCGAAGCTCGTCGCCGTCGCCGCGACCGGTGCCCTGTTCGGCGGCTTCCCGGATCATCGCCACCACGGCGTCGGGCTGCGACAGCGCAACGGCGTGTGAGCCGTCCAGCAAGTATTCGGTGGCCGCCATGCGTTGTGCCATGAAGCGCTGAGCGGTGGGGCTGAGCATCCGATCGGCGGTCGCGATGGCGTACCAGGACGGTTTGGAGGCCCATGCCGGCGGGCCGGATCTGCTCGTCAGCGCGCTGTGGGCGATCGGGCGTTGTGCCACGGACATCACACTCTTCACGTGGGGCGGCAGATCGGCGGCGTACACCTGGGGAAACCGTTCCTCGCTGATGTAGAGCTCGCTGTCCGGGCCGCCGGGAAGATGCGCCGGAAAGTCGGCGGTGAAAGTCGCGTCGGCCACCGGCATGGGCGGAAACCGGCTCGTGATGTCCAGAATGCACTCGCCGGCGTCGAGGCCGAACGCTGCGACGTAGCACAACGCCACGACGTTGTCGGCGTCGGTGGCGGCGTGCGTGATGACCGCGCCGCCGTAGCCGTGGCCTACCAGCACGACAGGGACATCGATGTCACGCACCACCTTTTTGATGTAGGCAGCGTCATGGGTCAGGCCGCGCAGCGGGTTCGCCGGGGCGCGCACGGTGGAACCAGCAGCGTGAAGGAGGCTGATGACGCCCGCCCAGGATGAGGCATCGGTGAACGCCCCGTGCACAAGCACGATGGTGGGCGGTGGGGGGATAGATGGCATCGCGGTGCCCTCCGATTGAGTTCGCTGTCCCAGCCAAGTGGGTCCAAGCACGGAGAGGCATCGCGTGAACGTACCAATCATCAACAGGTCCGCTCAGTGTCGGGCAAGGCCATGACCAGGTTGGCGAGCTGGACCCGGGAGTTCACCGCCAGCTTGCGGAAGGCGGAGGTCAGGTGTGTGTTGACGGTGTGCGGGGAGACGAAGAGCAAGTCGGCGGCCGACCGGTTGGTATGGCCCTCGGCGATCAAACGCGCGACCTTCTTCTCCGAGGCCGTGAGGGCGCCCCATCCCTGGACGGGGCGCTGCCTGGCCACTGCCCTGCCGCTGCCGACCCCTGCACCGTCCAGGTCACGCTGCAGGCGGGCCGCTACGGCGTGAGCGCCTGACTCGGCGAACATGCCGCGGGCCTGCGTCAGGGCGGCCACTGCCTGAGGTCTCCGACCCGCTGCCAGAAGTGCCTGTCCGAAATCCGCGTAGGCGGCGGCCCGGACCAGGGGGCGCGGGCTTGCCTTGAGCAGTGCTACGGATTCCTCCAGCAGGGCGAGATCATTTTTCACGAGCCCGAGGGCCTGCGCCGCGATGCCCGTGGCGGTCGGCACGGCAGGGTTGCGTTCGGCGTGGGTCTGAGCCTGTGCGGCCAGGTCCTCGGCGAGCTCGTGGTCCGCGCCGCGCAGGGCCATGCGTATCGCGGACTCGACCCAGTCGCGCAACAGCCGCCAGCGCATGAAGAAACCTTTCTTCTGAACCTGTCGGATCTTGTCGACGGCAAGCCCGATGTCCCCGTCGACCTCGGCGTGGATGGCTTCTAGGAAGCGCACCGCGGCCGTGTTGCCCGGGTTCGGTTTGACCGCCAGTCTTTCCTGCGCTGCGACCAGGTGCTCCCGCGCCGCTTTTCGGTCGCCGCGCAGCAGGGCGATCCGGGATCGGATCACGCGAGCGTTCACCTGCTGGACGGGTACCTGTACGTCGTCTTCCAGGCGCTCCATGGTCGCGAAGTTGGCCTCGGCGTCGTCGAGCCGGCCGAGCCCCAGATCGTGCTGGCCCTGTGCCCACAGCATCATCGCCTGACGCATCGTCCCGGCGTTGTCTCCCGCTTGCAGGAGCAGCCGTCTGCTGGACGCGAAGTCGTCCATGTGCAGGTGCGCGACGATCTCTTCGGGAAGGAAAGCTGAATCGATGGTGCTGAGCGCGGCGAAGCGCTCCAGCGCGACGGCGTTCTCACCCGCGTTCTGCGCGATCTCGCCGAGCCCGGACAAGGCCAGGACGTGTGCCTCCCGGTCACCGATCGCGGTGGCGGCCCGCAGTGCGGTCTCGCCGGCCTCACGTGCCGCGACAAGATCATGTCCCCGGGACAGAGCCAGCGCGCGCAGGGCGGCCAACCTCGCCGCGGCCTCCGGGGCGGCGCCACCGACGGCGAGGGCCGATTCGGTCCGGCGGCGCAGTTCCTCGGCGAGATCCATGTTCCACAGCGTCTCGCCGAGGGCGGCCTGCAGCCGGCTGAACACATCCAGCGGTGGTCGGCAGGCCAGCAGCCGGTCGCCGGTCGACAGCGCTTGTCGACTTCTGCCGGCCCGGGTCAAGCAGAGGATTGCCTGCTCACCCACCTCGAATTTCAGCGGCCGGGAGTGCGGCACCAGTTCCAGGGCCCGCGTCATCAGGTCGGCGGCGAGGCCCGGTGTGATCGGCAGCACGTCCTCAGCGACTCGCCGCAGCAGCGCCACGCACTCCTCGTCTCCGGGCAGAGCCCCCCTGAGGATGTGCGGCACCGCGTCGATCGGCCGACGGCCCGCAGCCACAAGGTGGTCTGCAGCCTGACGGTGCAGAGCCTTCCGGGCGGACGGCGGGATGTCGACGTAGACAGCCTGGCGCAGCAAATCATGCCGGAAGACCAGATCGTCACCGTCGTCCTCCAAGAGTCCGGCGCGCGTCGCCTCCTCCAGCGCCGAGATCAACGTGGCGGGCGGCTGGGCGCACAACGCGGCGGCGTCGTAGAAGCCGAACCGGCGCCCCAGCACGGCTCCCATCTGAAGGAAGCGCAGGGTGCTGGGCTGCAGAGATCTGAGTCGGCTGCGCACACCCACCACGAGCGTGGAGGGCACGAGATCACCCGAGGCCTCGGCGGTGCCCAGTCCCGCGAGCATCTCGACCGCGAGAAACGGGTTCCCGCCGGCCCCGTCGAGCAGGTCCCGTACCCGCTCGTCAACGGCTGTCCCCAGGGTGTCGTCGGCCAGTTGGCGGATGGCCGCGCTGGACAGCGGCCCCAAGGGCACAGTGACCGCCGGAAGCGCGTCGGCTGTGGCTGCAAAGATCTCTTCCGTCGGCCCGGCGGGGTCCGGTCGCCCGGCCAGCATCCACAGCACCGGCGAGGTCCGCAGACGCGCCGGAAGTTGCTTCAGGGCAAACCGGCTGAGCGGGTCGGCCCACTGCACGTCGTCAAGACCGATCAGCACCGGCGCACTGCCGGCTCTGGCTTCGATCGCCTCCGCGAGGCGCTCCACCAGCCAGATCCGCTGATCCTGATTCCGCGCGAGATCGGCGAAGGCGTCACCGGACAGCAGAGGCTGGTCGCCGTGCAGGACGCAGGCCGCCAACGAGGAGAGGGGCGCGATGTGATGCAGCTCATCGGCCTTGCCGAGGCCGACGGAGAATCCCGCTGCCCTGGCCAGGGTGACGGCCTCGGCGAGCAGCGTGGTCTTGCCGATGCCCGGTTCCCCCTGGATCAGGGCCAACCCGCCACTTCCGGTGCGGGCCACCGAGGCGATCAGTGCGTGAAGTTCTTCGAGTTCGGCCTCTCGGCCGCGCAGGCCGCTACGGGTCAGCAATTCGCCCGACCCCACCACTTATGCCCCTTTCCAGCCCGCACCGCCTGCCGGAGCCGGGCTCAGCCCATGCCGACGAGTGACCGCACCCGCCGGCAGCAGATCCCCTCCCCTAAGCGGCGATTCTGCCAATAAACCGTGGACGCGCGCATCACACGAGTCCGGCCGATCGCGAGGGAGGACGTGGGATACGAACCAGTCACTGTGGGTGTTCGCGGGCGACTGCCAGGCGGGCGAGTTCGACCCGGGAGGTGATGCCGAGCTTGGTGAACGCGTGCCGCAGGTGTGAGCTCACGGTGTGGGGTGAGATCGCGAGGCGTTCTGCGGCCTGCTTGTTCGTCATGCCTTTGGCTACCAGCCGGATCACCGCGACCTCCGAGGCGGTCAGTTCCGGCCACGCCGTGACGGACCCCTTGGACGTCGTACGGCGCCGTGGTGACCCCAAGGCCCGCAGGCGACGGTGGACGCGTGCGGCGTCCCGCTCGGCCCCGGCCTGGGTGTAGAGGTCGAGTGCCTGGTGGAGGTGGGGCACGGCGTCGACGACGCGCCGTGCGGCCAGCTTGCGCCCGGTGTCCTCGAGCGCTGAGGCCCGGGGAATCAGCCGGGGTATGCGCTCGTACAACTCGACGGAGCGAAGGAGGAGAAGGAGGTCGTTGTCGAGCAGTCCCCGGGCGTGCGCGGCTGCCGCTGCCAGGATCGGGAACTGCGGGTTCAGGGCTGCCCGGCGCTCCGCCACGGCGACCGCGGCCGCGGCACGTTCCAGCGCGCCGGCCCGCAAGGCCATGCGGACGAAGACGGGTGCGTCGGCCGGGTCGTCCGGGCTGGCCAGGGAGGGGCCCTCCAGGCCGAACGTCCCGAAGGATTCGTCGAGCAGCATCATGGCCCGGTCAGGATCGTCTTCGGCATCCGCCACCAGCGCCAACAGCCAGGAGCCGACGTTGCGCACGAGGATCGCCGAGTCGCTCAGCATCCGCGTCACGTCGGCCGCGTACGCTCTGGCCGCCTCCAGGTCGTTCGTGTGCAGGGCGACGCGTACCAGCGTGTACAGGAGGGTGGTGTCGGCGAAGTTGCCCAAGCCCAGTTCGTCGGCCATCGCGGACGCGGCTTCGGCCTCGGCTCGCGCATCCTCCAGCCGCCCCGCGTCCAGCAGTGCCCGGGACCTGTTCATGATCCACAATCCCATGGCCGCTGCCTGGCCCTGCCGCTGGGTTTCGCGCACTCCGGCCTCGGACTCGGCGAGCGCCTCGACCGAACGGCCCGCCGCGTTCAGCAGGAACGCCTTCCACAGAGCCTCCGGCACCCACAGCGAATGGGCGAACCCGACGTCGGCCGCCAGGGCCGAAGCCCGGTCCGCACACTCGAACGCGGCACTCCAGTCCATCCGGTAGAATCGCACGATCGAGTCGACGGCGACCGCGGTGGCCTCGGCGGCCTTGTCCTGAGCCTGCGCCGCAGCCTCCAGAGCATCGGACACGGCGTGGGCGGTCGCCTCCAAGTCCCCCACCATCGCCAGTTCGAGGGACCGCAGCGCAAGCAACTGTGCCCGCAGCGAGGTCGGGATACCGGGAAGAGCGGCTCCGGCCTCGGCCTGCCGAGCCGCCTCCGTGAAGTCGTGCTGGCCAGACACCCGCGCCAGGCCGAGCCGCACCCGCGCTTCGGCCTCCGGCTCCATGCTGCCGGGCAGCGCCGCGGCGGCGAGCCCACGGGCCTCCTCCGACTGTCCGGCCTGCCAGAGCAACAGCACCAACTCTGCGATGATCGCCGGCCGCTCGAGGGCTTGCTCGGCGGTGAGTTCCAGCGCCTGGCGGCTGAGTTCCACCGCTGACGACGGCGCGGACGTCGCGAGTTCCGCCGCGGCGGCTCTCAGCAGCTCCACGGCCCTGCGGTCACCCGGCCCCGCACTGTCCAGGAAAAGAGCGGCTGCCTCAGTCACCGGTGCCCCGCGCGCCAGCAGGATGTCGGCGGCATGGCACCGCAGAGCCCGGCGTACGGACACGGGCAGGCTGCCCTCGACGGCCTCGCGGATCAGGTCGTGGCGGAACAGCAACCGGTCGTTCCGTTCGACGAGCAGATGAGAGTCGAGGGCCTCCTCCACCGGTGCGATGAGCGTCGCCGTCGGCTTGTCAAGCAGCTCGGCCAGAAAGTCGACGGTGACCGCGCGGCCGACGGCGGACGCGGTCTGCACGATCTCCCGGGTCGGTTCGGAGAGCTGGTCGAGACGCTGTCGTACGGAGATCTGGAAACGGTCGGGAAGGCGTCCACCCGCCAGACGCGCCACGCCGTGCTCGACGATCACCGAGTGCTCGTCGCGCATGCCGCGGAGCAGCTCCACCAGGAGCAGGGGCACGCCCTCAGCCCGGCGGGCAGCGCTCAGCGTCGCCGGATCCGGAGGCGCTCCCAGCACGTCCTCAGTGATCTGGGCGACCGCGGTGTCGGCCAGCGGTCCGAGCGGGAGCCGATGGGCACCGGCCTGATCCAGCCGGTCCAGCGTCGTGCGCACACCGAGTGTCCTCGTGCCACAGCGGACGGCCACCAGCCACAGGATCGCGTGGGAGGACAGGCGGGCCGAGAGCGTGCGCAGGGCGAGAAGTGTCACGTCGTCCAGCCACTGGACGTCGTCCAGGACGATGACCAGCGGTGTGCTGAGCGCCGCCTGCTCCAGCCGGTCCTGCAACTCCTGCAACAGCCAGAACCGCTGCTCGGGCGCCACCGCGAGGTCACGCAGCTTGTCCCTGTCGAACAACGGCTCGGGGCCCGTCAGCAGACCGTCCAGCAGCGGGCCTAGCGGAACGAACTGGCCGTCGGGATCCGCGCCTCCGCGGAACACCCTCAGCCCACGGCGCACCGCGACGACCTGCGCCTCCCACAGGAGACGGCTTTTGCCGCTGCCGGGCGCACCTTCCACGCACAGGACGCCGCCGCGGCCCTGAGCCAGCGCGTCGAACCGCGCGCCGATGAAGTCCAGCTCCTCTTCCCGGCCCCGTACGGGTGGCTGCACGCCACCGGCTCCACCAGTAGGGAACGGCTGCTGAAAACGGTCCAAGCGGGGCCCCGTATGAGTGCGTGGCTGGGAGACGACGGAACGTGGAACCAGGTGAGTGGTGCCACAGCGTGCCATGTCCCTTCACCCGGGAAACAGCACCGTCCGCCAGACGAGATGCCTCTTACCTGCATCTTAAGCCTGGTCGCCAGGGTCGCTTCCCGGACGCCGGCCGGCACTACAGGCTCGCGGTACCCGGCTTCGCCGCCGCTCGCTGTCGGCGCTCTGTGGCCCAGTAGAGGAGAGCCGACAGCGAGGGCGGCGCCGAGGACGGTCAGCGCGATCCAGCCTCCGGCCGACGAAGAACATGGCGATGAAGGCGCCGGTGAGGCGGGCGCGGGCGGCGGGGTCGAGCTGGTAGGACTGCAGATCTCGTGCCGCCTGTGTTGGGCCCGCCCGCGGCCGAAGCGCAGGTGTAAACCGGATCACCCACACGGGCCGCGGAACGGCCGTCGCGGACCCGGGTGGAGTCGTCGCGTCGGCTCCACGCCTCGACGGCGTCCGATCCCCCACCCGCGGCAAGAGGACTGACCGTGATCGCGTCTCCCCGCCGAGGCAGCGGCCACCCTGGCTCATGCCCATGCGTCGTTCGCCGAGTCAGGCGCCCACACGGCGGCGGCACGCGTGCAGCGTGAGGCAACGCCCGATCGGCTCGACCGTCCTCACCGGAGGATGGGGGCCGCCGGCATGGGCCTCCAAGCCCGTTCTGGTACGCCATCGCGGCCGCTGACCAGAGGCTCAACCTCACCGCTCAGCGCTTCATGGCACAGCGCATGGCGGCCGGATGCGTGTTGGACGCACGCTGTTGCGGTGTTGCAGCCCGGTGTTGTGGCAGCGATGATCCGGGAAGCCGCAGAAACGGGGCAGGGGGCGTGGCGAACGGGCTTCGGCCTACCCCTTGAGCGGCTGAACGACCCGGGCCCCTCGCCTGGGCAAACGCTGGACTTGCCGTCACGGCATACGCCGCCGTAGACCGTTTCGTTACCGTCTAGGACACATGGGCCTCGTCCCGTGCGCTTAGTCTGACCGAGTTGTCACGGGACCCGGATTCGTCCATCAGCTCCCGAGACGTACATACAGGTCACGCAAGTCGCTCGGGAACAGGCACCACCATGATCTCTCCAGTCAGACCGCCGGCGCGGCGGATCGCCGCCCTCTTCGGAACCGTCGCTCTGGCACTGGCTGCCGGCGGATGCGGTGACGGAACCGACAACGGATCCGCCACAGACAAGGTCACGTCCATCACGGCACTCGACTACTACACCGACGAAGCCGAACACGCCCAGTGGAGCGAGCGGCTCAGCGCTTGCGGCGAGACCGCCGGCGTAAAGGTCAAGCACTCAAGCGTTCCCGGGCCGTCGCTCGTCCCCAAGGTCCTGCAACAGGCGTCGTCGCGGACCCTTCCAGACCTGTTGATGCTGGACAACCCCGACCTGCAGCAGATCGCGCAGACCGGCGCGCTGACCCCGCTGGACCAGTACGGCATCGACTCCAGCGGTTTCGCCAAAGGCATCCTTTCGGCGGGCACGTACGAGGGGAAGGTGTACGGACTGGCGCCCACGGTCAGCACGATCGCCCTCGTCTACAACAAGGACATGCTCTCCGAGGCCGGTGTCGCGGTACCGAGAACCTGGGACGAGCTCAAGGCAGCTGCAGCCAAGCTGACCCGCCCGGGGCGCTACGGCATGGCGGTCGACGCGAACGCCACTTTCGAGGGCAGCTGGCAGTTCCTGCCCTTCCTGTGGTCCAACGGCGGGGACGAGAAACGTCTGGACACCCCGCAGGCGGCGCAGGCACTCCAGCTGTGGGTCGACCTCGTGAAGAGCGGATCGATGTCAAAGTCGGTGCTGAACTGGAATCAGGCCGACCTCCATGACCAGTTCGTCGCCGGCAAGGCAGCCATGATGGTCAACGGCCCCTGGAGGATCCCGGCCATGAACGAGCTTAAGAACCTGCGCTGGGGGGTGGCCCCCATCCCTGTTCCCCGTGCGGGGCAGACCCCTGTCACTCCGCTCGGCGGCGAGGTGTGGACCGTCCCGCAGAACGCTTCCAAGGCGAAGCAGGAGAAGGCGGCGCAGGTGGTCGCCTGCCTGAACGACCCCGCGAACATGCTCGCACAGGCCAAGCAGAGGTTCACCGTGCCGTCCCGCGCTGCGGTGGCCGCCCAGTATGCCCAGCAGGTCCCGTCGATGGCGGCTTTCGTCAAAAGCGTCGAAGAGGCCCGGTCCCGTACCAGCGAGCTCGGCGTCAAGTGGCCGAAGGCAGCGACCGGGATCTACACGGCGATCCAGTTGGCGCTGACGGGTGAGCAGACACCGCAAGAGGCGCTGAAGCATGCCCAGCAGATCGCGACCAGTTCCTGAGGATGACGTGGACGGCACAGGCCGCAGTGCGGCCCGGGCACGCCTTCGGGAGTCGCTCGCGCAGTGGATGTTCATCGTGCCCGCCGGGGCATATCTGCTGCTGTTCTTCGGCTACCCGATCGTCAAGAACGTCGTGATGGGCTTCCAGCAGTACACGGCCACGACCTTCTACACCGGTGCCGCGCCGTTCGTGGGACTGCAGAACTACGCGAAGATCCTGACGTCGGATCTGTTCTCCAAGGCCTTTGTGACGACGATCCTGTTCACAGCTGGTTCGATCATCGGGCAGTTCGTGTTCGGCCTGGCCTTGGCCCTCTTCTTCCAGCGCCGATTTCCGCTCGGCGGCGTTCTGCGGTCGCTCCTGCTGCTGCCGTGGCTGCTGCCGCTGGTCGTCTCCGCCACGACGTGGAAGTGGATGCTCGACACCGACACGGGAGTCGTCAATGACGCACTGGGCAGACTCCACCTCCTGTCGTCCGGCGTCCCTTGGCTCACCGGCACCTCCGAGGCGCTGGTGTCGGTGATCCTTGTCAACATCTGGGTGGGCATCCCCTTCAACACCGCGATCCTGTACGGCGGTCTGCAGGACATCCCGACCCATCTGTACGAGGCGGCGAAGCTGGACGGCGCCGGTCCGGTGACGTCGTTCCGCTATGTCACCTGGCCACTGTTGCGCCCTGTGGCCAGCGTCGTGCTGGTGCTGGGCGTGGTCTACACGCTCAAGGTGCTGGACATCATCCTCGTGGTGACGGGGGGAGGACCGGCCAACGCCACGGAGACCCTCGCCACCCAGTCCTACGAACTGTCCTTCCAGCAGTTCGATTTCGGGCGCGGCGCCGCGATGAGCAACGTACTCATCGTCATGTCGCTCGTTTTCGCCCTCGTCTATCTGCGCGCCCACCGGCGCGCCCAGCACGCCTGAGAGGGGAGTTTGTGAAGCGTGCACCGAGCCGTGGCTGGCCGTCCACGATCGTCGGGATCTTCCTGCTCGCGGTGATGCTGTTTCCCGTCTACTGGATGGTGAACGCCTCCCTGCAGCCGGCGGGGAACACACTGCGGGGAGGCTGGTTCCCCTTCCACCCGGACTTCAGCGGTTATGCCACCGCGCTGCGCGATCAAGGCACCAACCTCGTCACCAGCCTGGTGGTGGCGCTCGGCAGCGTGGCGCTCAGCCTCGGCCTGGCCACCCCGGCGGCCTACGCGCTGGCTCACTTCCCCATGCGAGGAACCAACCTTGTGCTCTTCGGCATCCTGATCACGCAGATGGTGCCGGGCATCGTCGTGGCGAACGCGCTCTACAGCGCCTACAACGACCTGGGACTGCTGAACTCCTACCTCGGACTGATCCTCGCCGACTCCAGCGCAGGGGTTCCCTTCGCGATCCTCATCCTGCGTTCGTTCATGCAAAGCATCCCCAAGGAGATCATCGAGGCCGCGCGAGTGGACGGCGCGGGCAGTTGGCGTGCGTTCCGCTCCGTGGTGCTCCCGATCAGCGCCAACTCGTTGATCACTGCCGCCGTCTTCACCTTTCTCTTCACCTGGAGCGACTTTCTCTTCGCTCTCACGCTGACCACCACGGAGACGGTACGGCCGATCACCCTGGGCATCTACCAATACATCGGTGCACACACGAACCGGTGGAACGCCGTCATGGCTACCGCGGTTCTGGCGTCCGCCCCGGCGGCCGTGCTGCTTGCCGTCGCTCAGCGCTATGTCACCGCCGGAACCACCAGCGGAGCCATCAAATGAGGCGGGGAGATGGTCACGCCGATGGACCTCGGCCGTCACCCCAACTCCGTCTCCAGCCATCGCAGGACCTCCGGGGTGACCGGGTCGGTGATGTCGTTGAACTCTTCATGCCGGGTCAGGTGTTTGGCCACGTAGGGACAGACCGGCACGATGCGCTTGCCTGACGCGCGTACGTCGGTGAGCGCCTCCTGGACCAGCCGCGCGGCCAGGCCCTGGCCGGCGAAGGCGTCGTCGACTTCCGTGTGGAAGAAGACCCGCTGCTCACCACGGTCGCGGTAGGCGGTCAGACCGACGCGTTTTCCGTCGATGCGGATTTCGTATCGGTGTCGGTTGTCCACCCGCTCGACGGTGGGAGTGGCGGAAGGCTGGGGCATCGGGATCCTTTCGGTTGGTGTGGGTCAGCGGCGCGGTGGGTTTCCGCGCGGTGCGATGACGGCGTTCGGCAGGGCCGGGGCGGGGAGGCGGTCACCGTCGTAGCCCTCGACCGCGCCGAATCGGTCGGAGGCGTTCTGCCAGTCCTCCCGGGCCCGCACGAGGTCTCCGTGGTTGCGGCCGATGAAGTTCCACCACATGACGATCCGTTCCTCGAACGGTGTTCCACCGAGGAGGACGGTCCGGGCTGTGCCGTCCGACTCGTTGGTCAACGTCAAGGTGTCGTTTCCCGTGTCGGCGTACCCCAGTTCCGCAGGCCGCAGAAGCGTGTCGGCCATGCGGACAGGTCCGGTGTCGACGAGAAGGCCGTGCTCGAAGCCAGGCTCGACGGTGAGCGTGACGGCCGCCCTGGGCTCCAGGACGACTTCGGCACCGAGCAGGGGCGTGAAGGTCGCCACGGGGGAGACGTCCCCGGCGAGGGAGCCCAGGAATACCCGGACCTCGGCCCCGGCGATCCGCACCGGTTCGGGCACGTGGTGCTGGAAGTCGCGCTCCGCGTACCTGTGCTGTTCGGGCAACGCCACCCACAACTGCACGCCGTGCAGGATCGTGGTGCGCGCCGTCGAGACTTCCGAGTGGCTGATGCCGTACCCACCCGTCATGAGGTTCAGCTCGCCCGGTCGTACCAGCTCGTGGCTGCCGAGACTGTCCCGGTGCTCGATCTCGCCGCTGAACAGCCAGCTCACCGTCTGCAGTCCGGTGTGCGGATGCGGCGCGACGTCCATGCCGCCCGTGACGGCGACGTCGTCGGGGCCGTAGTGGTCGGCGAAGCACCACGCGCCGATCAGGGTCCGGGCGCGCTGCGGCAGCGTACGCCGCACCTTCATCGCCCGCGGGCCGCCGAGGGGGACGTCCCGTGGGGCCAGTACCTCAATGCCGCTCACTGGCCTCCACCTCCTTTGCTTTGGGGAACAACGGGTCCCGAGGATGTGTCGAAGGCATGGGTGACCGCTGGCCGGCTGCCGGGCACCAGGAGACGACGTGCCTGCTCCTCGTGGTGGCGGTCGGTGAGGGTGAGCCTGTCGCTGTGCTGAGCGAGATGTTCGGACCAGGAGGCGACGAGGTAGTTCTCGATGAAGTGCCCGGGATCCTGTCCGTCCTGGTAGAGACCCCAGGTGAGCGCTCCGGTACGCCGCCGGGAACGGGCGACGTGCTCCATGCAGTCACTGAAGGCGGCTGCGTTTCCCGGGGCGACGCGGTAGGAGACGGTGACCAGCACCGGTCCGTCGGCCGGCCCCGGCTCGAACACCAGAGGCGGGACCGGCCAGTGCTCGGACGGCGAGGGGTCGACGCCGTCTGCCCCGTGCAGCGGCCAGCGACGCAGGCTTACGGCACTGACCAGCAGCAACGCGCTGCCGGCCAGGAGCGGGATGGCGAGTCCCAGCCGGTCGGCGAGGCCGCCCCACAGGGGTGCCGCCAGCGCCTGGCCGCCTTGGAAGACGAGGAGATAGACGGCGAGACCGCGGGCCCTGACCCAGCCTGGCAGGCGCGTCTGCATGGCCGCGTTGAGGGTGGCCAGGACCCCGATCCACGCCAGACCGGCGAACAGCAGCGAGACCGTCACCAGCCACGGGATGTGCACCGTGGCCAGTACCGCCAGAACACCCGCGAAGATCAGGGCACCGCCGCCCAGCGTGCCATTGGCGCCCAGCACCTGGTTGCTGCGGGGCAGCACGAAGGCGCCCGCCACCGCTCCGACACCGACTGCGCCGAGCAGCAGGCCGTAGCCGCCCGATCCCAGGTGCAGGGAGCGGCTCGCCACGAGCGGCAGCAGCGCCCACATCGCGGCGCCACCGGGGATGAACAGGACCATGCGCAGCAGTACGCGGCGGATGTCCGGTGCGTACCACACGTACCGGCGGCCCGCATCGAGGGCGGTCAGCAACTTCTCGCCGCTGGGGCCGGTGACATCCGTTGGGGGACGGCGCCAGAGCAACAGGACAGCGGCGATGCCGAGGTAGGACACGGCGTTGAAGGCGAACACCCACCCGGCGCCCGCCGCCGCCACGACCACTCCGCCGACGGCCGGACCGACGGCTCGGGCCAGATTGATGTTCACGCCACCCAGCGCCGCGGCCTGACCGAGCTGGCGGCGTTCCACCAGCTCCGGCTGGATCGCTTGCCAGGCCGGACCCATCAAGGTGGTGCCGCATCCCAGCAGGAAGGTCAGGACGAGCAGCAGTACAGGGGTGAGCGCGTCCGCGAAGGCCAGCACTGTCAGCGCGCTGGAGACCGCGAACATCGCGAACTGCGCGGCCAGCAGCACACCGCGACGGTCGTAACGGTCGGCGACCACGCCCGACGGCAGGGCCAGGAGCACGACCGGCAGGCTGGAGGCCGTCTGGATGAGTGTCACCAGTGCCGCATCGTGCCCGATCAGCAGCCACTGGGCACCCACCATCTGCATCCAGCTGCCGATGTTGGAGACCAGCTGGGCGATCCACAGCGCCCGGAAGACACGCGCCGCGAGCGGCGCCCATGCGGAATCCGGCTTCGGGGACTGTGTCGACGGGGAGGGCGATACGGTGCTCATGCTGGTCCAGGCGGGGTGGGTGATGACGCGCCGGCTTCGGCGAATGTCGCGGACATCGGGCGCCTGCTGTCGTGTTGAAACTAGGGCGGTCGGCGGGCCGGTGTTGCCGGTCAGCGCACAGGGTGTGTTCTCTCGGCGCAGTGCCGCCAGTGGGCCGGTGTGTCGTTCACGGACGGGACCTGATCCAGGCGGCGTCGGGGGTCGAGACTCGGTGGGCTGCCACGGTGGTGAGCGCCAGCAGCGCCAGCGCCAGTACCAGGGGTAGCGCGAGATGGCCGTGCAGGACGAGCTGGGCTCCGACGAGGGCGCCGAGGAACATGGCGAGCACGGACAGGATCCGGCGGCCGGGGCGTGGGGCCTCGCCGCCGGCCGGAGTGGAGTCCGCGGCCAGGCCCGTCAGCGTCAGCGTCAGGACGGTCGTGGTGAGGTCCGGGACACCGAGGCGCCGGGCGACCGCGTTCTGCAGGCCCATGGCGATGCCCAGGAACACGATCAGGGTGTACTGGACGCCGGTGGTGACCCGGCCGTCCGACAGGGCGGCGGCCACGACGGTGACCGCGATCAGGACGGTTTGCACAGCCGCGGCTGAACGCAGCAGGTGCCCCCGGTGTGTGGCGAACGCAGTGGCGAGCCTGCCTCCCGCCAGCGCGCCGAGGAGGAAGGCGGCCATCGCGACGACGGAGGCGAGTGCCGACAGGCTCTCGTCGCCGGCCAGGGCGAACCCGAGGAAGACCACGTTGCCGGTCATGTTGGCGACGAAGACGTGCCCGAGCGCCAGGTAGCTGACGGCGTCGACGAGCCCGGTGACCACCGTCAGGACCAGCATCAGCGGAGGCAGCGGGCCGTGACGTTCCTCTCCGCGCGGTACCAGGGTGCGGAACGCGTCAGTCAGCAGCCTTCGCATCCCGAGTCCCTTCCCCCGCGGTGGCCGGCCGGTGCAGCACCACCCGGGTGAGCAGGCCGCTGGCCGGGCCCATGATGATCGCGGCGACGCAGACCCACACCGGCCAGGGGGTGACGGCCAGTGCGTGGTCCACGGACCACCGCCCGGGCCCAGTGAGAGCCAGTGCGGCGGAGACGACGACCAGCACGAGGGGGTATTCGTAGCCGTCGTTCTGCACCCAGAGCCCCTTGGGCCACTTGACGGTGCCGGCGACCGTCATCACGCCCATCGCGGCCATCGCGGCCAGGGGCGTGAGCAGTCCGGCAGCCAGGAACAGGCCGGAACCGATCTGACTGGCCCCCGCGACGACGGCGGTCAGCCGGCCGCCGCGGAATCCGTCGCGGCGGAACTCCTCGGTCCCGCCCGCCAGCCCGTTGCCTCCGAGCCGGAAGCTCACCTTCTGCACACCGTGCCCGGCGATGAGAAACCCCACCACCAGCCGGAGGACCAACAGTCCAGCGTCCATCGTTCCTACCTGTTCCTGACGTTTACGTGCCGGTGCGTGGGTCAGCCGGCGGCGTGGGCGCCGATGACGGCCTGCGCGTAGACCATGCCGAGGCCGTAGGTGCCGCCGTGCTCCTTGACCACGTCGCCCACGGCGGCGTAGGTCTCCGTGCGGGCCCAGTCGCGCTGCAGCTCCAGCAGCACCTGCACCCAGGTGACCGGGACGGCGCCGGCCTGGATCATGCGCTGGACGGCGTGCTCGTGGGCCTGCGGGCTGACACCGCCGGACGCGTCGGTGACGACGTAGACCTCGTAGCCCTGAGCGATGGCGGACAGCACGGGCAGCACGACGCAGACCTCGGTCCACAGACCCGCGATGACGAGCTTCTTGCGGCCGGTCGCCTTGACCGCCTCGACGAAGTTCACGTCCTCCCAGGCGTTCATCGTGCTGCGGTCGATGATCTTCTGCTCGGGGAAGACCTCGGCCAGCTGCGGCATGATCGGACCGGAGAAGGTCTCGGCGGCCACGGTGCTCAGCACGACCGGCACGTCGAACACCTTCGCGGACTTCGCCAGGCCCACGGTGGAGTTCATGATGGCGGTGCGGTCGCCGCTGCCGGTGCCGAAGAACATCTGCGGCTGGTGGTCGATGAACAGCACCGCGCAGTTGTCCGGGGTGAGCAGGTCGGGGCTGGGGGCCGCGGTGACCTCGGCGATGTTGACCATGATGGTGAGCCTTTCTCGGTAAGGATGGCGCGGACTGCTGTCCGTGCCGTGGTGGGAAGAACCGTCCGTTGGGACGGAGCTGGTGGGTGGTGTCCCGGAAGGGGCGACGCAAGGGCCGGGCCCCTTCCGGGAGTTCACAAGTCGAAGCAGGGATCGAAGGGGGTGCTCGCGGCGTCCGGGACCAGGCCGCGCGCGATGCGCCACTGGCGGTGCTGCTCCGACTCGGCGATGGCCTGGCCGAGCGACTCCGCCTGGCCGGCGCCGGAGAGGGCCGCCCGGTGGGACGCCTGGTAGCCGCCGAAGTGCGCCACGGGGCTCCAGGCCGGGCTGACGGGGGGAAGTTCCTCGTCGAGCCCCTCGTACTCGGCGGCGCTGTAGACGATCCGGCCGCCGGTCACCGTCAGCAGCGACTCGATATGGGCGATGTCCGGCTCGGGCACGCTGAAGAAGTCGTCGGACAGCACCGCCAGGTCCGCGTAACAGCCGGGCCGGAGCACGCCCTTGACGTCGTCCTCGCCGGTCAGTGCGGCGCCGGCGCGGGTGAACATCGCGAGCGCCGTCTGCCGGTCGACGCGGTTCGCCGGCGGGCGCAGCGCCAGATCGCCGACCGAGCGACCGCTGACGAGCCAGTGCAGGGCGACCCAGGGGTTGTAGGAGGAGACCCGGGTGGCGTCGGTGCCGGCGCCCACGGTCAGGCCGCGGTCCAGCATGGCGCGGATCGGCGGCGCGTCCGCGGCGGCGCCGGGGCCGTAGCGCCGCAGGAACGCCTCGCCCTGGAAGGACAGGCGGTTCTGCACGGACATCGCCCCGCCGAGGGCGGCGATACGGTCGAGGCTTTCCGCGGAGACGGTCTCGGCATGGTCGAACAGCCACCGGTTCCCGGCCGGGAACAGCCCGTCCGCGGCGAGCTTCTCGAACACCGCGAGGTCACGGCGGATGGTCTCGTCGTAGGTGGCGTGCAGCCGGAAACCCCATCCATTCTCCATGAGAAGGCGCACCGCCTTCTCGAACTCCACCTCGTAGTTGGAGGTGAGTTCCGGACGCGGCTCGGCGAAGTTCTCGAAATCGGCGGCCGACCAGGTGAGGTTCTCACCCGCGCCGTTCAGACGCAGCCATTCGTCTCCGTCCTCGGGGCGGGCCATTTCGATCCAGCGGGCGAGATCGTCGATCTCCTGGCCCGGAGTCTGCGGAAAGAGGTGGTAGGCGATGCGCAGCGACAGCTGTCCGGCCTTGGCCAGTTCGATGACGGTGGCGTAATTGTCGGGGAAGTTCTGGAATCCGCCGGCGGCGTCGATCGCCGAGGTCAGCCCGAACCTGTTCAACTCGCGCAGGAAATGCCGGGTGGAGGTCTTCTTGTCCTCCTCGCTCTGCAGCACCGGCGCCTTGGCCAGCGTCGAATAGAGGATGAGGGCGCTGGGAGCGGCCAGCAGCATGCCGG
Organism: Streptomyces sp. NPDC052016; assembly: GCF_044548445.1. NCBI lineage: Bacteria > Bacillati > Actinomycetota > Actinomycetes > Kitasatosporales > Streptomycetaceae > Streptomyces > Streptomyces sp. NPDC052016. The sequence continues at coordinate 48,894 of NZ_JBIUBX010000042.1, forward strand.
TCGGCTCCCCGTCCCGGCCCCGCACGATCTGCCCGCCCTTGGGATCGGGAGTGTCCTTGCTGAAGCCGGCGGCCTTCAGTGCCGCCCGGTTCAGCACGGCGGACTGGTACAGGTGCAGGACGAACACCGGCGTGTCCGGGGCGGCGGCGTTCAACTCAGCCACGGTGGGCAGCCGACGCTCGGCGAACTGCTCCGCCGACCAGCCCCCCACCACGCGCACCCACTGGCCCTTCGGGGTGCGAGCGGCCTGCTCACGCAGCATCGCCAGGCCCTGGCGCAGGCTGCGCACACCGTCCCAGCGCAGTTCCAGTACGTAGTTCAGGCCCCCGCGGATCACGTGCAGATGGGCGTCGTTGAGGCCCGGGATCACCCGCCGCCCGAGCGCATCGACCACCTTCGTGCCCGGGCCGACGTGTCCGGCCACGTCCCTGTCGTCACCGACGACCGTGATGACGCCGTCGCGGACGGCGAGGGCTTGCGCATGCGGGCGGCCCGGGTCCCCGGTGTGGATCTTCGCATTGCGGACGACGAGTTCTGCGGCATTGTCGACGGCATGCGGAACGAGCCCGCCGACAGGCATTGTTGACATCTCCTGAAACTCCCTCTGGGAAAACGACTAGCGATCCAAGTCACGGGTCGGCAGCTGGCGGACTTTGGCGATTCAGCCACGCTCGGATGCCCAATTACTCGAATCGAGTGAATCTCCACCGACATCGTCGTGCCTGAGAACGAGGGCAGACCTTGTTCGTAAGGGGCCGCGGTTGCTACGCCATCACGATAGACACAACAGACGCGCCCCCGTATCCCGCCAGCGCACAGGACTTTGCCTCACTGTGCACTGGCACGCCCAGCGCTCAATCGTCATGGCAGACCCCCGCACGCAGCCGTGCACCGTGAGGACAGCAGCGGTGGGCCCGTGGGCAATGGCCGCGCGCTCGGCGGCCTTAGACGGTGTCCTATGTGGTGAGGCGGATGAGTCGCTTGTAGCAGCAGATGGCTGCGGCGAGGCCGAGAAAGGCCAGGTAGTTGCGGGAGTGGCGTTCGTAGCGGGGGCTGAGTCGGCGGTAGCCGGACAGCCACGAGATCGCCCGTTCGATCACCCACCTGCGGCGGCCCAGCCGTGCGCTGGACTCGATGCCTTTGCGGGCGATGCGCACGCCGATGCGCTTGCCGCGTAACCATTTCCGCAGGTGAGGGACGTCGTAGGCCTTGTCGGCATGCAGGCGTTGGGGCTTGAAGTGGCGGCCGTTGTGGGGGTCGTGTCTCGTTTGGTGACCCTCGACCATGGGCTTCAGCCCTTCGCTGTCGTGGACGTTCGCGGCGGAGACACCGACGACCAGGGGCAGTCCGTTCGCGTCCGACAGGATGTGCATCTTGGAACCCGGCTTGCCCCGGTCCACGGGGCTCGGACCTGTGTGTTCGCCCCTTTTTTAGCCCGCACGTGGGCGGTGTCGAGGACGACGCGGGTGACGTCGATGAGGCCGGCGTCGTCGAGCCGGTGCAGGACGGCCTCGTGCAGACGGCCCCAGACGCCGGCTCGGGACCAGATCAGGAATCGGCGATGGGCGGTGGACTTCGATATCCCGAAGCAGGGTGGCAAGGACCGCCAGGCGCAGCCGCTGACCAGCACATAGATGATGGCCGCGAACAGCGTCTCATCAGGCGTGTCCTGTGTCCCGCCACCCTGCGGCCGCACCTTTGACGGAGGGATCAACGGCTTCGCGATCTCCCACAGCCCGTCCGGAACAATCCAACTCCATGTACCCCGCCCCATGCCCATACCAACGACGCCTCACCACATAGGACACCGTCTTAGACGCCGTTTCTGATGGCGTGACCGTTCGTTGAGCAGTGCATGACGGATCTGATCGAGCGGTTGGTGCCGGACGAGTTGTGGCTGTTGTTCCGGCGGGTGGTCCCGCCGATGGAGGTCATACGTCCGCAGGGCGGCGGGCGGCGGCGGACCGGTGACCGTGAATGCCTGGCGGCGATCGTTTTCGTCGCCACCTCAGGCTGCACCTGGCGGCAGCTGCCACCCGTGTTCGGGCCGGCCTGGCCCACGGTCTACCGACGCTTCGCCCAGTGGAGCCGGGCCCGGGTCTGGGCCAGGCTCCACCGCGTCCTTCTCGATGAACTCGGTGCCAGAGGCGAGCTGGACTGGTCGCGGTGCGCGATCGACTCCGTCAGCCTCCGGGCGGCAAAAGGGGGCCACTGACCGGACCGAATCCGACCGACCGTGGCAAGCCGGGATCGAAAATCCACCTCATCACCGACCGGAACGGTCTGCCGTTATCACTGGGCGTCTCCGGAGCCAACATGCACGACAGCCTCGTCCTGCAGCCGCTCGTGCGCGGGATTCCGCCCATCCGCTCCCGCCGCGGACCCCGCCGTCGACGTCCGGCCAAGCTCCATGCCGACAAGGGATACGACTACGACCACCTGCGGAAATGGCTTCGCGAGCGTCACATCCGCCATCGGATCGCCCGCAAGGGCATCGAGTCGTCCACCCGGCTTGGCCGACACCGCTGGGTCGTCGAACGGACGGTGTCCTGGCTGGCCGGATGCCGCCGCCTGCACCGCCGCTACGAACGCAAGGCCGAACACTTCCTCGCCTTCGTCGGCATCGCCGCAGCCCTCATCGCCTACCGCCGACTGGTCTCCCCGCTCAAGGCCTGAGTCCGTTCTGCTGCACATCGAAACAGACCAGCCCCATCGAGTTCGCCAGGTCTGCCGCGTAGGCCGATGCTTCCTCGGCCATGCTCCAGCTCATCCCGAAGTAGATGACCGGGCCACTTGCATTGCCGATCAGAGGACCGCTCGACCAGGGCGAGGACGCTGCCTCATCCTCCGTGATGTCGCACCACCGCTCAAGAAGCGCGGCAACGTAGGCAGCGATGCGTTCGGACGGAGGCTCCTCAACCTCACCGTCGTCACTGTCGAGATAGCGCACGTACAGGCCCCTCCAGACCCGCCCGGCGGCCCTGTCATCCGCCGGCCGCTCACCTTCCCAGACAGCCAAGTCGTAGCTCATAGCTGGAGGCTCTCACGCCACACTGACAAACATCTGACTCGGTCAGCAGCGTCACGCAAGCCAAAGGAAACGGCGTCTTAGCGTCGCGGGGAGTGACTTCGGACGCCCTCCGTGGGATCCGGGCCGTCATGCCGGAAGGAACGGCACCCCACGAACATTGCGGGAGATCCGCATGTCCGACGCCGTCGCGGGCCAGCAGGTCCTGGAGCCGGCCACAGCCGCCTTCACAAAGGCCACCGCCAATCCGCCCTGCCTCTTCGACCTGGCCCCGGCCGAAGGACGCAGGGCCGTCGACACGGCGCAGGCCGGCGAGATCGCCACGCCGGCGGTCGACGAGGAGTGGATCGCCGTCTCGGGCGGGCCGACGGGCAGCGTCCACGCGCAAATCGTCAAGCCCGCCGGCGCCGAGGGCACCCTCTCGGTGATCATCTACATCCACGGGGCGGGCTGGGTCTTCGGCAACGCCTACACCCACGACCGCCTCGTCCGCGAACTCGCCGCCGACGCGAAGGCCGCCTCGTCTTCCCCGAGTACGACCTCTCGCCCGAGGCCCGCTACCCGGTCGCCGTCGAGCAGAAATTCACGGTCACCCAGTGGGTCGTGGAGCAGGGCGAGGCGAGGGGGCTGGACGCCACCCGCATCGCGGTCGCCGGTGACTCGGTCGGCGGCAACATGACCGCCGCCGCTGACACTGAGGCCAAGCAGCGCGGCGGCATCCCGCTGGTGCAGCAGGTGCTGTTCTACCCAGTCACCGACGCGGCCTTCGACTCGCCGTCCTAGCACCAGTTCGCCACTGGATACTTCCTGCGCCGCGACGGCATGCGGTGGTTCTGGGACCAGTACACGACCGACGAGTCCGAGCGCGCCCAAACTGGAACGTACGTCCGCCGACCGTCACCTGGCGCGGCCCGGTGAGCCGTCCTGTTCCGCGTACGAGCCGGCCGCCCTTCGCCGCGAGGCGGTCAGCGGCCACCTGGTCGTTCCAGCCGTCGGTGGCCTCGCCCCGGATGCGACCGGCAACGCGGCCCCAGTCGGGAGTCACCTTCACTTCACCGGCAAGGAAGGGCCCACGGCCCGCCTCGGCCAGCAGATTTCCGGCACGGATCATCATCTTGCTGGGCACGCAGCCCAGAGCGGGCACTCGCCCCCGACGAGCTCCGCCTCGATCCCCACCACATCCAGCTCGGCTTCTGCCAGCGCACCCGCGATGTACTCGCCTCCGGGGCCCAGGCCGAGGACGACCACGTCGGCCTGCTCGCTCACACTCATGCCTCTCCTTGGTGCCCGTCGGCCACGCCATCTGCGAGAGGCTAGAGGCGGCGAGGCACCGCGCCGTGTCCGCCGGCGCACCGAGACTTGCTCGAGAACGAACACGGGCACAGCGCGGTCGACCAGTGCGCTACCGGGCACCGTCGCATGCGCTCCCGGGCAACGAGGCCGCCTTGCGCGCACCTAGTGTCACCTGCGCAGACACGCAGCAGACCGCAGGAGGCGGATCATGACCACCAGCTCGCAGCACATGAGCAGCCAGCCACGGCTGCACCAGAAGGGGCAGATCATCCAGGAGTTCGGGACCGTCAAGCAGTTCCCGCTCGGCTTGTCCTACGAAGCCCGTATGTACTCCTGCCAGCGGCTCAACAAAGTACTGGCCGACACCCAGATTCTCTACGGCCTCTACAAGAAGCACCACTGGCTGATGCGCGGCGCGACCTTCTACCAACTGCACCTGGTGCTGGACAAGCACGCGGCAGAACAACTCGAACTCATCGACGCCCTCGCCGAACGCATCCAGACCCTGGGCGGTGTCGCGGTCGGAGACTCCCGGCACGTCGCCGAGATCACCTCGATTCCCCGGCCCCCGGACGGCGTGGAGGAGGTGCCGGCCATGCTTTCCCGGCTGCTGGAGGCCCACGAGACCATCCTCATCGAGGCCCATGACGCGGCGGCCCGCATCGGGGAGTTGGGCGACGACGGCACCAACGACCTGCTGGTCTCACAGGTGATCCGCACCGGCGAACTCCAGGCATGGTTCCTGGCCGAGCATTTGGTCGACACCCCCCTCGTTCACACCTGAACCGCCGATGCTCACGGCGTGGCTCGGCGCGAGCATCACCGCGTCGTCCCGTGACCCGACGCGGGTCCGCAGCCCGACAAGGCGCGGGCTCTTCGGCGGAACTGGCACACCAACCCCTGCGACCAGGCCCCGCACCGGATTGCGGTGCAGGAGCGAACCACGTCTCGCGAGGTGCGCGTGCCACGCAGGTGCCGTGCACTGACGATCAGCACTTTCCACTTCATACGGAGCGGGATCGACTACGCGCTGCGGCCTGCCCTCGATGGGACAGACCTGGGCGATGCCCCGAGCCTCGCAGGCCGACTGTTCGCAACCCCTGCTCTCCAGCGAGCACCACTTTGAGGAGAATTCACCATGAGGAGCAGTCCCGAATCACCTGCAGAACAGGCTGAACCAACAGGCAGGCATTTCGAACCGGACCTGCGGCCGATGACCCGCATCAACCTCCACCCCATCGCCTCCCCGATGCCGGTCGGTTTCTTCGCGGTGGCGATCGCCTCCGTCATTGTCGGAAGCCTTCAGCTGGGCTTCTTGGGCGACCATGCTCATCGGGCCGTGGCCCTGACGATCTTTCCGGCCTTCATCCTGCAACTGATAGTGAGCATCCTGGCGTTCGGGGCGAGGGACGTGCTCGCGGCGACGCTCATGGCATGCTTCTCCGGAACCTGGCTGGCGAGCTCCCTGGTGCTGGCCCTCGATCCCCCGTCGGGCGCAGAGGCGCTCGGCATGCTCAATCTCGTGTTCGCCGTTTTCGCTCTGATGATGGCGGCCGTCGCGACCCGCAAGCGTGCGATGTGGGCCGTTCTCTGTGTGGCTGTACCGCGCTTCACCGTGGCCTCGCTCTTCAACTTCACCGGTGCCGCCTGGCTTGGTTACATTTCCGGGGCCTTCGGACTGCTCCTCGCGGGTGTGGCCATGTATGCCGCGTTCGCTCTCATGCTGGAGGACATGAGGGGCGAGGAGGTTCTGCCCGTGGGACGTCGGGGCCCGGCGCACGACGCCGTGGAAGGAGACCTGACAGTGCAGTTGCGCAACCTCGAACGCCAGGCGGGTGTGCGACGGACGCTGTGAGTCGTTGACCGGTCGAGCAGACACATAGAACAGGCGGGTGCAAAGAACTGAACTCCACCGCGTTCGAGGCGGTTACGGCCAAGCCGTGCCTGGCGGCAGCTGCCGAAGGACTTCGCCCCGTGGCCGACGGTGTACTGGTACTTCATCTGGTGGCACGACGATGGCACCGTCGAGCGCATCCACGACGCTCTGCGTGGCAGGGTCCGTGAAGCTGACGACCGCGACGTGGAGCCGAGCGCGGGCCTGATCGACTCGCAGTCCGTCCGCACTGCCGATACGGTCCCCGCGGCCACCAGAGGCTTCGACCCGGGCAAGAAGGTGAAGGGCCGCAAGAGGTTCATCGTCACCGACACCCTGCGCCTGCTTTTGGCCGTCCACGTCGTCGCGGCGAGCATCCAGGACCGCGACGGCGCGAAGCGCCCTTTGCTGTGGACCAGGCTCGACCACCCCGGCGTCAAGAAGGTCTGGGCCGACCGGGGCTTCGCTGGCCGCCTGGTCGAGTGGGCCGCACAAATCCTCGGCCGTGACCTGGAGATCGTCCGCAAGGACCCTGACCAGCGCGGCTTCCAAGTCCAGGCCAAGCGGTGGGCGGTAGAGCGTACGTTTTCGTGGCTCACCGCCCACCGGCGCCTGGGCCGGGACTACGAGACCAGTCCGGCCCACTCCGAGACGATGATTCGATGGGCCATGATCGGCGTCATGGTCCGTCGGCTCACCCGGGGTCGTGCTGCGACGCGTCCCGGCCCACGGCCGGCCGTGCGAAACTCCTCGTAGACAGCCTGCCGGCCCCTCGCCGCGGTAGCTGCCGCCGGCGAGCTACAGAGCCAAAAACCCCCCAACGTCGGGTTTTAGGGCAGGCGGCACATCGGCCAACTCCGAGACGATCAGACGGACATCCCGCTCGAGTTCGGGGGACTCTCTCCAGACCTCCGCGCTCCTGGTGAGCACGGCGGCCAGCAGATCGCCCTCATACATGTCGCCTTCCGCCAGTGGGTCGATCCGGAGGACCTCCACCGCCAGGGGCAGGAGATAGGCAAGGCCCACGTTTTGCCTGATCAATAGCCGCATGTCCTCGACCGTCAGGCCGCCGATCGGCTTGCGCCGAAGCTCACGCACAGTCGCCATCAGCCGGGTTTCACCGCCCGACGGGGCCGACCAGCGGTCGCGCTCAAGCTCCTCAAGGGAGCGGTCACGGTTCACGAGTCGAGTCACCGACCGATCATCCCATGTCAGATCTCAAACGCGGTCCAAGAGTGCTTTCAATTCACTCGTGGCCTGCCTTTGTCCTGAACTGGTTTTCTGCAGCCCTCGCCCAGCCGCGGAAGGAAGCGCTAAGCGCGCCGAAGATGATGACGGAGGCCACAGTTTCGGAGAGGGTGAGCGCGTCTTCTCCTTTGTAGCCACTGACGACGTCCACGGTACCCGTAATGGCTGTGAAGTTGACGAAGAAGAGTGATAGCCAGAAGAGTACTCGCGCGAACTGCGCAGTCCGTGACTTCAGCGACTCCAGCATGAGGAGCCTGAGCATGCCCGCAGGTTTTTCCCTGGGCTGGGCGGCGACCATTTGCCGTTCAGCCGACTTAAGGCAGTCATCGAGCCAGTCCCTGACTCCCTGGGCATCAGGCATCTGCTCAGAAAGCCGCCGGGTCTGCGTCCACTTGTTGATGAACTTCACTTGTGCTGCGGCGTGCCGCAACTGTTGATCGACACTCTTGGCTTGCCGAGAGTCCTTGATCATCAAGGCGAATTGACCAGAAACTGCCCTTTCTGTGGATCAGTCGTTGTCAAGCTCTGAGGTGTGGTGGGCGTCTGGCGGGTGCTGTTGATCCGTGGGATTGGTGGCCGAGACGACGGGCTGATGTCATCCAGATGTCTTCGTGACGGTTGTGGGTGATCTGTCTGAACACCTCAGCGGCTTCGGTGGCACTTGGCCTCCTCTTGGAACGCCTTGGAGTCGTCAGCAGCACAGACATGGCTGCGCTCAGTGACTTGAAGGCGGCATAGGGCTCGGCCTCGGAGGACCACCAGTTGAGCGGTTGTCCTTGGCCGATGGCTCGGCGAAGCACTTTGAACGCCTGGCGGACACCACCGAGCATGTTGATCTGGTCTTCGCTCAGTAAGTGCTCGGCAGCGAGTTTGGCCATGAGGGCTTCGACCTCGCCCTCGACCGCTGCCGCCCGTTCAAGGCAGCTCCACCTGGCCTCCTCGGGGGCAAAGCCTGCCGCGTCGGGCCTGTTCAGGGTGCTCCAGGTCTTCCAGATGGCGAAGAACTCGCCGTAGAGACGCTGGAAGTCTTGGGCTGCGGCCAGGTACATCTCCCGGTCCTTCTTGACCCGGTCCCAGTAGTCCGTGACCCGAGTCGTGACCAGCCAGCCACCGCTGAGAGTGGCCGCCACAGTCACCAGTGAGACGCCTGCGGAAGCGATAATCGACACAGTCCCCCCTGGCGGTGCAACCGAGGTTCAGGCAATGCGACGCTGCCATGTTCCCCGAGCGGCGGTGCGGGCTCAACATCCCGGTCACCAGTGCCCTCTTGCTCTTCATGAATGCGGCTGCTTGCCCTGGCCAACGTCGACGATCGGCAGCAGCGTCGCGGTGGCGGGCACTGCGATCTGACGTCCGTTCGGTCCGGCCGGGGCGAGCGCCCGGCGAGCACGCTTCGAGGCGCGCTCGGGCCGGCGCTGCCGAGCGCCGGCACCGTCAAGGGACACGTCAGCGCGGTGCTCAGCAAGTTGGAGGTCAGCAGCCGCGTCCAGGCGGCCTTGATCGCCGAGCGGGCGGACATGCTGGGGCCGTCTCGGGCCGGGGACACCCGGTGAACCCCCGGCGCCTGCCGGCTCCGCTGCTGGACGCCGGGCTCGTCACGGCCGCGCTGGCGGACACGTGGGTCAACGTCGACGTCGAGCAGCAAACCGCCATGGCCTGCGCACTGCTCGCCGCCTTCGCCCTCGTTCTGCGCCGCCGCCTGCCACTGACGACCTTCGTCCTCACGCTCCCGACCGCCCTGGTCACCGACGCGGTGTTCGCCACGCTTGCCGCGCTGTACACGCTCTCCCTGCCGTTCAGGCATCAGCCCACCACCCTGCGGATATCTCACACAACAGGCATACCGCGACGATCACACATCGTCAGCCCCCAACGACATCACCCGCAAAGGTCAGTAGAGGGCGATTGGGGTGGTGCGGTCCGGGGCGTGACGCGCGTTGAAGCAGGTGCCTCGGTGGTCGATGTCGGCGCCGGGCGCCAAGCTGGCGAGGTAGGCGTCGCGGTCGGTGTCGCTCAGGTGGTCAAGGCACACGGTGTGACCCGGGACATGGATGCCGACGGCAGCCGACGGGGTCGGTGGCGGGGTCCGAACCGTGTGCGCAGTATGGCCAGGGAGGCGCTGATGGTGCGGGGACCGGTGGTGCGCTCACGGCCTGGGAACTCCGTCCATTCCCCAGGCCCATTCCCGCTCGACGGGCTCCGGCCACCACGCTGCTCGGCGTGCCCCCGCCAGTCGTTCCTGACGAATCATTCCTACCTGCTCAGCCGTCACCAACGACACCCTGCCACTACGCAGCACGCCCCCGCCGGAAGTTCACGAAACGCCCTACCAGGAGACGACTGCGCAATCGCGGGAAGGTCTAGACGAGTAGTTCCGAATGCGGGGTTCACGGACGCGGGGAGGGTGTCCAACATCGGGTTGTGACGACCGAGTTAGACACCCTCTTGACCGCAC
>NZ_JBIUBX010000043.1:0-57410 GCF_044548445.1 Streptomyces sp. NPDC052016
CCGCTATCTGGCACAACTGGACCACCGGCGCCAAGATCAAACGATCGCTGATCGCCTACGACCACTGAAGACATCGGACTCATTCATCTAGGCGCGGATGCGATCGGATCACGGGGCATCGAGAACTCTATGACCTAGTCGAGGCCAGCCGGTGCGTCGATGACCTCGATGCTGGTCACACCGCTGGGTTGAGCCACGTACGCGGGAGGGAGCATCGCCGCACCGAGGAGGTCGCGGTCAGGCCGGCGCCGAGGAGGCCAGGTCGGACTGCACGCGGTTCGCGTTCGAAGTGGCCGACGCGGAGTTCCCGGCCCGGCTGGACGGGCCGGGCCGGGATCCGTCGATCTGCTGACCGGTCGACGGGACTGTCGATGAGCGGTGAGCTCAGGGGTAGGAGACCACGTTGGACGGGATGGTCGATGTGCCAGATGTCGGGGCGCCGGTGTCGTTGATGACGTGTTCGTACTGGCCGTTACCGCCGAGCGAGACGACCAGAAGGTGGTGGAATTTCACGCCCGGTGTGTTCGGGGCGACGAAACCGTTGTGCTGGACGATGGTCGGGTCGACGTTGTAGTTGCAGTAGCTGCCGAGGCCCCATGCCTCGTGTGTGGTCACCGAGTCGGCCACTTTGTAGGCCGCGTAGCCGTTGACGGAGCCGTTCTGGATGGCCGCCTGGTTTGGGGCGTCGTACGCCTTCTCGTTCTGGAAGAAGATGGTGCGGCCGCGCTGTCCGTTCCATTGCACGTCGTACTTGTTGAAGTGCTCGACGAACAGGCCGGTGGCCAGGACGTCGTCGCCGTTCACGACGACGCCGTAGTCGGCCCGGTTGGTCTCCCAGCCCACGCCGTCACCGTGGTCGGCGCGCCAGAGCCAGGTGTGGTCGATGATGGTGTGACGACTGTTGATCACCATGCTGGTGGTCGCCTTCCCCGGGCCGGTTCCACCGATGCGGATGAACACGTCCTGGACGGTGATCGGGTTGGCGCTGTGGCCGGCCGAGCAGCCGGGTTCGCCGACTTCGAGCAGGGTGGATGAGTTGACCGGCCCGGCGTCGATGAGGAAGCCGGCCAGACGCACCCCGTCGACGTCGGCGACCTTGAGGGCCGTGACGCCGTTGGTCGGGATCAGCGTGGCGTAGCCGAGTCCGAGCACCACCGTGTTGGGCCGCCTGACGCGGACCGGCTCGTCGAGGTGATAGATCCCCGGGGTCAGCAGCAGGTGGAGTCCCTGGGCGAGTGCCCGATTGAGAGTGGCCGCGCTGACACCGGGTTTGGCAACGTAGAACCGCGACAGGGGCAGTGAGGTGCCTCGCGGCGTGCCGTTGCCCCAGCTGACACCGCGGGCGTTGGTGCGCTTCGCGGGCAGGAAGACCCGGTACTCGCTTCCCCGCAGGTAGAGGAACGGCTTCTCCCGTGAGATGGGGGTCGTGTCGAGCGTCGTGTAGGGCGGGTTGGGGAAGCTCCGCGCGGGTGCACCCTGGACACCGGAGAACACCATGTTCCAAACGGCGTTGGACCAGCCGCCGATGGCGCTGTCGCGGGTGTACCACTGCTGCTGCGAGTACGTTCCGACCTGGCCGTCGATGCGGCTGTCGGCGATGTAGCCGCCGCTGGCCCAGCCGTAGCCGGTGGGGGCGAGGGTGAGGTTCCCGCGGACGTGCATGCGCCGGAAGGGCGCTGCCTGGGAGACGGCCCAGCGGTTCGTGCCGTTGGCCGGTACCACCGCGAGGTTCTCGGCGGACCGCCAGAAGTTCGACGTGGCCTTGCCGCCGTTCCATTCGGCGTCGACGGTGATGTCGCCGTTGATGGTCGTCTCGTCCGGAGTGAGCCCGAGACCGGCGATGGAGGTGTGGAACCCGATCTGGGCGTTGATCCCGTTGTAGGTGCCGGGCTTGAACAGGAACGCATACCGGCCGGTGCCGAACTCGTCCGCCTCCTGCTGTTCGAATACCTCGTCCAGTCTGGTCTGAATGCTGGGGGTGGACGGGTCGAAGACGATGACGTTCGGGCCGAGATCGCCGCCGCCGGGCAGAGGCCGCTGCCGCTTGGTCTGGGAGGCGGCTGACGCCGGCACGGGAAGGGTGACTGCCACGGCGGCGGCCGCGGCGCCTGCCGCTCCGAGAACGGTGCGGCGGGCGACGGCTGGACGTCCGGGCGAGGAGGAATTCGAAGCAGGGGTCATGGGACTGTCTCCTGGTTCAGGAAATGAGCGGACAAAGTGGGTGGAGAGTGCGCTCTCAGGTCGAGTGGTTCATTCGGGAACGGCAGGAATGCGGCGGCCTGGCGGAACTTGGGATCGTGGGGTCGTCGTCCTCCACGGCCGGGATGTTCTGCCGGAATTCGCGGTAATGGCACGCTGATTGGGCGGCGTTTACGCCGCGCGGCCTTTGCCGTTGAGCGTGTCGGTGCCGGATTCCTTGATCTCAAGCGGCAGGAGTTGCCATGCGTCGATCGAGTAGTTGAGCTGTGCGCCGGGCGTGGTGTGCGCCTGCAGGTGCCAGGGGCCTTCGCCTACTGGGTAGAAGCGAACGGTGAGTACCTGGCCGGTCGAGAGGAAGATCTCAGCGATGGAATGGTCGACGACGACGCGCAAGTCGACCGGCCGACCGCTGGGACAGGGCATCGTGTAGGTGCCGCCGCGGGTGCGCGGGTCCAGTGAGGCGTGGTCGCGGTTGACGACCAACTGGCCTGCGTCCGCGTCGAGGAGGATGTCGAGGTACTCGGAGTCGTCGGGAGCGGTGACCAGGCGCAGGCCGGTCTTGCCGGTCGCTTCGAGGCGGGCCGTGAGGTCGAAGCTGCGGCTGACTTCGCCCAGGTCGACGGGAGCGGTGTCCGAGGCCAGCCCGGTTGCGTGGACCGTACGTTCACCGCGTAGCGCGAGCAGTTCCGCGGCGGGCCGCTGGTACGTCCGACCGTCCTCGGTCAGCTCTATCTCGCGGGGGAGCGTGAGCGTTCCGGCCCAGCCTTCGGCGTCGGACCACTCCTGGGTGCGGGCTTCCCAGGACCAGCCCCACAGCAGCCATCTTCGGCCGGGTGCGCGCAGCAGGGCGGGGGCGTAGAAGTCCGGGCCGTGGTCGAGGAGTTGGGGCGGACCTGCTTCGAAGACGTCGCCGCGCTCCTCGCCGACCAGGGCCAGCACGCCGTGCGGGCCGTCGCGTTCGTACCAGGCGGAGAGGATGAGGGCACCTCGCCCGTCAGCCGCCGGGAGGTACTGGGGACACTCCCAGCCTTCGCCGGTGACCAGTCCGGCGTCGCCGACGGGCTCTGGTTCGCGGGCACAGAAGGGCCCCCGGTAGGTCCAGGTCTGCAGGTCGGGCGAGTCGTACAGCAGGGCCGCGGCGCGGCCGTCGGCGAGGGCGGCGCCGACCAGCATCCGCCAGCTGTCCCCGTCCTGCCAGACGTAGGGGTCACGGTACATAGTGGTGCCGTCGGGCGGCTCGGGTATGAGCAGGTCGCCGCGAGGGCGGAAGGTCAGGCCGCCGTCGCAGGACTCGGCAGTGGTGACCAACTGGTGCTGCGGGCGCTCCTCGCGGTGCGCGGAGTAGAAGGCGACGAGCCGGTCGCCGTCTGAGACGGCGTTGCCGGAGAAGCAGCCGTCGGCGTCCTCGCCCCCGTGGGTGGGGGTGAGGGCGATCGGCAAGGGTTCCCAGCTCAGCAGGTCGGGGCTGCGGAAGTGGCCCCAGTGCATGTTGGCGTGGCCGGTGCCGTGCGGGTTGTACTGGTAGCAGACGTGGTAGTGGCCGTCGTGGTGGACCAGCCCGTTGGGGTCGTTGATCCAGTTGCGGGGCGGGCGCAGGTGCGCGACGGGACGGTGCCGGTCGCGGTCAAAGGGCGCGGTGGACACACGCGTGCCTTTCGAGGTGTTGGAGAGCGTCGGAGGGGTGAGGGTGGCTCAGCGGAAGGAGCCGGCCACGATTCCCTCGACGAAGTACCGCTGGGCGGCAAGGAAGATCAGCACGCTGGGGATCAGGGCGATGATCACTGCGGCGAGCACGATGGAGATGCTGCCGGTGCCCATGTTTCCCTGCAGGGTCACCAGGCCCAGGGGCAGGGTGAAGTTGTCGGTCGACTGCAGGAAGATCAGCGGGCGGAAGAATTCGTTCCAGTAGGCGGAGAAGGTGAGCACTCCCAGGGTGGCCATCGGGGCACGCGCCATGGGGGCGTAGATGCGGGCGAAGACCTGGAAGTGGGAGGCTCCGTCCACCCGTGCCGCCTCGCCGAGTTCGCGTGGCATCTGCAGGAAGTACTGCCGCATCAGGAAGGTGCCGAAGGCGCCTCCGACGGCGGGCAGGACGAGCGCCATGCGGCTGTCGGTCAGGCCCAGGTACTTGATGATCAGGAAGACCGGGATGATGGTCGTCTGGATCGGGACCATCATGGTGGCCAGGATGACGGCGAACAGGGCCTTGTTGCCGCGGAAGCGGACCATGGCGAAGGCGTAGCCGCTCATCGTGGAGGTGATGAGCTGGCCGACCACGATGAGTCCGGTGACCACCACGCTGTTGAGGAAGAACGCGGTAAAGGGGACCTTGTCGAAGACGGCCTGGTAGTTCGAGAAGACAGGATCCGTTGGGATCCACTGCGGCGGGTTGTCGAAGGAGGTGGCCGGGGTGCGCAGCGAGGTGGCCAGGGCCCACACGAGCGGCGCCACCACCAGCACGGCCGCAGCCGTCAGCACGGTGAGCGACAGCAGACGTCCGATCCGGATCCGTCGGCGCCGGCGCGGGACGCGGACGGCGGCTGCGGGCTGCTTGTCGAGGATGGCGGTCACGAGTAGAACACCCACTTTCGGCTCACCGTGAACTGCACGGCCGTGATGATCAGCAGGACGGCGAACAGCACCACGGAGATGGCCGAGGCATAGCCGAACTGGAGGTTCTGGAAGGCCGTCCGGTACACGAGCAGCACGGTGGTGTAGGTCGACTCGCCGGGACCACCCTGGGTCATCACATAAGGCTGGTCGAACAGCTGCATCGTGTTGATCAGTCCGACGGTGGAGGCGAACAGCACGGTGGGGCTGATGAGGGGCAGCTTGATCCGCCAGAACATGCGGGCGGATGATGCGCCGTCGATCTGCGCGGCCTCCAGGACGTCGCCCGGGACGGAGCTGAGGGCGGCGACGAAGAGGATGAAGGTGAAGCCCAGCTGCTGCCACACGGCGACCAGCACGATGGTCGCCGTTGCTCCCCCATTGGAGCTCAGCCACGAGACCTCGGGAAGGTGAAGCAGGTTCAGGTAGTAGTTGACGACGCCGAACTGGTCGTTGAACACGTAGGACATCACGATTGAGATGGCCGCTGCGGAGGCCAGCATCGGCAGGAAGAACGCCGCGCGGAAGAGCTTCTGCACGATCTTCGACGCCCGCTGGGCGACCAGCAGTGCCAGTCCCAGGCCGAGGGCGACCTGGAGGAAGACGATGAACACGGCGAGACCGGAGGTCAACAGCAGCGAGTGGGTGACCGTCTTGTCGCTCAGGAGAGCGTCGAAGTTGTCCAGCCCGACGAACTCGGGGGTGGAGATGGCGTCCCACTTGAACAGGGCCAGGACGAACGAGGCGAAAATCGGCGCCACGGTGAACACGACGACCACGACCAGGGCGGAGGCCACCATGGCGTAGCCGAACAGAGTCTCGCGGCGGGCGCGTCGGTTCTGCGCGCGGCGACGCAGCGCCGCGCTCTGGTCCGCCTGTTGCTCAGGAGGGCGGCCCGACCGCGCGCCCGACGGGGCGGACGCGCGGCCACGGTTTCGGACAGCCTGTGACATCAACGCCTCATCCCGTCTTCATGGCGGTCTCGAGATCGCTCTGCAAACCGTCCAGGGCCGCCTTCGCCTTGCCCGAGGCCATCGCCTCGGTGGTGCGCTTGTTCAGCGCGATGGCCATCGCCTGGTAGTACGGCGGGGCCGGGATCGGCGCGGTGTCGGGGAACTTGGTGAGGGTGTCGTAGAAGACGTGCCAGTTCTTGGGGCCGGTGGTGGCGTACTTCTCGGCCGTCACCATCGACTTGCGCGGGAAGGTGGTGGTGTTGCCCGGCTTCAGCACCTCCAGGTTCTTCGCGGACACCAGGGACTTCACGAACTCCCAGGCGAGGTCCTTGTTCTTGGACGACTTGAGGATGCCGTAGCCGCCCGCGCCGAACAGGTGACGCTGGCTGCGCCACTTGGGGAAGTACTGCACGTCGAAGGAGCCCGTCTTCATGCCGGCGTTGTGCAGGCCACCCGCCCAGAACCCGCCGCCGACCGCCATGCCGATCTTGTTGCTGGCGAACAGACCCTGCAGCGTTTCGCCGCCACCGACGTCAGGCTTGGCCGACAAGCCCTCCTTCTGCAGCTGGATCATGTAGTCGAGGGACTCGACGACCGGGGCGGAGTTGGCGGTCGGATCCCCCCAGCGCCAGCCGCCCTTGCGGCCGGCCGCGGCGGGGTCGTTCGGGTAGAAGGTGTCCCACAGCCAGTCGCCGCCGTCCCACTTGCCCTCGGTCAGCAGGTTGCCGCCGTTGGCGTACATCCAGGACGTCCAACTGCCCCACAGCCGGACCACCCAGTTGTAGGGGACGGCCGAACCGCCCTTGGCGGCAATCTTCCTGGCGATGTCGTAGAAGTCGTCCTTGGTCCAGTCGTCGGCCGGGCGTCCCACCCCGGCGCTTTCGAACAGGGAGGTGCTGTAGAACATGTTGCCGGCGTTGAAATCGGTCGGCAGTTCGTACAGGTGGCCCTGGTACATCATCGCTTCGATCAGCGCCGGGTGGACGTCGGCGAAGTACGACTTGAGCTGGGAGGCGTCCCGCTTCACGTAGTCGTCCAGCGGTTCGGCCAGACCCTTGGCCGCGAAGAGCTGCAGGCCCTCGGTGGCGACGGAGGCGATGTCGGGGGCGTTGCCTGCGGCGATCTGGGTGAGCAGCTTGCTGAAGAAGTCGTTCCAGTCCTTGCCCGAGATGCCGGTGAACTTCACCTTCATGCCGGGGTGCGCCTTCTCGAACGGCGCGGCCACCTTGCCCAGCTTGTCCGCGGACGCCTGGTCGGTGAAGACCAGAACGTTCAGCACGTTCGAGCCGGAAGAGCTGGACGAGCCGGAGGAACAGGCGGAGGCCAGCCCGCCCACGCCCGCCACCGCGGCGGATGCGACGCCGGCTCTCAGCACGCCACGGCGGCTGAACGGCTCCTTGAAAATGCCAGAGGACATGTGTGTACCCTCACTGTGTTCCAAGTACTGACAGGGATGACGACCGGTTGCGACGGTCGCCTGTCGTGGTGCGAAAGCTTCGCCGTCCCGGGTTCAGAGCCGGGGCGGCGAAGTGACAGATGCCCGCGCCACCAGCGGGCAGTGCAGCACTTCCTGTGCGACCGGGCCTGGTGGCGAACCCGGCGTTCCGGTGAGCGCGAGCAGCTGTGCGACGGCCCGCGCCCCCATCTCGTAGTGCGGAAGCTGGACTGTGGTCAGCTGGGGGTAGAGCGCCTCGGCGACCAGCTCCTGGTTGTCGAAACCCACGACCGACAGGTCGTGAGGGATGGACAGTCCCAACTCGGCGGCAGCCCGGTAAGCGCCGGCGGCCATCCGATCGGTGTAGCAGAACAACGCTGTCGGGCGCGGCTGCGCCGTCAGCAGACGCCGGGCGGCCCGGTAGCCCGAGTCCACATCACCGCCGACCGTGTCGAAGGGCACCGCCGTCTCGGCGGCGACCAGGGACGGGTCGTAGGGGATGCCGGCCTCGGCCAGCGCCTGGCGGTAGCCCTCCAGGCGGCCCTCCCGGGCGGGAAGGTCGCGGGTCTGCACGGTCACGCCGATCCGACGATGGCCGTGGTCGATCAGCTCGCGCACCGCGGTGTAACCGCCCTGGGCCTCGTCGGGCACCACGAAGGGGACGGCGGGGTCGTCGCAGCGCGCGTCCAGCAGCGCGGTGGGCGTCGAGCGCAGGGCCTCGGGCAGTTCCACGATGCGGTGGTACATGGCCGCGTACAGCACGCCGTCCACCTGCCGCTGGAGCAGCATCTCGATGCTGGTGCGCTCCAGTTCCGCGTCGCCGCTCGTGTTGACCAGCAGCAGCACCAGACCCTCGGCCGCGGCGGCCTCCTGGGCACCCAGAATCATCCGGCCCGCGTGGGGGGTGGTGGCGATCTCGTCGCTGACGAAGCCGATGGTCTGCGACCGCTGCGTCGCCAATGCCTGCGCCAGACTGTTCGGCACATATCCGAGCTCCTCGGCGACCCGCCAGATGCGCTGCTGGGTCTCCTGGCTGATCCGCTTGCCCTCGACCCGGTTGAGGACGTGCGACACCGTCGCCTTGGACACACCTGCCGCGGCAGCCACGTCCTTGATCCCGATCCGGCGCGCCATCATCCCTGCCCATACTGGTTGAAACCGGGTTGCCTAACCGGTTAGGCAACCGTGTGCACATGAGAGTGCCTTCGGCCAAAGCTCCTGTCAATGGCTGGTTACAAACTCATGTCCAGGCATGTGCGAGGGGTGGTGCGTACCCACGGTCCCGGGGCGCCGTCGGCCGGCCATCGAACGGGAGCTGGAGTCGGAGGACTGGCGGCGGCACTACCGCGCGTCAGCTGACTCGCGGCAGAATCGAAGGCGCGCCCCGCCCGGATGAGGCACATGGCGGCGGTCCTCGACCGCGGAAGGGCTCGTCCGGGGCTCCGTACGCAGCCCCGGCACCTTCGTCGTCGGTTCGATGAAGGCGAAGGCGCCGGTCGTACTCGGGTGCGCATATCCACAGAGGTGGCGGTAAACCGAGTACAGCTCGCGCTTGGGATCGACGTCACAATGAGCCTGGAACTTGCGGAAGATCTCGCTCTCGTCGGTCTTCTCCACCGGCAGGCTCCTGATGGCGTCGATCAGGTCTGCGGCAGTTCGAAAGCCTCCTCCAGGTCCGCGAGGGCCGCCCGGCTCGTACGATCCCCCTCAGCCAAGACACCCTGCGCGCCGGCCCTGCGCGCCGGCATCCCCCTTCCGTGAGAGCCAACGGAGGCTGACAGAGGTCTCGAACATGGTCCGGAGCAAGATCTGTGCCTCGTGGCCATAACCCGCGTCAGGCATGAGCGCGGAGTGCATTCGGTGCGGCGCGCGCGGCCCGTCGCCCGGGCCTGCACTCCTGTCTGCGCCCCGCTCAGCCCGGCCGCCGTCCGCACGCCTGACAGCTCGGGCTGATGGGTGACCAACCCACGATGCAGCCGAGCGGTACGCGAGTGCGGCTCATAACGATGCCTCTGGCGGGGGCGGGGCGCTTCGACTCCGGGATGGAAGGGCCCGCGGGCGGTTGCCGGCCGGTGGGTTGTAGCGGTGGGGGAACTCCCATCCCGTCCGCCATCGACCCAGTCAGAGCCGAGCAGAAACGGCACCGAGCGTGCTCCACGATGTGTGCGGGTCGACGGCAGATGGGATGGGAGTCGGGGGGCGGGTTCGCCGGGGTTCATTTTCGGCCATCTTGAAAACTTACGGTAGGTAAGTCAATTGGGCCCTCCTGCTACTTTCCCTAGGAAAGCAGAAGGAGCTAGGGTCAAATGCCCATTATTTCGTAACTCAACGTAGCCGTAAACTATAGTTTACAGCTGAGAGTTGCCGGTGGCGTCGCTGTCACACCTTTCGACGGCCAAGGTCTTGCTACGGTCCGGAGGCAAGAAAGCGCCCCCGATCGCGAGTGCTTGGCGGTGCGTGCGATCGAGGGCCTTAAGCCATTGGAGGCTCACATGAGTGTCACCCTAAACTCCGGGGCGCTGTCAAACCCCATGCCCAAGCCATGGGTCGTCGGAGTAATCGTCATCGTGCTGGTGCTCTCACGCTCGGCCGCACAGATTGCTGACGCTTACGCGAGCGCTCTTGCTCTAACATCCGCGCTGGCAGGCCTTGGCACGGCAGCGGCGTACCGCAGCCACCGCAAACCACACGTGACTGCGCGTGGCCACGCAGGCCGTTGAAGCGGCCGGCATGACCGGTGCTGACCGGTCTGGCTAGAGCTACGGATCGGTCAGCTGCACAACGAATAGGCGGCTCGGCTTCGGCCGGGCCGTCTCAGTTTCCGTCTAGGAATGAGTGCTCGTGCGACGGTGCTGCCTGTTCCAACTCGCGTGCGCATGGCGCTCTTGTTGCGCCGGCCATGCCCCCTACGCGATGCCTGCACGGCGGACGCATGCTGGATGCCGACCTTGAAGCCGAACTACCGGGGTGGACGGTGGGCGAGTGGGAGCAAGGGGAGTGCGGTTGATCGACGTCGGCCGGCGGAGGTTGTCAGAACAAGACGATGAAGGGCACGTCGCGCTGTTACCGCCACCAAAGCGACTGGACGAAGCGTGGCCAAGCCGAACAGAAGAAGAGGGCGAGCAAGCGCCGTAAGAAGTGATGCAGAGGAACGAGTGAGTGTCTAACAGCGTGATAACGCACGGGAACAAGCACGAACGCCCGCGGGCCATCAGCGCAGGTGAAGGGCACACCTGCCCCAGGGAAGGCCCCCGCCCAAGTTGCTTCGGGACGAAGCGGTCATGCCACCCGGCCAGCCGTAGGGTGAGGGCGTGCGAAACGACCGACACGACGAACCTCTCTCCGACGAGGAACTGGAACTTTTCTTGCAGTACCTCCATCGCTTCGCCAAGCACGACGTCGATCAGTTCGTACTCATGGAGGTAGGTGACCCCGACTACCCGTGCTATCTGGACTTGTCCCGGGCCCCGGCAGCCGGAATCGACCCTGCCGTCTACCGTCGCCCGTAGCCGAACAGGGCGGCCCACCTGACATCCCCGGCTGACATCACAGCACCGGATGTCAGCAACTCCGGGCGGCCGTAGGCATCAGCCCGAGCCTTGCGGCAGCCGCCTGCTGAAAACGTCGGACCGCACTCCCAAAGCGGGTGTCGCAGGTTCGAATCCTGCCGGGGCGCAGGAAGAAGGGCCGGCTCAGGGGTTTCCTCTCAGGCTGGCCCTTCGCCGTATCCGGGGTCGTGCCACACCGGTACCACTACAGCTGCGTGGCGGCCGGATCCTCCAGCCGAAGGTGTGCTGTAAACCGCGCCACGTACGTCATCCCCCGCCCGACGAGGTCAGGCGAGCTTCTTCAGCTGCGCGTCGATGATGTCCTGGGGGATGGTCGGGGGCTGGATGGGGTTGAGGGACAGGAAGGTGGCGATGGTGGAGTCCTGTCGGACGACCAGGACGGTGACGGGAATGCTGGGTCCCCCGCTGTCGACGACCTGGGTGGTGTCGAAAGCGAGTGTCTCGTCGCCGTAACCGGAAACAGATCGGGACTGGGAACCGGAATACCCCAGTCCAGCACCTGGGTGGGCAGCGGACGGGCGCATCTCGGCGGTGACGCACTTCGGAAGCGCTGCGCGCAGTTCGGTCATCACCGTGCGGGCGTCGGCAAGGGTGTAGGACGTCAGGCCGACACTCGCGTGCTGTCCGAGATCGTCGGAGGTGGACACAATATCCTGGCTGACCTGGGCCGTGAGGTCGTGCAGGCTGCCCAGCTGTGCGGCCGCGTAGACGGGTCGGCAAGGTGCGGGCGTGACGGCGCGGTAGGTCGTGAGCACGTCGTGGTCCACCGGGCTGCCCTGGCCCGTGACGGTGTTGACGGTATAGCCGGGGACGTCGTGCTCGGTCAGCGCCAGGCGGTCGAGGCCCTTCTGGTCGAGCCCCTTCCCGGCCGCGGAGGCGGGCGATCCGGACGCCTGCTGTGGCGTTGAGCTCGCAGACAAGGTGGGCCCGGCGGCCGCAGGCTTACCTCCCCCAGCATCGTCCCCGCTGTCCGCACCGCACGCGCCGGTCAGCGCCAGCACCGACAAGACACCCGCCGCCGCAACGACCCGTCTTCCGACCGCTGAAGCATTCGTCATTCGCCCACCCCCGGTGCCCCGGCTCGGAGCACCCGCACAAGAAGCCCTGGCGTGTGCCGGGCTGAAGGTCACAGGGAGCCTAGCGGGAACTGGCGAAGTGCCCTTCGCCTGAGCCGATTTGAAATGCGGGCCTCAGCCCGTCCGGGCGGTTTGCCCCGCAGACCTGGATAGTCCGGGGGTGTCTCTCCTCCACCCCCACGGACGCCGCACCACAAGCGCACCAGATGGAGCGGGGAACAGCGGGGAATCACGGTGAAAGCAGCCAAGGCCGATGAGGCCGCGTAGCGGATGTTCACCTAGGTCAGCGGCACAACGGGCCCTCGGTGACCGCAGCTTCCCAAGCTGAGAGCGCGAGTTCGATTCTCGTCACCCGCTCCATGCGAAAGCCCCAGGCCGACGGCCTGGGGTTTCTTTGTTGTCGCGGCCGACGATCCGCCGCCGACGCCACGCCCTACGCGGCGATGACGGCGACCCCTGTCCTGCCGCCGTCGACGTCCACCACGGTTCCGTGCACGAAGGCCGCCTCGTCGCCGGCCAGCCAGACCGCGGCATGCGCGATGGCGTCCGGCGTGCCGACGTCACCGGCCGGGGTGCCCTTCATCATGAGCTCGCCCGGATGGGGCTCGCCGCCTTCCGGGGCCGGGGGCAGGATCACGCCCGGCGAGATGGCGTTCACCCGCAC
This sequence comes from Streptomyces sp. NPDC052016, assembly GCF_044548445.1. NCBI lineage: Bacteria > Bacillati > Actinomycetota > Actinomycetes > Kitasatosporales > Streptomycetaceae > Streptomyces > Streptomyces sp. NPDC052016. The sequence continues at coordinate 12,507 of NZ_JBIUBX010000043.1, forward strand.
GCCCATCGGGCCGAACTCCGCGGCCCAGGCCCGCGTGAGCGTCTCCATGGCTCCCTTGGTGGAGCTGTAGAGGGCACCGAGAGGAACACCCAGGCGCGCGATCCACGAGCCGAGGTTGATGATCACTCCGCCGCCGGCGTCGGCCATGGCGGGGACCACGGCGGCGGTGAGGAAGAACGGTGCCTTCACGTTCACGCCGTAGACCCTCTCGAAGGTCGCCTCGTCGGTGGCGGTGGTGCCGGGGGCCGGGTAGATGCCGGCGTTGTTCACCAGGATGTCGATCCGCCCGCCCAAGGTCTCCCGGGCCCGAGCGGCCAGGTCCCGGGAAGCCTCCGCGCTGCCGTCGAGGTCCGCCGCCAGGAAATCGGCCCGGCCGCCGGATGCGCGGATCCCCGCGACGACCTGTGCCCCTCGGTCCCGGTTGCGGCCGGACACGATGACGTGGGCCCCCTCGGCGGCGAACGCTTCGGCGATCGCCTGTCCGATGTTGCTGGTGGATCCCGTGACCAACGCCGTCTTGTTCCGCAGTCGTTCACCCATGACTGTTCTCCCTTGCCTCGCGGTGTGCGGACCAGGGTGCGTCGTGCAAAATGGACCGGCAAGTCCAAAATGGACACGGTGGACCGGTGGACAGGTTGAGAGGGTGGAGAGGGGATCGGATGCCGGACGCGACGACCGCGAAGGGCCGGGCCACACGGGCCCGCATCATCGAGGGGGCGGCCGAGGTGCTGCGCGAGCGGGGCGTCGGCTTCACCACGCTCGACGACATCCGCAGCCGCACCGGCACGAGCAAGAGCCAGTTGTTCCACTACTTCCCGGACGGCAAGGACGGACTACTGCTGGCGGTGGCCCGGTTCGAGGCGGACCGCGTCCTGGAGGACCAGCAGCCCTACCTGGGGCGGCTGGACTCGTGGGAGGCATGGCAGCAGTGGCGGGACGTGGTGGTGGAGCGGTATGAGCGGCAGGGCGACCACTGCCCCTTGGGGGCGCTGTTCCTGCAGGTCGGGCGGGCCCGGCCCGGTGCGCGGGCGATCGTGACGGAGCTGATGCGCCAGTGGCAGGAGCAGCTCGCGCGGGGCATACGAGCCCTCCAGGCGAACCGTCTGGTGTCACCGGCCCTCGATGTGGACCGGACGGCCGCCGCGCTGCTGGCGGGTGTCCAGGGAGGCGTGGCCATCATGATGTCCACGGGTGACTCGACCCACCTCAAGGCGGCGCTCGACGCCGGAATCGAGCACCTCCGCGCGACGGCGAGCGAGGTCAGGTAGCCGCAGCGGGCGAGGTCAGGCAGTCGCTGCCGCCTTGATCCTGCTGCCGCAGGGATCCGTCCCGCACCACTGCCGGCGCGTACAGCGCTGCCCGGTGCGGAGCAGCCGACCGTGACGCGGCAGTGCGGGAGTAGCGTGGAGGCGAGGGCCGCGAGGAGGTCGTAACCCTCTACGGCAGCTGCTCCGTCACCGTCACCCGCGGTCGGCGGCCTGCCGGAACCGACAGGCAGGTGATGTTCATGGCCGTCTCCGACCCCCCTCCTCCGACAGGTCTCCTGGCGGACGGCGTGTACGACTCCCTGCGGCCCGGAACGGCGCTTCTGCGGCTCGCCACCACCCATGACCGCGAGGCCATGCTCGACGGTGCGTGGTGGCCCCGTTCCCGGGATCCCGCCACCGAGCTGCCTGGCCTGATCGCCGCCCTGGCCGAGCGGCTCGGACCCGTCACCCGCGTCGGCCTGGACCGCGACGCCTGGGACGAACTGCCGACCCGGATCACCGTCGACGGTCGCATCGTGCACATCGACTCCTTCGCCGTGGGGGACGACACCGCCCTCGTGACCCGTGGCGACCGCGACCACTTCTCGCTGCTCGTCATCCCACCGGACACACCCCCGCTCGCGGCGAGGGCCGCGATGGCCGACGCGGTCCGTACCGGCAACCTTCGGCAGGCCGGCCAGATCCTGGTCGACACCGCCCGTGATCAGGCTCGTTCCGCCGGCCCCGGCGGGCAGCAGTAGACACCGCTCGTCCCTGTCCGCGCTGTCGCCGGCCCGCTCCGGCCCGACCACCGGGCGCGTGGTGCGCACGGGCGCGCCCGCCCGGCATACCCTTCAGAAGAGGAGCGCCGCGGAAACGCGTCACGCCGCCGTACCGTCGCCCGGCGTCTCGGGGCGTCACACATGCGTGTTTCTCGCCCAGCGCCTGCCAGGAGGTCCGTATGGAGCACGAGCCCTTGCCCCCCGAGGGCCACGCCGAGGTCCGTGTCGTCGCCACGACGCCGGAGGCCGCCCGGCGCGTCGCCGAAGTGCTCCGCCGCTGCTTCGCCTCGACCGAGCAGCGCAGCTACCCCGCAGGCAGCGAAGGAGGGACCCGACTCCATCTCACCCTCGACACCGCGCACGCCGCGGAACCCGCACGGTCCTGGCTCGCGGCCAGCGAGGCGACAGAACACGCGGGGGCACACTCCGACGAGGTGTGACCCGGGTCCGTGCTGCCGCGGGATCGCGCCGTGTCCGTGCCCGCGCGGCCGTAGAACCTCGGAGAGCGACAGCCATGACGAAACTCCGCGAACGCAAGAACAATCGGAAGGCGGTTCTGCGATCCCTGTACGGGGCCGTCGAGGACAACCGCTCCGAGGTCAGCGGATCGGCGCTCCGCACCGAGCTGGGCCTGCCCGACGAGGATCTGGCCGCCGCTTGCGCCTATCTGGCCGACGAGGGCCTGATCAGCGTGGACTGGACCTCGCACCGGACCCCCGCCGCCGTCTCGCTGACCCATGAAGGCATCCGCCTGATGGAGGAGCAGGAGGAGGAACAGGAGGAGCAGGAGAATCGGGGAACGGCGCGGGGGGCACGGGCGGACGACTGATCCGCCCGCTTCTCCTCGGCGCGGAGTAGCCTGACCGTACCGAGAGCTTTTCGCGCAGCGCGGTCGGCGGTGCCGTTCCCGGCGAGTGGCGAAACGGGCGGTCGTCCGACGACTCCCGGGACGGGACCGCACGATGGAACCCAGCAGCACCACCCCGGCCGAGGACCCGACCTCGGCCTCCGGGCACACGTACCGCATGCCCATGCCCCGCCTGACCCTCACCACGGACGCCAGCCATGGCCCTCTGGACGGGGCCTGGTGGCCGCGCTGCGACGCGCTGGAACTCGAACTCCCCTCTCTCGTGAGCTCGTTGGAGCCGGATCCGGACACCACGGTACGGGTCACCGTGGACCCCGCCGAATGGCCCGACGCTCCGCGCACGGTCATGGCGCCCGGCAGGGTGATCGCCGTGGAGCCGGCCGGACCCGGAAGCGAGGCGCACGTCATCACCCTGGACTGCGGCACCGTGGGACGCTGGGTGCTCCTGGTCGTCCCGCCCGAGGAGCCTTCCGGGACAGCCGCCCGGCTGCTCGCCGCCGCTGCCGACCCCGAGAACTCACTGACCGCCACACGGATGCTGGCACTCGCCGAGACCGGACGGCTCGGGGGCACGGCGGGGCCGGTGGACTGAGGAACGCGCCCAGCCGGGAGCTACTTGTCACGACGTGCCCGCCGTCGTACAGACGCGCCCGTCGTCGCACAAGGGACATTTCCCTCGCCCTGCCGGGGCCGACACCGGCAGGCCGCCCCCTGTCCGCGGAGCGAAGGCTCGCGCTCGTGCTCGCGGAGTCGGCCTCGCCGGGGAAGCAGGCCGGACGTCCGACCGGTCTTCACGCCGGAATGACGCACTCGCGGGGATGCGCGGAGCATCTCCACGAGCGCGGGTCCGCCAAGCTGCGGTCCCAACCGGACGTTCCGCCTGCTGGGTACCCGAGCGGCCGGTACCGAACGCGCTGTGTGCAGAAAAAGGGCCACCCGTGCGGAGTTCTCTCTCCCGTGGTGCGGCAGGCCGCCGCCTCGACCGGCTCCTCCCGTCGACCAGCTCACGGGCGCGGGCCGCGGGCCGCAGCTGATGTGACCCGGGAGTTCCAATTCCCTGGGCCGCGGGCGCCTCGGCGGTCAGCGGTCGAGGACCAGAACGCGGTAGGGGGCGTGCCGGGGCGTCGCGCGGGCGCCCGGTACGGGGGACCGCCATCCCCAGGACCGCAGGGCCCGCAGGGTCTGCACGTCGCCGCGGGCCACCATCGTGACGCCGAGCGCCGCGTCATGGTCGGTCAGGAGCCGTCGCTGCAGGCGGCGGGCGAGATTCCAGTCATGGCCCGGGTGCTGGGCGCCCACCGAGGGCCGGACGACGATCGCGGAGACGGCGAAGAGGCTCCCCGACACCGCGAGCCGGCGCAGGGCGGGCGTCAGGCACAGGTCGAGACCGCGCCACCGGGGGCCGTCGTCGCACACGGGGAAGCCGTAGGCGCATCCCGTCAGGGTGGTGGCCTCCGCGATCAGCAGGGCGAAGCCCGGTCGCCGCAGATCCGTCGCGAGCCGGCGGAGGTACAGGCCGCGGCCCTCGTTCCACTGCCACGGGCCCCCTCCGGAACTCTCCGCGTACAGATCGCCGAGTTCCACCAGCCGGTCGACGACCTGGCAACGGGTCAAGGGGCGGAGGCACTCACAGGCCCAGGGCGATGCGCCCTCACCCCTCGTCCGCGGTCGCTCACCCCGCTCGCGGTGCGGAACCGCGTCCTGCCCTGCGGCCACCGACCCGGACAGGTCCCGCGCGTGCACGGTCATGGAACGAACCCACCCCCGGGGACGGACGGAGCCGCGGCCCGGCGTCGTCGAGCGCCGAGAACGGCAACGGCCCGAAGCCGGTGCGCGGGGAGCCCTCGGTAGGTCCACCGTACTCCGGCGGCACAGGCGTACGACGGCGGTGGCCAGGGGGTGGCGCGCTGACGATCAACGGCGGAGTCGGGGTTCGTTTCAGGCGGATCGTGCGGTGGACAGAGCGGCGTCCAGGGCGTGCCGGATCTCGTCGGGCAGGCTCTCGCTGTACGTCCAGGTCACGATCTGTTCGGCGATCTGCCGCAGCTTGACGTTGGTGTTCTGCGAGACGTGCCGCAGGACCTCGAAGCCCTGGTCGGGGCGGATCCCACCGACGGCGATGACCACGCCGATGGCCTGGTCGACCACAGCGTGCGAGACAACGGCGTTGTGCAGCTGGCCGATCTCGTTCTGCAGCTCACTGATCTTGTGGAGGAGGTCCTCCCGTCCGGGGAGTGGGGGTGCTCCGACCCGGACGGCGGGGTCGTTCTGCGGGTCAAGCATCGTGATCACATCCCTGGCTGCGGATCTTCCGCTCGGGACGCTGCCGCACGAGCGGAAAGCGAGGACGACATCTCCACTACTACCCCGGCATCCCGTTCGCGTGCATCCGGTTCCGCACCCGCCGAGTCGTCGTTCACCGCCGTCACACTCGTCTCGACCGGCGGGGTCCCTCCGACGCCGGATCGACCACCTCCTCACCACAGGCGGGAACGTCCTGCTCCCCGATGGTTAACCTTCGGGAATGACCACCGAGTTGGCCCTGCTGTCCCGAGTCGCCTGGCGTGGGAGGGAGATCACCGCACCCCGGCTGCGCGGGCTGTTGGCGTTGCTCGCCCGGGAGCCGCGCACCGGCTGCACCACCGGCCGGCTGGTGGAAGGGTTGTGGCCGGACGAGCTCCCGGAGCGGCCGGGCAAGGCGGTGCAGGTCCTCGTGTCGCGGCTGCGGGCGCAGCTGGGTGGCGACGTGGTGGTGAGCACTCCCACCGGGTACCGGCTGGCCCTGGACGAGGAGCGCGTCGACAGTTCCGCGCTGCTGCGGTACGAGGCGGCGAGCGCCGAGCGCGGGAGGGCGGGGGATCACCAGGGGGCCCTGGCGCAGGCCGAGGCGGGGTTGGCCCTGTGGGACGGGAGCGTGGGCGCCGGCGCCGGGGAAGACCTGCACGATCCCGTGGTGGCGCTGCGCGTCGACCGGCTCCGGGTCTTCCGTTCGCTGGTGCGTTCCCGGGCACTCGCACTCGCCCGGCTGGGGCGGCGGGAGGAGGCGGCGGCACCGCTGACCGAGCTGGCCGGGGAGCTGCCGCGGGACGAGGAGGTGCTGGCGGAGCTGCTGCGCTGCGAGGCCGCCACGGCGGGGCGGGCCGCCGCGCTGACCCGGTACGACGCCTACCGGCGCGCGCTGCGGGAGGAGTTGGGGACCGATCCGGGGCCCCGGATCAGGTCCGTGTACCAGGAGTTGCTCGGCGCGGACACGGCGCCGGTCCGCCACGGTGTGCCGCACGAGCCGAACCCGCTGCTGGGGCGGGACGCGGACATCGCCGCCGTGGCCGGGCTGCTGCGCGAGGTCCGGGTGGTCACCGTCGTGGGTCCCGGCGGGCTGGGCAAGACGCGGCTCTCCCACGCGGTGAGCCGCGCGGCCGAGCAGCCGGTGGTCCACTTCGTCCCCCTGGCCGGGGTCACCGCCGACGACGACGTGGCCGGTGAGGTCGCCTCGGCCGTCGGCGCCGGGGAAGGGCGGCAGTTCGCCGGCGGCGGCGACGCGGTGACGGGCATCGTCGCCACGCTGGGCGCCGGACCCGTCCTGCTCGTGCTGGACAACTGCGAGCAGGTGATCCGCGGCGCGGCGGAGCTCGTGCAGGCGCTGGTGTCGCGCTCGCAGGGGCTGCGGATCCTCGCCACCAGCCGGGCCCCGCTGGGGCTGAGCTCGGAGTCGGTGTACGCCCTGCCGGAGCTGTCCCTGGCGACCTCGGTGGAGCTCTTCGAGCAGCGGGCGCGGGCGGCCAGGCCCGGTGTGGAACTGCCCGCCGACCGGGTGGCCGACATCTGCCGTCACCTGGACGGATTGCCACTGGCCGTGGAACTGGCCGCGGCCCGGGTGCGGGTGCTGTCCGTGGCCGACATCTCCCGCCGTCTCCGGGACCGCTTCGCCCTGCTGCGCGGCGGCGCCCGCGACGCCCCTGAGCGGCATCGCACGCTGCGGGCGGTGGTCGAGTGGAGCTGGAACCTGCTGGAGCCCGACGGCAGGGCGGCGCTGCGCGCGCTGTCGGTGTTCCCCGGCGGCTTCACCGAGGACGCGGCGGAGTACGTGCTCGACGGGACCGGGGACACGCTGGCCCTGCTGGAACAGCTCGCCGACCAGTCCCTGATCAGGGTGGGCGACAGCCCTTCCGGGGCGCGCTTCCACATGCTGGAGACACTGCGGGAGTTCGGCGCCGCCCGGCGCGCCGAGGCGGGCGAGGAGGAGGCGGTGACCGACCGGTTCCTCTCCTGGGCCCGGGACTTCGGCCGCCGCCACCGCGATGTGCTGTTCGGCGACGACTCGTTGTCCGCCTGGGCACACACCCGGGCCGAGCAGGACAACCTCGTCCTGGCCCTGCGGCACGCGCTGCTCCGGGACGACGGGCCCACGATCGCGGCCGTCACCGCCGTGCTGGCCTCCTTGTGGGCTACCGGCTCCAGCTACGCCCGGCTCGTCGCCCTCGCCGCCGAGACCGGCGGGCCGCTGTCCCACTTCCGCCCGGGCCCCGAGGACCCGGACGACGTGGAGACGGCCCGCAGTGCGGCGACGGTGTGCACCGCCAGCCTCTTCATGGGCCTCGGCCCGCACGCCGTACGCCACCTCGTCACGCTGCGCCGGCTTCCGCCCGCCCCGCCGGACACCGTGGTGCGGGCGCTGGCCGTCGTCCTGTGCGCCGTACCGGACACGGAGCCGCCGGAGTACGCGCGGCTGCGGGAGCTGTGCGACGCCGACGAGCCGCTGCTGGCGGGCATCGCCGCGTGCGTCGCCGGCTACGTATGGGAAGCGGAGCACGACGTGGAGCGGGCGCTGGAGTACGCCCGGCGGATGCTCGACACCCTGGTGCCGCTCGGCAATCCGGCGTTGCAGTTGCTGAGTCGGGGGCGGCTGAGCGAGTTGTGCCTGCAGTCCGAGCGGGGCGCGGAGGCGTACGAGCAGCTGCGGGCCGCGCTGGACGTGCTCGGCGGGTTGAGCGACTCGTCGGACCTGATCGGTGTCCACTGGGGGCTGGTGCTGGCCTGTCTGCAGCGCGGGGAGGTCGACGAGGCGGAGTACTGGCTGGGACTCGCGACCCTGGAGCAGCAGCAGGAGGGCGCCGTGAACGAGCTGACGGCGCGGGCGGAGATCGCGCTGGCCCGGGGACTGACCGAGGTCGGGCTCGGGCTGTGGCGGCAGGCGGCGGAGCAGATGCGGGAGTACAGCCTGCGGCACACCGACGATCCGTTCCTGGACCCGTGGTCGCTCCAGGTGCGGTCGGCCGCGCTGGCGGCGCACGCCCAGCACGGCCGGCTGGAGCCGGTGACGGAGCTGGCCGGCCAACTGCGGGAACGCCTGCTGGACATGCTGACCGGCTCCTCGGGCCCGCCCGGTGCCGCAGGGCCTTCCGGCTCATCCCGTTCCAGCCGGTCCTCCGGCGGAGGCGGTCCTGTGGACCTGCCGGTGTACGGGAGCGTGCTGCTGGCGCTCGGGTTCGTCGGACTGGCCCGGGGTGAGGCGGCGGCCGTACGGCTGGTGGCGCTGGCGGAGCGGATGCCGGCGGTGCGGGAGTTCCCCACCCTGTCCCACGCCCGGTCCCGCAAGGCGGCCGAGGACGCCGACAAGGGGGCGTACGCCGACGCGGTGTCGAGGTACGCCGCCCTGGGGCGGGGGGAGTTGCGGGCGGTGGCCCTGCGGGAGCTCAGCGCCGGGGCTCACGGTTGAACCGCGCCTTGGACCACAGGTAGCCCAGCACGGTCAGGCCAAGGCTCCAGCCGACGGCGAGCACGGCGTTCGCCGTGCCGATCCCGGTGCCCAGCAGCAGCCCGCGCAGGGTCTCGATGGCGGGCGAGAACGGCTGGTACTCGGCGAACCGCCCGAACCAGCCCGGCATGGCGTCCACCGGCACGAACGCGCTGGACAGGAACGGCAGCATCACCAGCGGCTGGGCGATGTTGCTCGCCCCCTCCGCGTTGGGGCTGATCAGGCCGACGCCGACCATGAGCCAGGTCAGCGCGAGGCTGAACAGGGCCAGCAGCCCGGCCGCCGCGACCCACTCCACCGGCGTCGCGTCGGGGCGGAACCCGATGGCCAGCCCGATGCCCAGCACCAGTACCAGGGCCGTCAGCGTCTGGATCACGCTGCCGATCACATGGCCGATCAGCACGGAGGTGCGGGAGATCGCCATGGTGCGGAACCGGGCGATGATCCCCTCGGTCATGTCGTTGGCCACGGACACGGCGGTGCCGAGCGTGGTCATGGCCGCGGTCAGGAACAGGATGCCGGGGACCAGGTAGGCGACGTAGTCGGCACGGTCCGCGGGACCGCCGGTGATGCCGGCGCTCATCACGCCGCCGAAGACGTACACGAAGAGCAGCAGCAGGATGACCGGGGTGAGCAGGAGGTTGAGGGTGAGGGAGGGGTAGCGGCGGGCGTGCAGGAGGTTGCGCCGCAGCATGGTGAGGTTGTCGCGGAAGGGGTGGGCGTGCCGGGACCGGGGGGCGGTACTGGTCGTCACGCTCGTGGTCGTGGTCGAGCTCATCGGGCGGTCTCCTTGTCGGTGCCGGCGTGGGTCGTGGGCCGGGCCGGGTCGGTGGGGTGGGCGTCGGCCGTGGGCCGGTCGTTGTCGAGGGACCGGGCGGGGGTGGGGCCGCCGGCGGTCAGGGCGAAGAACACGTCGTCCAGGTCCGGGGTGTGCACGGACAGCTCGTCGGCCTCGATGCCGGCGGCGTCGAGCCAGTCGAGGACGGCGCGCAGCTCGCGCTGGCTGCCGTCGCTGGGGATCTGCAGGGTGAGCGCCTCGTCGTTCCGGGAGGCCTCGCGCAGGGCGGTCGCCGCCCGTTCGTACGCCACCGGGTCGGAGAAGCGCAGCCGTACGTGGCCGCCGGGGACGAGCCGCTTCAGCTCCTCCGCGCTGCCCTCGGCGGCGATCTTGCCGCCGTTGAGCACCGCGATGCGGTCGGCGAGCTGGTCGGCCTCGTCCAGGTACTGGGTGGTGAGGAAGACGGTGACGCCGCCGGAGACCAGTTCGCGGATGATCTGCCACATGGTGTGGCGTGAGCGCGGGTCGAGGCCGGTGGTCGGCTCGTCGAGGAAGATGATGCGCGGGTCGCCGACCAGGGTCATGGCGATGTCGAGGCGGCGCTTCATGCCGCCCGAGTAGGTGGAGGCGGGCTTCTTCGCGGCCTCGACCAAATCGAAGCGCTCCAGCAGCTCGGCGGTGACCTGCCTTCCCTCCCTGCGGGAGAGGTGGTGCAGGTCGGCCATGAGAAGCATGTTCTCCTCGCCGGTGATCAGGCCGTCGACGGCGGAGAACTGGCCGGTGACACCGATCGCGGCCCGTACCGCCTGGGCGTCGGCCGTGAGGTCGTGCCCGGCGACCCGCGCCCGGCCGCCGTCGGCGGAGATCAGCGTGGACAGGATGCTGACCGTCGTGGTCTTGCCCGCGCCGTTCGGCCCGAGTAGCGAGAAGACCGTGCCGACGGGCACATGGATGTCGATGCCGTCGAGGACGGACTTGTCCCCGTAGGCCTTCCGCAGCCCGGTGGCCGCGATCGCGAGTTCCTGGTTCGTCGTCGTCATGCCGCAGAGCTTGCGACCCGGCCGGTTCAGAACGGCCTCAACCCGGTTTCAGCCCCGGGGGCCGGTTCCGGAGCGCTGAAACCCGCTGGCCAGGACGTACGACGAGGGCTGTGGCGGGACAACCGCAGTCACCGTGGTGCCGCCCCACGACCCGCCTGGGGGATGTGACCTTCCACTCGGCAGTGGCGTCCCGGCGTGTTCGCCGTTGCGCCTGCCACTGACGACGAGGGCAGCGGCACCTCTCCCGTCGACGGAGGTCACAGGGCTGTGAGCGGAAGCGCTCGGCAGGGAGGCCACGCCCGCGGGAAGCAATATCTGTGCCCGTGAAATGAGAATTAGGTGCGGGGCACGACGAGTATTCCCCGCCCCGCCGGCCGGATCGGAATTGTCGACCATGCCGGGCCGACCGCACCGTGCTAGTGTCGGTGTCAGTTGCAGGTGTGGTTGCCAGAAGGTTCATTTCCGACGGGTTAATCATCACGGCGACACGGAATTCGCACAGTGCGAATTCCTGACACCGCCTCCGAAGGAGAAACACAATGGCTACTGGCACCGTGAAGTGGTTCAACGCGGAAAAGGGCTTCGGCTTCATCGAGCAGGACGGCGGCGGCCCCGACGTCTTCGCCCACTACTCGAACATCGCCACCCAGGGCTTCCGCGAGCTGCTGGAGGGCCAGAAGGTGTCGTTCGACATCGCGCAGGGCCAGAAGGGCCCGACGGCCGAGAACATCGTCCCCGCCGACACCCGGCGCTGACACATACTTCGCAGCCGGGGCCCGCACCGAAAAGGTGCGGGCCCCGGCTCGTTGCATTTCAGGGCGCGCGACGGGAAGGCTCCGTCCCGCACCGACTTCGGCTCGTCCGGATCGTCCGCGCCGCTCGCCCGTTGCGGCAATTCCCTGCTGGGCGCCCCCGACGAAGGTCACGCACGAGACGTGCCCACCCATCCCGCGCGCGGACTCGCCCTGCACGGCCGTCCGGCCCGTCGAGCTGAGCCGCGTCAGCTGAGCCGCGTCAGCTGAGCCGCGTCACAGGCGCCCGGACGCTTTCCGGTGTCCCGGTCGTCATCACCGCGCCGGGCGTGGAACGCCCCCGCAGTATCTCTTCTTCTCCGTCCCAGGGCTGACGGGGTCGCCGCCGTGGCCGCGCAGGTCGGGGCCGGCCCTGACCTGCCCCGTCGGGACACGGCGGCGTGTCCGTTCTCGTCGCCCCGCGACGACTTGGTCCACCGTCATCACGACCACAGGATGCCTGCCATCCCTGCACGCCAAATTCTACTCTTGTGAGAGTAGACATCGGCTCTTGGCAGGATTAGCATTTTTCTCGTAGACACGGTCTAGCCAGACCCGGCAGACACGAACTGGCGGGTAGCAGTATCTGAAGTCGCAGGTCAGGGCGGCTCTGGAGTTCCGAAGCCAAGACGTTCGCAGAACGGTGACGGGACTGAGAGCCGCACTGGGCAGCCCGCAGGTCGAGGGGCTGCCGACAGCACCACCGAGCAGTACCGCAGTACCCGTTCAGAGTGGTTGATCCAGAGGAAGGACGGAGGAGCAGACGCCATCAGGATCGCCCGGTCCGAGGAACTCCCGGTCCGGGTACCGCAAGACCCCGGAATGGATGGTGGTTCCCGGTCACGCAGTCGCGATCCCCGCACCCCTCCCCTTACCGGGCCGGGTAGCGGAAACCGAAGGTCGGCCGAGCATGAGGGCCGGCAGATGGTGTTTCATTTCCTTCGGGGCCCTGGTGCCGTACGGCACCAGGGCCCCTCGACGCGTTGCACAACGAGGTGACATGGCAGCAGAAAATCCGCTCAGCGATCGTCTGGACGACGACGACTACCCCGCGTACACCATGGGCCGGGCCGCCGAGATGCTCGGCACCACCCCTGGCTTCCTGCGCGCGATCGGCGAGGCCCGTCTGATCACTCCGCTGCGCTCGGAAGGCGGACATCGCCGGTACTCCCGCTACCAACTGCGGATCGCCGCCCGCGCCCGCGAGCTCGTCGACAGGGGAACCCCGATCGAGGCTGCCTGTCGCATCGTCATCCTCGAGGACCAGCTCGAGGAGGCGCAGCGCATCAACGCCGAGTACCGCCGTGCCGCGAACGAGGCATCCGACCGTTCCGGTCCCGGTTCGAACTGATCACGCGGGCGCGGGCGGGCACACGGTCTGCCCGTCGACCGGTGCGCTCGCGCACGCGCCATCGCTTCCCGAGCCGAGAGCGCGCGTGCGCCACTCGTCACCCGCTGCACGGAGAAGGCCCAGGTCCGAGGACCCGGGCCTTTCCGCTGCTTTCGCCGGTCACCGGCCGCGTGCCGGTCCGTGCACACCGGCCGTCCGGCACGGCCGGCAGTGGCCTCCCACTCGTCGCCGCACGGGCGCGACGAGGCCGGCGCCGCAGCCCGTGTCGACGCCCGTGCCCGGCACAACTTCCGGCAGGTCCCGGTCGTCCAACAGCGGAAACGATCACTCCGTGCCGTGGCCCCCAGGGTCGTCGCCACGGGTGGATCTCCCTACGACCTGGGAGTTGTCATGAGAACCGCCACCGGCCGCAGGAGACGGCTCGGCGCGTACGCGCTCGTCGCAGCGGCGTCGCTGAGCGCCGGCGTGCTCGGCACCACGCCGGCCTCCGCCGCCAGCGACATGCTGTGGGTGCAGTCCCCGGAGGGAGTGACGCTGTCCGCCGCACCGGGCTCGTACCAGGAGCTCTCGTTCGGCCTGTACCACGACAACGGCGACCACCACGTCGCCAACGGCGTGCTCACCCTCGACCTGTCGGAGCTGGCGGGCGTGGCCGAGGTCTCGGTGCCGGACAACTGCTTCCTGTCCGGGTCCGGCACCAGCGCCGTGTGCGACATCTGGGAGGTCGGCGACATCGGCGGCACCTACGACGGGCCCCAGGTCACCATCGGGCTCCGGACCGTGGAGGGCGCCCCGGCCGGTGCGGAGCTGAGCATCGGCCACCACGGGCAGGCGGAGACCGACGGCCCGGACGGTGTGCTGTACACCCACTGGGGCAGCACACCGGTCACGGTCGAGTCCGTACCCTCGCCGGACCTGAGCCTGACGACCGGGCCGGCGCCGGTGGGCCCGGTCGCCCCCGGGACCTCCCTGACCGTACCCGTCCGGGTCACCAACAACGGCGACGCGGCCGCGGAGGGCTTCCGCCTCCAGGCGTGGAACACCTACGGCCTGGAGTTCGCCACCACCTACCCGGGCTGCGCCTGGACCCCGCCCGTCCTGGACACCGAGTACATGCCGGGCGGCCTGCTGGACTGCACCTTCGACACCGTCGTGGAGCCCGGCGCCACCGTCACCCTGCCGGAGCCGCTGCGGCTCACCGTGGCGTCCCACGCCCTGACGGAGCGACTCGATGTCGACGTCCAGCCGCTCGAGGGCACCCAGGACCGGAACCCCGAGGACAACTCCACCAGCACGCCGGTCACCGCGGAGAACACGGCCGACTTCGCCGTCCAGGGCGACGAGGTCACCAGCGCGGCCGGGGAGAAGGTCACTGCCACGATCGGGTTCCGCAACAAGGGTCCCGCCTGGTTCGCCAACATCGGCAGCGGTGACCCGGTCGGCACGGTGACCGTGGCGGTGCCCGAGGGCACCACGGTCGTCTCGGCGCCGGAGAACTGCCGGGCGGAGGGATCCGCCGCGTACCGGTGCGAACTGCGGCACTGGGCCGGCCCCAAGGACCGGATCCGGTTCCCCTTCGAACTGCGCATCGACCGGGTGGTCCCGAACGCCACCGGCGCGGTCACGCTCCACGCCTCCGCGCGTCAGGCCCCCTACGACCCCCAGCCGCACAACGCCCACGCCGAACTGGTGATCAACGCCTCCGAGTGATCCCCCCGAGGCACGTCATCGGAACCTCTGGTCCGCCCCCGGACCGGGGGTTCCGTCGCCCGCATCGCACCACTCGGCCCGCCGTGCGCAGACCGACGAGCCCCGCTGACGGCCGGCCGCAGGAGTAGCGTGGGACGAGAAGGCCGGGAGAGCTCTTCCGGCAGCCCGCCGGCCCGCGTTCCTGGACTCCTCCCGAACGGCGTCCACGGGTCCGTGTGCCCCGGGCCGGCCCTTCCGCGGTGGGAGACGACACATGACCGCCGGGGAGTCCTCGACTGCGACGGCGGAGAAACGGAGCGGCCATGATCCGCGCGGCCGATGTCCGGGAGTGGCGCTACCAGGACGTGGTCGACCCCAAGGGGCGGAAGATTGGCGCACTCGAAGCCGTCTACGTGGACACGGCCACGGACGAACCGGCCATGGCCACGGTCCGTACGGGGCTGCCGACCCGTCAGCGCCTGGTCTTCGTCCCGCTCGACGAGGCGGTTCTGGGGCCCGGCTATGTCAAGGTCTCCCATGCCAGGGGGGAGGTACGGAAGGCGCCTTCGATCGGGACGGACGACGTACTGCCCGCCGATCAGGAGGAGACGATCTTCCGCTACTACGACATCGCGTACCGGCGGGGAGTCCACGGCGAGCGTCGACTGGCGCGCCGTTGACCGCGGAAACCGGTAAGCGGCTGGGCTGACGGTGACCTTTCTGCCGCTCGTGCGAGTGGCCGTCGTCCCGGGAGGACCGCTCTCGAGCCTGGCCCGGCGGGAGGGGAAAACCTGCCGCGGCGAGAGCATGTATCCCTGCCTGCCGCTAGGGTTGTCGCGAGGCGGAGGGAGTTCTTCGGGCGCGGGTGCCACGCTCGCCCGGCCCCCTCGCCGGTCTCCGAGACGAAGGTGCCATGCCCGCTGAGAACGCCCCGGTCGCCGGGCACCTCGACGACGACGACTATCCCGCCTACACCATGGGGCGGGCCGCCGCCGTTCTCGGCGCCACCCCGGCCTTCCTGCGGGCACTCGGGGAGGCCGAGCTGATCACCCCCCTGCGTTCGGAGGGCGGTCACCGCCGCTACTCACGCCGCCAGTTGCGCGTCGCCGCCCGCGCCCGTGAACTCGTCGACCAGGGCACTCCCATCGAGGCCGCGTGCCGCATCATCTCCCTCGAGGACCGGCTCGACGACGCCCTCCGCCTGAACCGGGAAATGCGCCGGAAGCTGGACGAGTACGGCGCAGAAACCTAGTCCCGCCGCTACAGAAATGCGGGCTGCGGCCGGATGAGTATTTCTGGGCCGACACGGAAAAGGGATGGGGGCTTCCACCCGACCTGTGTTACCGTGATAACAGTTGCAGTTTTGGTTACCGAAGACTTGTTTTCGCAGAGCTTCCCGGATCTTTCCGGAGGGGTGATCATCGCGGCGACTCGGATCCGTAAAGTGCGGAATCCGGCACTGCCCCCAAGGGAGATTCAATATGGCATCTGGCACCGTGAAGTGGTTCAACGCGGAAAAGGGCTTCGGCTTCATCGAGCAGGACGGCGGCGGCGCTGACGTGTTCGCCCACTACTCGAACATCGCCACCTCCGGCTTCCGCGAGCTTCAGGAAGGCCAGAAGGTTACCTTCGACGTCACGCAGGGCCAGAAGGGCCCGCAGGCCGAGAACATCGTTCCCGCCTGACGCTGACGCGAATGATGTGGCTGGGGCCCGCACTCTTGGGGTGCGGGCCCCAGCTCGTTGCGTTTCTCTGATCCCCCGGACTCCCCGCGTCGTCGACGACCCCGACTTCAGCGCCGAGAGGCCCGGCTTTTCGTATGTCCCTCGGCCCATTCTTGCGAATCCGCGTCCGGCCCCAGGCCGCCGTATGGAATTCCTCGATGCGCCGCATCGAGGAAGGTTCCTCCATGAACCGCACCCGTGGTACCGGCGGCGGCTCCCGCCGCTTCCGCACGGACAAGGATTCCCAGCGCTCGGCAGGCGGTGCTCGCGGCAGCCGCTTCCGCACGCAGGAGACAGGCCGGCAGAACCCCCGTCCGTCCACCGGGCGAAAGAGCGGCCAAGGAGCGCGCTCCGGCACACGCCGACAGGAGTTCGCCCTGCCGGTCACTCTCACCGAGCCGCTGCCGGCGGTCGAGACGTTCGCCGAACTGGACCTGCCCGCACGTCTGCTGGCCGCACTCGGCGCCGAGGGCGTGACCGTGCCCTTCCCGATCCAGGCGGCCACGCTTCCGAACGCGCTGGCCGGCCGGGACGTGCTGGGCCGAGGGCGCACGGGCTCGGGCAAGACGCTCGCCTTCGGCCTGCCCGCGCTGGCCCGGCTGGACGGGCAGCGGGCCCAGCCCCGGCAGCCGCTCGCCCTCGTCCTCGTGCCCACCCGGGAACTGGCCCAGCAGGTCACCGACGCGCTCGCCCCCTACGCCCGCGCCCTGCGTCTGCGGCTCGCCACCGTGGTGGGCGGCATGGCGATCGGCCGCCAGGCGAGTGCGCTGCGAGGCGGCGCCGAGGTCGTCGTGGCGACACCCGGCCGTCTCAAGGACCTCATCGAACGGGGCGACTGCCGGCTGGACCAGGTCGCCGTCACCGTCCTGGACGAAGCCGACCAGATGGCCGACATGGGCTTCATGCCGCAGGTGACCGCACTGCTCGACCAAGTCGGTCCGGGCGGCCAGCGGATGCTGTTCTCGGCCACCCTGGACCGCAACATCGACCTCCTGGTACGCCGCTACCTCCACGACCCCGTGGTGCACTCGGTCGACCCGTCGGCGGGCGCCGTCACCACCATGGAGCACCACCTGCTGCACGTGCACGACGACGACAAGCACGCCACCGCGACCGAGATCGCGGCCCGCGACGGGCGAGTGATCATGTTCCTCGACACCAAGCACGCGGCGGACCGGCTGGCGAAGCACCTGCTGTCCGTCGGTGTGCGGGCCTCGGCCCTGCACGGCGGCAAGTCCCAGCCGCAGCGCAACCGGACGCTCGCCCAGTTCAAGGACGGCCACGTCACGGTCCTGGTGGCCACCAACGTCGCCGCCCGCGGGATCCACGTCGACAACCTCGACCTCGTCGTCAACGTCGACCCTCCCGGCGACCACAAGGACTACCTGCACCGCGGCGGCCGTACCGCCCGCGCCGGCGAGACCGGCACCGTCGTCACCCTCGTCCTGCCGCACCAGCGTCGCGCGGTGGACCGGTTGATGGCCGACGCCGGCATCACCGCGCAGACCGTCCGGATCCGACCGGGCGAGGCGGAACTGCATCGCATCACCGGCGCCCGGACCCCCTCCGGTGTGCCCGTCACCGTCACCGCACCGGTCGCCGAGCAGAGCCCCCGCACGGGATCCGCCGGCCGCGGCCGCAGGGGACCGTCCGCAGGCCGTGGGCGGAGCGGACGCGCCACCCCCCGAACCCGCCGCTCCGGCCCGAGGAACAACCCGTAGCCCAGGCGCCGGCACCCGCTCCCAGCCGGTCGGGGCGAGCCTTCGCCCGTCCTGCCCGCCCCGACGAAGAGGAGAAGCCCATGACGCCGATTCCGCCCCGCACACGACAGGCCGGGAACGCCGACGGCACCGGCCTGACCGCCGGTGACGCCATGCACGCTCCCGGGCCCCAGGTGGACGACCACATGACCGTCGACGTGGCCCTGTCCGTGCTCATCGGCGCCCGCGTCCCCCACCTGCTGCTCCAGGACGAGGACGGGCGGTGCGCGGGACTGGTCACCCGGGCCCAGCTCTCCGCGCACCGCGGCGGCTCCTGGTACAGCGACCGGACACGGCTGCGGGACATCGCGCTCGACCGTGGACCGTTCACCTCGTCCGTGGCCGCCCTCGGCGAGGCGGAAGCCGCCATGCGGGTCCGCACCCTGGACGCGTCCCCCGTCATCGACGAGCACGGCTACGCCCTGGGCGTCCTCGCCCTCACCCACTGACCGCCGTCGCGCGGTCGGCCCCTCCGGTGTTTCTCCCCCAACCCTGTGGAGGCATCCATGCGCTGTGTCATCGCCCGTTTCCCCTTCGACCTGACCAAAGGCGAGGTCGAGCAGTCGATGAGCGGAGTCACGCCCGAACCCGTCACCGGTGTGTCCGTGACCATCGGCAGTCGTCTCTACCCCGTGATGCAGGTCGGTGAAGTGATCACCAGGCAGAGCCGCCGCGACTTCACCACGGGTGAGATGCGCAGGGCGCTGACCCGGCTCGGCTTCACCTGCCACGAGGCGCCTCCGGTCGCGCAGGCCCCGGAATGGAGCTGACGACGGTGCGCTGGGCTGGTGACGCCCTCCTCGTTCACGCCCCGCGCCTTCGGGCGTCGGACTAGGCTCCGGAGACATGAAGCACTCCGACGACCTGCTCGTCGCGATCGCCGCGATGGTGGAGTCGCAGCGCAGCAGCCGGATGTCCCTGACCGTGGTGATTCCCGGAGCCGTCATCACGGGACGGCTGGCCCCGGAAGCCCTGTGGAAGGAGCGAGTGGCCGAGGTCCTTCGGGACTCCGAGGACCTGGGGCGGTTCGCCCCCGCCTTCGCCCCTCCGCAGGGGAGCGGCGACCGGCCACGGGGCGACGAGCCCACGCACCTCCACTTCCACGTCGCCCGGATCCTCCAGGGCAGCTTCGGCATCCCCGACACGGGAGGCATGTACCGCGTCGCGCTGAAGGACGTGAGCGCCTGGACCATCGGGGACATCGGCTACTCGGACCAGTGAGGCCGCGGCGCCTCGCTCTCCCCGGGGCGCGGCGGGCCGCACGAGCTTCGGACGGCGCCGTCCGGTGGCCCGGACGTACGCCGACGTCATCGGGAGCGGCTCACGCGGCGCGGCCACGGCGGTGCCGTTCCCGGCGAACGGCGGAGACGGACGGCCCACGGGCCGCCCGGGACGGGATCGCACCATGGACGACGCCACCGGAAGGTCGGCAGAGGATGTCTCCCGGAGCGGAGACCGTACCTACCGGATGCCCGTGGCCCGGCTGGCACTCACTCCGGGTGGCGGCCGCGGTCCGCTCGACGGCGCCTGGTGGCCGCGTTGCGACATGCTCGAACTGGAGCTGCCCGCGCTGGTCGGCTCGCTGCACCCCGGCATCGGCACCGTCACCCGCGTCACCGTGGACGCCGTCGCGTGGCCCGACGCCCCGCGCACGGTCATGGCACCCGGCCGCGTGATCGAAGTGGCCCTGTCGCCGGTGGATGCCGAAGCGCATGCCATCGCCCTGCACTGCGACACCGTGGGCCGCTGGGAGCTGCTGGTCGTTCCGCCCGGCGAGTCGGTCACGGTGGCGACCTGGTTGCTGAACACGGCCGCCGATCCACGCAACGTCCTGACGGCCGCGCACATGCTGGCACTCGCACAGGCCGGTCTCGAGGGCGACGACCGGTGAGGCGGGTGCACGGGCGGAGCGGGTGCCTGGTGGGGCGGGTGCACGGGTGGGGCGGTGCTCGGCCCGCCGCCCCGTGCTCCGTACGTCAGATCGGTTCGGGCAGCGGTTCCGGGCGCCGCGCCGGCATGGTGCCCGGTTCCCACAGTGCGGTCGTCCGGACGTAGCCGTAGATCACTGAGGTCATCGCCAGGACGAGGAGCGGTCCGGACACCCACGGATGCTCGGCCATCCGCAGCGGCAGGAAGCGGTAGGACAGCAGGAGCCCGGTGAAGACCGTCGCGCCGTAGGCGACCAGCAGGATCCCCGAGCGGTCCCACCCGCGGTCGTACGTGCGCAGCGCCGCCTCGATCGTGAGTGTGAACACGACGCCGGCCAGGAGGTCCACGCCGTAGTGGTAGCCGAATCCCAGGGTCGCGGCGAGTGTGGCGATCAGCCAGAACGTGCCCGCGAAGCGCAGAGCGCGCGGGCCCTGCCGGGTGTGGATGAAGATCGCGACAGCCCACGCCGTGTGCAGGCTCGGCATGCAGTTGCGTGGGGTGATCCCGTCGAACGGCATGTGGTGCGGGCCGGCGATCGGCGGCGGCGTCTGCGGCCACAGGTGGGCCACCGCCCAGTGCGCGCTGGACGGCGTGTCCGCCCACAGGCTGACCGACGCCCAGTGCTCGGCGCCGGTGCCGTAGGCGAAGATCGGTCCCACCACCGGGAAGATCATGTAGGTGGCCGGCCCGAGGAGGCCGATCACCAGGAAGGTGCGGACGAGGTGGTGGCCGGGGAAGCGGCGCTCGGCCGCCACGTTGCGCAGTTGGTACAGGGCGACGATCACGGCGGCCACCGCGAGCTGACCGTAGACGATGTCGAGGAAGTTGAAGCCGATCGCACCGGTGGCCGTGAGCATCCGGCCCGCCAGCCACGACGGGTTGCCCAGCGCGTGATCGGCGGTCGCCACGTACTGGTCGAGCACCTCAGGGCGGGTCTTCGAGGTGATGAGCAGCCAGGTGTCGCCGGTCTTGCGGCCGGCCACCAGCAGCAGGCCCAGTCCGACGCCCTGGAGCAGCAGGACGCGTTCGCGGCCGGTGCGACGCGTGACGCCGATGACCGCACAGCCCAGAAGCACCCACAGCGCGCCGTTGCCGAAGGGGTGGCCGTCGGTGACCTCGGCGCCGGCCGCCCAGCGGACCGCGAGGAAGGCGACGTCGATCCCGATCGCGGCAGCGGCCGCGATGAGGCGTTGCCGCCAGGTGAGCACCACCATCATCAACGCCATACCGGCGTACAGCAGAAAGCCCGATTTCGGGGCGAACACCACCTCTCGCACCTGGTTGGTGATCGGTCCGGGCAGGCCGTAGCGACGCGCGGCGACTTCCAGTGCGACGAGGAATCCGAGGGCCGCGACACCCGCTACGGCCCAGAGTCTCGCCCGGGGCCGGCTCCACACGGGCGACGGGATTCCGCGGTCTGTCCGCGGCGCGAACAGCGATGATATTTGTCTCAATTTATGGCCGATTTGTTAGAATCTGATTAATTTCCAGGGTGCATTGCGCTCGTCACCTTACGGCCGAGACGGCTTCCTCCCCCACGCGGAACGGTCCGACGAGGCTTCCGACGCAGGAAGACGGAAAGGCCACGGCCCGGGTTCCAGCCACGCGTACGACGCCGGGTCGCTGCACGGCGAACGGGCGCCCTCGGTGCGAGAGCGCCCGTTCCGACGGCGTGGCGGGTCAGGCCGCCGCGTTGACCGCCGAATCCGCCGGGGCCGCCTCCCGCACGACCCGGCGGCGCCGGATCGGCATACCGAACGTCGGGTTGGCGACGCTCCAGGCCGCGCCCTTGCAGACCAGCTCCTTGTAGACGGCGGCGAGCCGTCCCGTCAGAGCCGAACGGACGGCACGGTCGTCGGCGGTGACGTACTGGATCAGGCCCTCCTTGCGGCCCAGCGAGATGCACTGGTTGAAGTAGCGGATCGGCACGTGCGGGAGCTTCCCGCCGGTCAGGCGGGCCGCGACGGCCTCGGCGGCCTGCCACGCGGTGAAGCCGCCCGAGGCGCACGACATCCGCAGGGGCTTGTCGCCGGGGCCCATCGCCATGGCCGCGTCCCCGATGGCGTACACGTCCGGGTGCGAGACGGAGCGCATGGTCCCGTCGACCACGATCTGACCGGTGCCGGTGACCTCCAGGGTGGTGGCCTCCGCGATCGGGTGGACGGCGAATCCGGCGGTCCACACGGTGGCCGCGGAGCGGATGGTCCGGCCGTCGGCGGCGGTGACGCGGTCGGCCGCGACCGCGGTGACGTCGGCGTGCTCGTGCACGGTGATGCCGAGCTTGCCGAAGACCTTCCGCAGGTGTCCCCGGCCCTTGTCGGAGAGCCAGTCGCCGAGGGCGCCGCGGGCGACGAGGGCGACATCGAGGTCCGGACGGGCCTCGGCGATCTCGGTCACGGCCTCCAGACCGGTCAGGCCGCCGCCCACCACCACCACGGGCTGACCGGCGTCCAGGCCGGCCAGGCGGTCCCGCAGCCGCAGCGCTCCGCGCCGGCCGGCGATCTCGTGTGCGTGTTCGGCGACGCCGGGGACGCCGTGGTCGTTCCAGCCGCTGCCGAGGGCGTACACGAGGGTGTCGTACTCCAGCTCCTCTGCGCCGTTCGCGTCGAGGACGGCCACGGTCCTGCGGTCGACGTCGACGCCGGTGACCTTCGCGAGCTTCAGTTCGACGCCGGTGCCCGCGAACATCTCGCTGTAGGGCCGGGGCCTGAGGGACTGGCCGACGGCCAGCTGGTGCATCCGGACGCGCTCGACGAAGTCGGGCTCGGCGTTGACGAGGGTGATGGCGACGTCTGCACGGTGCAGACGCCTGGCGAGGCGGCCGGCGGCGACGGCTCCGGTGTATCCGGCTCCGAGGACGACGATGCGGTGCTGCATTTCCGGGCTCCTGTCTTGAGCGGGATTCGCCCCTTGAACCGGGCGGGCCGCCGTTTCCTGACAGGGACGCGATGTGAAGCACCTCACATCAGCCGGCAGAGACGTAAGTCGTCGAGAGGCAGCGGGTCAGAAGGCGACGAGCAGGGGCTCGCCGTGGTCGGCGGCCGCCCATCGCCGGGTCGCGCGTTCGAGCTTGTCGGGGTTGACCTGGTTGCGGAACGCGGCGATGCCCTCGTCGGTGACCGCCAGGCACATGACACCGACGACCTGTCCGTCGACGACCGCCACGACGGCGGGGTCGCCGTTGGCGGTCGTGGCGTAGATCTCGGCGGAACCGCCGACCAGGTCGCGCTTGGCCTTGCCGGGCTTGAACAGGCCCCGCATGAACTTGGCGACCGCGAGGGCGCCCTCGAACGCCTTGGCACGGGCCGGGACCTTCCCGCCGCCGTCGCCGATCGAGACGGCGTCCTGGGTGAGGAGCCGCACGAGCGGCTCGGTCCGGCCACTGGTTGCTGCCGCGAGGAACTCCTCGACGACCCGCCGGGCGGCGGCCTCGTCGATCTCGGTGCGGGCCTTGCCGTCCGCGACGTGCTTCTTGGCGCGGTGGAAGATCTGCTGGCTGGCGGCCTCGGTGATGTCGAGGATCTCGGCGATCTCCCGGTGCCGGTAGTCGAAGGCCTCGCGCAGCACGTACACGGCCCGCTCGTTGGGGGAGAGACGCTCCAGGAGGGCGAGGACCGCGTACGAGACCGACTCGCGCTGTTCGGCGGTGTCGGCCGGGCCGAGCATCGGGTCCCCGGCGAGCAGCGGCTCGGGCAGCCACTGGCCCACGTAGGTCTCCCGCCGCGCGCGGGCCGAGGTGAGCTGGTTGAGGCACAGGTTGGTGAGGACCCTGGTCAGCCAGGCCTCGGGGACCTCGATCTGGTCGGCGTCGGCGGCCTGCCAGCGCAGGTACGTCTCCTGCACGGCGTCCTCGGCCTCGCTCGCGGAGCCGAGGAGACGGTAGGCGATCGCCTCCAGGCGGGGCCTGGAGGCCTCGAACCGGTCCACGTCACTCACGGTCAGGGCCATGGCCGGGATCTTAGCTCTCGACGCGCGCGACGGCCGCCGCATTCCGCGACGACGGAGCCGCCACCTGACCGTTTCCCTCCGGGCCGTCGTGCCGGGGGGATGCCGCGGAACCGGGCCGCTGCGCGTTTCCGCACGGCTCCCCTGGTGACTCGCGAGGAAAGTGGCAGGAGGTGGCCTATGTCCGGAAAGAAACAGCCGCGCAAGGGCGACCGGGTGTCCTGGAAGAGTCACGGGAGCGAGACCACGGGCAAGGTCGAGAAGAAGATCACCGAGAGGACCGAGGAGGCCGGACGTACGGTCGCCGCCTCTCCCGAGGACCCGCAGTACCTGGTCCGCAGCGACAAGTCCGGACGCGAGGCCGTCCACAAACCGCAGGCCCTCCGCAAGAAGAAGGACGGCTAGCGTGTCGCCGCGCGACCAGGGCGCCGTGTGGGACGACTTCCACGAGCTGGTCAACCTCAGCCCCGGCGAGTTGGAGGACTGGCTGGCCCGTGAGGAGTCGAAGAGCGCGGGACAGCACGAGTCCGGAGGCGAGTCGACCGGGCACGCCTCGGGGCGGCGCATCGTGGCCATCCTGCGCAGCAAGCGGGGCGATCTGTCCGACGACGACTACGCGCACATGAGCAAGGTCGTCGGCTACATCAAACGCCACCTCGCCCAACGGCCGTCGGGAGACACCACACACAGCAAGTGGCGCTACTCGCTGATGAACTGGGGCCACGACCCGGAGAAGTAGCGGTCGCCCAGGATCCCGGTGCAGCGCGCCCCGTATGCCGGTCGGGCTTCCCCGGGCGCCGGTCCCAGCCTCCCGGATACCGCTCCCAGCTTCCCGGATACCGGTCCGGCCCCCGGATACCGGTCCGACGGAGAAGACCTCATACCGGTGGCACCGACGGGTCAGCCACCGGTCACCTGGGGCGCCCAGTCGCACGCCTCGATCGCCGCTTCCAGGACGGCGCGTTCGGTCGCCGTGAGCGGGTAGATGTCCCCCGCGCCGGGCGCCGGGTCGAGGTGCGGGCGGACCCGGTCCGCGTCGGTGGCGTTCAGGGCGAGAACCGGCTTCACCAGGATGTTCAGGGGATGCTCGAGGTCCTGGACGATCGTGGAGTAGAAGTCCGCCGAGGTCCTGGTGCGGTGGGCGAGTCCGCCCTCGTACACCGCGAGCCTGCCGTAGGGCGCCGACACGAAGCCGCCGATGGCGCGCGAGCCGCGGAGGTCGTCGTCCCTGTCGTCGGGGCCCGTCGGCACCAGGAAGTCCGGCGAGGCGCAGCGTTCGAGGGTGGAGATGTCGTAGTGGTAGTTGACGTTGCCGCCCTCCGCCACCAGGAGGTTCCAGGGGGCCACCGGGTTGAGCCGGAAGATGGTGCGCGGCGTGGAGTCGTAGCCCGCGTACAGGCCCCGGATGCGGCCGCCGATGATCTGCCAGCGGTACAGGCCCTTGTCCCAGCCTGCGGTGACGATGGAGTCCTCGGTGAAGGTGATCGCGTTGAACTCCCCGTGCCGCACGGACTCCACCACCAGCTCGTGCAGCGGCTGCAGCCTGCTGTCCGTGACCAGCAGCCGGGAGCCGTCCGCGAAGGCGATGCGGGTGCCGGTGGCGTCGACGGCGAACAGGTCCGCGCGGCGCAGGCCGAACTCCCGCAGATCTAGCTGCTCCTGTTCGCCGTCGGCGAGGGCCAGGGCGACTCCGAGCAGTTTGGTGCCGACCACCCACCCCGTCGCGGTCGGCTCCACGACGGCGTCCAGCAGCCCGCTCCCCGAGGCGAGCACGGCCTCCCTGCCGGGGGTGTACTCCACGATCTCCGTGTCGCCGCGGTAGCCGCCGCTGTCGAACTCCCGGCGGGCGATGACGGTCTCGCTGTCGAGGGCGCACATCGACCAGTGCTGGGCGGGTCCTTCGTACAGCACGGAGCGCACGCCCGTCCGGTCGACCGTGACGACGCGGGAGGTGTGCGTGTCCCGGCCCCTGGTGTCGAGCGCCACCACCGGATGGCGGACGCAGAAGCCGGCCGGGTGCACGAGGCGCAGCGAGCCGGGCATCTTCACGGTCGTGCGGTGGAACAGGTCCGCGCCGAGCCGGAGCGCCTCCTTCGTGTGTACGCCGGAGAGCACGGCGGCGAGCCGGGCGTCGGCGTCCGACGGCGGGGTCCACTTGCGGGGCTTCAGATGAGCCGCCGCGCCCACCGCCTGCGGCAGTGGCAAGGACAGGATGAGCCACCACAGACTGCGCCAGTCGCCCTTGCGCGCGAACTTGCGGGCCATACCGACCGGATCCGGACCGCCGTCGATGCGTGGGATCACCGTGCGTCGCCTCCCCGTTGGTGTACATCCGTCACTGGACGCCGTACCGACGCACTTCCCCGCCGCGTCACACCGAGAACCATCCGCCCGGTCTGATGTCCGCGCCGAGCCTGCGCAACGTGGCCTCCTTGAGGTCCGGATCGAAGTCGCCCATGGCGCTCGCGGCGTGGACCTGTACGGAGCGTCCGGCGTCCGGCGAGTCCGCCAGCTCCCGCAGCAGGCGCAACCCCTCCTCCCGGTCGACGCCCGCCAGTGCGCGCGCGGCGGTCACGCGGGCCTCGCCGGACGACTCGGCGGCATGAGCGCGGAGCAGGGACAGGCCGGCCTGCCGGTCACGCCGGGCCAGCAGCACGGCGGCCTGGAGGCGCGGCCCGTCGTCCCAGGCGGGTTCCCGGGCCAGCTCGGTCAGCAGGGCTTCGCCCTCCGCCGGTTCGTAGTGGGCGAGTTCGGCCGCCGCGCGCAGCCTGTGCTGGGGATCCTGGCCGGTGCCGCGGGCGATGGCGCCCAGGGCCCGTACCCCGTCCGCGCGGTCGTGCTGCGCGAGCAGCACCGCGGCGTCGCAGCTGTAGCGGCCGCGCACGGCGCCGTCGGCGAAGTCGCGCAGCATGGGGGCGCCGGTGGCGGTGTCGTAGCGGGCGAGCCGGTGGGCCGCCTCGACGCGGTAGCCGGCGTCGACGCGTTCGTCGCGGGCGATGCGCTCGAGGAGCTCGGTCGCCTCAGTGCGTTCCTGGTCGCCCGTGCCGGCGAACGCGGCGAGGGCGTCGGCCGCGTACACCCGGCAGTCCGCGAAGAAGCGCCCGTCGGCGGCGAATCGGCGCAGCCAGTCGGTTCCGGCGGCCCGGTCGTGGGCGCGCAGCGCGACGGCGGCCTCGACGCGGGCCAGATGGGGGCAGTGGGGGTTGGCGACCAGGGCGCGCAGCCGCGCGGTGCCCGCGGGCGGGTCGTGTTCCGCGAGGCGGGCGGCGGCCTGGGCGCAGTAGCGGGAGGTGGAGTCGTCCGCGAACCGGGTGAGCAGTGCGGTGCCGGTCTGCCGGTCGGCCCGTGCCAGGTAGGCCGCCGCGCCGATCCGCAACTGCACAGGGAACGAGGCGTCGTGGCAGAAACCGCGCAGCAGCCCGGTGCCGCGCGGGTCGTGGCCGGCCAGCGCCGCCGCGGCGTTGACCCGGTCGACCGGGACGGAGTCCGGGTCGGTCGCCATGTCGTGCAGGCGGCGCCGCTGGCCGGGCAGGTGGGCGAGCGCCGTGTGGGTCTGCTGCCAGTCGTGGACGACCGGGGCCGTGCCCGTCTCCTGCTCGTCCGGGTGCTGCCACAGCTTCTCGAGGATCCGGTCGCGGGTCTCGTCGTCGCACATGCCCTCGGCGACCAGCCACGCCGCCTGCTCCACCCGGCGGGGGTCGGCGGCCAGCCCGCGGGCGAGCTCGCGTTGCCGTTCGGCCGGGTGGCGGTCGAACGCGAACAGCGCGGCGACCCGCGTGTCGGGATCGGCCAGGGCGTCGCCCCAGGCGGCCGGGTCGGTGCCGTAGCGGTCCCGGAGGTGTTCCGCGGCCAGGTACTCGGCGAACGTGCGGTGCAGGAAACGCGGGTACGCCCCGTGGACGTCGACGACGAGTCCGGTGGCGTCGAGGAGCGCGGCGACCGTCCGGCGGGTGTACAGGTCGTCGTCCCGCGGGCCGGTGAGCAGGTCCGCGGCGGCGCGGGTGATCGACGTGCCGTGCCGCAGGTAGACGTCGGCCAGATCACCGAGGAAACCGCGCAGGGCGGTGGTGACGGCCGAGTGGCGCGGCGCTTCCCGGGCGTAGCGCTCGCGCAGCCGGCCGAGGAGTTCCTCGACGCGGTCCCGCAGGCCGGGCTCGTAGGGGGCCTGCCGCTGCGGGAAGCGGCCGAGGAACTCGGCCACGGCACGCGCGTACAGGTCGACGCGGCGGCCCCGCAGGTGCGGCTGCCCGCCCGGCTCGAAGTACTGGCCGACCGCGAGCTGGGCGAGGAGGGGCAGCCGCACGAGGTCGACCATGTTGCTTCCGCGCACGTACGCCAGGAACTCCGCGGCCCGCGCCTCGGCCCGCTCGTGGACCAGCGGGTCGGCCAGCCGGTCGGCGCCGCCCGTCTGATGGGCCATGACGAACCGGTGGAGCTGTGCGTCGGAGAACGGCTGGAGGCGGAACTCCGTGACGCCGGCGCTCGCGAGGCTGCGCCAGGTGCTGTCGTGCAGACCGCGCGTGGACAGCAGCAGACGGCGCTCCATGCCGGGCCCTCCGGTGCTGTCCCGGGCCGTGGTGAGCAGCAGCTCCATCACCTGCCGCCAGTCCTCGGGCCGGGTCACCTCGTCCAGCGCGTCGACCAGCACCAGGACCCGGGCGCCCGGCACGGGCGGGCCGGCCTCCAGCAGGACCCGCGCCTCCGGCCGCACGGCCGAGGCGACGGAGTCCTTGCCGACCAGTTCCCGGGCGGCGATCCGCACGGGCAGCAGCGGCCCGAAGGGCGCCCCGCTCGGCCCCTGGGCACGGGTCGCGGCGCGCCACCACCGCCAGGCGGTGACCTCCACGTACTCCAGCAGACTGGACTTGCCCACGCCCGGCTGGCCGGTGACGACGATGTGGCGAGCCGTGGGGTCGGTGAGGAGGCGCTCGACGGAGACCGGCTGTCCGGTGACGCGGAGTGGCCCGGCCGGAGCGTCGGCGTCCCGGTCCGTGGTCGTGTCGAGGTACTGCTGGGTGTAGACGCGGGCCAGCTCGCCGGGCTCGGCGGCGTGGTAGGGGAGACCGCCGCGGTCGCGGACGACGTCGGCGGCGGGCGCGGCGGCGAGCAGCGGAGGCGGGAGCAGCGGGCGGTGGCGCCGCAGGTGCCGGGCGCGCAGCGAGGCGGCGACACATCCTGCGGAGGCCACGACCACCGCGGAGGCGGGTCCCGCGGGGAGGGCGGCGCCCGTCGCGGCCGCCGTGCCCAGCAGCAGGGCGGCCGGGGAGGTCCAGAGTCCGGCCGTACGGCGGCGTCGCGGGGGGTCCGCAGGTGCGGGGCGACTCGGCTCCGGCTCTCCGACGCGTCCGGGTGCCCATGCCCCCGCTCCACCGGCCCACGCGATCCACGCGGCCAGGCCCGGATCGTCCGCGAACGTCGACGCGGGTACGGCCCGCAGCTCGGCGACCGGTCCGGATCCTCCGCCGGCGTCCGCGGTGACGACTCCCACGAGGCGGTCCCCGGCGAACAGCGCCGCGCCCGACATGCCCGCCCACCCGCTGCCGGGGGTCGGCCGTGCCAGCGCACCGGTGGTGATGACCCACTGCCCGGCCCGTACCCCGGACAGCGGATGCACGACTCCGCTGAACTGCCGCGACTCGCGCGTCCCGCTCGTCACGTCGTGGTCGGGAAAGCCGACGGCGGTGACGTCGACGGGGTCGGCGGAGGTGAGATCGGCCCAGTGCGTCGGCGACCAGCCGGCCGGCAACGCGGGCTGGTCGACGTCGGTGACCAGCAGCAGCGCCGTGTCGCACTCCGGCCGCCACCACACGGTCACGGCGTCCTGGAACGGTTGTCCCCTGCGGGCGTCCGCCAGCGCCCGTACCCGGCAGCGCGCGCGGTCACGGGTCAGCTCCTCCAGTGCCGCCGGCGACAGGGGGCGCCGTGGCGGCGGTACGCCGGGCGCGGGTTCACCGCTCGGCGTGGTTCCCTCGACGGCGTGCCAGACCGTGAGCACGAGCTGCGGCGTGATGAACCAGCCCGAACCCACGACGCGGGCCGAGGGGTTGAAGACCTCCGCGACGCGCTGCGCGCTCAGCGGCACAACCCGGTCCCCCTCAACGCGGCTCGCCGTCGACGTCCGCCGTCACGCGCACGGGCCCGTCGCCGCGCGCCGCCACCGGGTTGAGGGTGAGCGAGAGCCGGTGCGTCGTCTCCGCCGCCGCCCTCCCCGCCGCGCCGAACGAGACCACCCCGAAGCGCAATCCCCCGCTGCCCGAGCCCTCTCGGGTGATGGCGAGCGCCAACTCGACGTCCACCGGCCCCAGTTCGAACTGCAGGGGCTGTCCGCTGCCCTGCGCCATCGCCGTCGTCAGCTCGGCCCGCAACGCCTCGATCGTCTCGGCCAGCCCTCCGGCGACCGCCCCGTTCTCACTGCCCATCAGATGACCCCCGTGACGGCTCGGTCCGCGGCTCCGTGAACAGTTCCATGATGACACCCCTGTCCCCTTGCACAGGAGACCTGTTGGGCACGTCCGCGCAACGGGTCGGTCTCGTGCGCGGCCCTGCCGGAGAGAGATGTCCTGGCCGGCCGGCCCGGTTCGCCGGGGCTACAGGTAGTCCTCCAGGCGGGCGACCGTGAAGCCCTGCTTCCGGATGTGGCGCAGCAGGTTCGCCGTCATCTCGGTCATGGTCGCGCCCTTGAGCTCGGACGGTCCGCGGAAGTGGGCCAGGATGATGTCACCGGGGTGGAGTTTCCGGTCGGCGCGCTGGTACTGCATGTTCGTTATCTGCATCGACTCGCGCCACAGCACGATCGCCTCTATCCCGCAGGAGGCCGCGGCGGCACGGGTGTTCTCGTCCCAGTTGCCGTAGGGCGGACGGAACAGCCGCGGCGTGGTGCCGTATCGATTCCTCAGCTTCTCCTGCTGCCCGCAGATCTCCTGCTTCTGGGCGGCGGCGCCCAGGGTGCGGAGGTTGGGATGCGTCAGCGTGTGGTTGTGGACGCCGTCGCCGAGTCGCTGGAGCTGCTCGAAGTAGCCGTAGTCGGTGCGGATGGCGGAGTCCGTCAGGAACATCGTGAAGGGGATCTTCAGCTCCCGCATCATCGTCACGAACTCCGGGTCCTTCTCGGCGCCGTCGTCGAACGTGAGGAAGACGATCTTCTCCTTGGTGGGTATGTCGCTGATCACCGGCACCCCGCCCCCGTCGGCCGCCCGCCCCGCCGGCTTGGTCGCGGGCGGGGCGGGCGGTGCCGCCAGCGGCTCGAGGCCCCACTTGCGGTAGGCGGCCGCGGTGCCCGCCTGCGCGCCGGCGTCACCGCGGGGAGGCCGTGCGGGCGATGCGGAGGAGTGCGGCGTCGTGGCGGAAGGGGACCCCGCGGGGGGTTCCGCCGTGGACGCCGTCGCACAGCCCGTCGCCGTCGCGAGAAGGAGACAGGCCAGTGCCGCCCTCCTGATCCGCCTGTTCACCGCGCGCCCACCCCATGTCGTCCGTACGCCTACGCCTGTACGCCCTGCTTGATGGCGAACGGATGTCCGAGGTTCCGCTCCCGGAGGCGACGGCGGGCGGAACTGAGATTCCGCCTCCGGGAGGCGACGGCGGGCGGAACTGAGGTTCCGCCTCCCAGAGGCGACGGCGGGCGTCGGGCACGGTCCTCCTTCCGGCCCGGCCCGCCCGGCCGAAGGGAACGCCACCCCTGGCACCGGCGCCGGGGCCTGCGCCGGGAGTCGCGCCAGGACTCGGCGGCTCCGGGGAGCTGCGCAGAGGCGTGCTCCTGGGCGCGGCAAGGGTGACGGAACTGCGGCGGAGGCGCGCGAGCTCCGGGGTGCAGGGCGGGAGGGGCGGGAGGGGGTGCGGCGGGCTGGGGGCCAGGAGGCGGGACGGGTTCGGCGGGGCCGGGGGTGAAACGGCGGGGCGGGGGTTGCGCGAGGCCCGGAGGAGGCGGGACGCGGTTCCGCTGGGCCCGGAGCCAGGAGGCGGGAAGGGCCTCCACAGGCCCCCGAGCCAGAAGGCGGGACGGGCTCCACGGACCCCGGAGCCAGGAGGCAGGACGGGGCTCGGCGGGGCCGGGGGTGAGACGGCGGGGCGGGGGTTGCGCGGGGCCCGGAGGAGGCGGGACGCGGTTCCGCGGGGCCCGGAGCCACGAGGCGGGACGCGGTTCCGCTGGGCCCGGAGCCACGAGGCGAGAAGGGCTCCACAGGCCCCCCGAGCCAGAAGGCGGGACGGGCTCCACGGGCCCCGGAGCCAGGAAGGCAGGACGGGGCTCGGCGGAGACCGGAGCGACGGAGTGGTGGGCGGGTCCGCGTGGTCCTCACCCGGTGGCGGACGGGCGCCGCGGCGGCTCGGCCGCCTCACCCCGCTCGACGAAGCCTTCGCCGTGCCCGCGCCACGCCGACCAGGGCACGGTCGGACCGGCGCCCCCGCCCGCAAGGGGACCGGAGGTTCCGTTCTACTGGCACCGCGGACACCACACCGTGGCGCGTCCTGCCGTACGGGAACGGCGGAGGGGGTTGCCGCAGCGCGGGCAGACGGGGGCCGGGTCGTCGCGGTGACCGGTGAGCCAGGAGTCCCGCGGCGGGACGCAGGCGGCGGTGACCGCGGAGCGCAGGGTGCGGCGCATGTGCGTGTAGAGGCGGCGGCGGTCGGCCTCGGTGAGATCGCTCGCCCGGCTGGTGGGGCGCACTCCCGCGCGCCACAAGATCTCGTCGGCCAGGAGATTGCCGAGTCCGGCCAGGACGGACTGGTCGATGAGGGCCGTTTTGACGCTGCCGCGGCGGGCGGAGAGCGCGGCCTCGAACTCCTCCCGGTTCACCGCCAGCGCGTCGGGCCCCTGGCGGCCCAGGAGCCGTGCGACCTCCGACTCGTCGTCGGCGAGCCAGAGACCCTGGAGCTTGCGCTGGTCGCGGTAGCGGAGCTGACGGTCACGGGCCACGGTGAACAGGACGCGGTCGTGGGCCTCGACCGGGTCGTCGGGACGGCCGCACACCAGTCTTCCGGTCATGCCGAAGTGCAGCAGGAGGGTGGGACCGCCGGTGCGCGCGAGCAGCCACTTCCCGTGCCGCTCCGGCCGGGTGAAACGCCGGCCTTCCAGCGCGTCCCGCAGCCTCCGGGTGGTCACCCCGTGCAGTACGCCGGTGTCCCGCACGTCGACGCGTCGGATGACCCGGCCCTTCGCACAGGACTCGAGCACCTTCCGGAATCCTTCGACGTCCGGCAGCTCAGGCATGGGACACGTCCTCTCTCCCGCGCGGCGCGGGGATCAGCACGCGCGGCGAGCCGGCCGCGGCCTCCCCGGAACATCGTGCCTCCTGGGCGGGCCACGGTGCGGCACCCGACCGGTGACGGTTCCGCGCGGCAACCGGTGCCGGCGGACGGCGTCCGGCGAGCCGCCGCACCGGTCGGAAGCCACCGGAGCGGCGGGACGCCCGGTGCCCTCGCGGCGGTCACCCGGCGTCGGCCAGGGCCGCACCCGCGCCCGCGCCGGCTCCGGCGGTCCGGGCGGGAACGTACGCGGCCGCGTCCCGCGCGGTCGGCCCGTCGCCGCCGCGGCGGGCGGTGCATCAGGCGATCACCGGCGGCAGCCGCAACCGGGCCGGGTCGCCCAGGGCCTTGAAGACCCCGGCCGGCTCCGCCGCCCGTTCCTCGTCGAGCGGCGCCGCGGACAGTCGGCGGCAGAGGTCCGCGTCCTCGCCGAGCATCTTAATCCCCTGTTTCGACATGTCTCTATGTTGACGTCTCTCGATACAGGGCGCAGGGTGGAATCAATGAACGTCGAAACAGCCCGTTCCGGGGCACCTCCGCCCGGTCACCCAGGAGTGAAGTCATGAGCGAGCAGTCCGCCGACCTCCGCGAAACCGTCCGCGCGCGTTACGCCGCCGCAGCCGTGAAGGTCACCGAGGGCGGCACCGCCTGTTGCGGGCCCGAGCCGGTCGAGGTCGGCGGGACCTTCGGTTCCGCCCTGTACGCGGCCGACGAGCGCGACACCCTGCCCGCCGAGGCCGTCGCCGCGTCCCTCGGCTGTGGCAACCCCACCGCCGTCGCGGCGCTGCGCGAGGGCGAGCGCGTCCTCGACCTCGGCTCCGGCGGCGGCATCGACGTCCTGCTCTCCGCCCGCCGCGTCGGGCCGACGGGCAAGGCGTACGGCCTGGACATGACGGAGGAGATGCTCGCCCTCGCCCTGGCCAACGCCGAGAAGGCGGGCGTGACGAACGTCGAGTTCCTCAAGGGCACCATCGAGGCGATCCCGCTGCCCGCGAACACCGTCGACGTGGTCATCTCCAACTGCGTGATCAACCTGTCCGTCGACAAGCCCGCCGTCTTCGCGGAGGCCTTCCGCGTGCTGAGGCCCGGCGGCCGTATCGGCGTCTCCGACGTCGTCGCCGACGACGGCCTCACTCCCGGGCAGCGGGCCGAGCGCGGTGACCACGTCGGGTGCGTCGCCGGCGCGCTGTCCTTCGCCGAGTACCGGGACGGGCTGCGCGCCGCCGGGTTCACCGACGTCGAGATCACGCCGACCCACGCGGTGGCCGACCGCATGCACTCCGCCGTCGTCCGCGCGGTCAAGCCCTCCGGCTCCGGCGAGACGGGCGGTACGGCCGCGGCGGCGGCCGCGTGCTGCGGCGTCACCGCCTGCTGCACCCCGGACGAGCGGGCCACCGGCCCTTCGACCACGGTGGCCGAGGCCAGGGCCGCCTCAGGATGCGGCTGCCGGAACTGACCGGGCCTTCGACACCTCCAGCACCGCCTTTCCGGCGACGCGCCGTCCGCGCAGGGCCCCGGCGGCCTCCGCGAAGCGCTCCCAGGAGCCCTGCCAGCCGATCTCGACGGTGAGGGCGCCCTCCGCGGCCAGTTCGGCGAGCGTGGCCAGGTCCGCGCCCGCGGGGCCCTCGATGACGAAGGAGTTCAGCGACTTGGCCGGGCCGACCGTCGCGTACGGCGGGAAGACGGCAGGCTCCCCGGAGGTCCAGCCGACGCTCTGCACGCTGCCTCCGGGCGCGAGCAGGCCCCAGGCGGCCACGAGTTGGGGCCCTCCGACACTGTCGACGACCACGTCGACCGGGCGGTCGAGCCCGTCCAGCCCGACCAGCACCTCGTCGGCGCCGAGTGCGGCCAGCCCCTCCCCGCGGGCCGCCGAGCCGACGGACGCGATCACGTGGGCCCCGGCCCGCGCCGCGAGCTGGACGGCGAAGCGGCCGACCCCGCCGGAGGCGCCGGTGACCAGCACCCTCTTCCCCGGTCCGAGGCCGGCGGCCCGCAGCGAGCGCAGCGCGGCCACTCCGGCCACCGGCAGCGCGACCGCCCGCGCCAGGTCGAGGGACGCCGGCGCCTCGGCGAGCGCCTCCACGTCGATCGCGACGCGCTCGGCGAAGGCGCCCGGCGTCAGGGCCACCACCCGGGTGCCCACCGCGGGGCCGGTTCCGTCGGCGGCGGCCCGGGTCACCACTCCGGCGGCGTCCGAACCGAGCACCGCACCCGGCGGGATCCGGCCGGAGCGGGCGTCGTTGAGGTCGCCGTAGTTCAGCGAGGCGTGGGTGACGTCCACGAGGACCTGCCCCGGCCCCGGCACGGGGTCGGGTACCTCCGCGAGGCGGACGGCGGCGGGCGCGGACGGATCGACGACGAGCGCGCGAACGGACATCTGTTCCCCCTTGGTGCACGACGTGTTACAGCAGTCATCCTCGGTAACGTTGCCGCTCCGCGGAAGGAGGCACATTCATGTCACAGAGGCACACCCGTGTGGCCGAGGCGGTGCGGGACGAAGCGTGTCCGGTCACCGAGGTGCTCGACCGGGTGGCGGGCAAGTGGAGCATCGGGATCCTGATCGCCGCCGCCCACGGCCCCGTCCGCTTCACCGAACTGGAACGCGCCGTCAGCGGCATCAGCCGCCGCATGCTCACCCTTACCCTGCGCAGGCTGGAGCGGGACGGACTGCTCGTCCGTACCGTGTACCCCACCGTGCCGCCCAAGGTGGACTACCGCCTCACGCCCATGGCCCGTGAGCTGTGCACCACGCTGACCGGCCTGGTGGACTGGGCCGAGCGCCACCGGTCCGCCGTGACCGAGGCCCGTGCCGCCTACGACGCCGGCGCCGGGCAGACGACCGCCGCCGGGCAGACGACCGCCGTCTGAAGCGGCAGCCCTCAGCGGCCCGGCGTACGGGGTCCTTCGGGGCCGACGAGCCGCCGGCCGGGTCGTGCGGACCTGCTGACGCCCCTCGCGCGGAAAGATATATTGCCGGTCAATCAGGTCAGAAGCCGGACGTGGGGGGCGAGTTGGCCGACGAGATTCTCGAAGTGACGATCCGGGCCGACGGGCGGGTCGAGATGCACGTCCAGGGCGTGGAGGGCATGGCGTGTCTGGCCGACACCCAGGAGCTGGTCGCCCGGCTCGGCGGTGACGTGGAGTCCCAGGAGCTCACCGCCGAGGCGTACGTGGAGACCGGCGAGGAGCACCACGACCGGCTATGGCAGTAGAGGGCGACGCGGTCGGCGCCGATCCCCGGTGGCGGATCCACTCGACGCTCGCCCGCAGCGCGGCGAACGGTCCGGGCCTGCGGTTCGTGGTGTGGAGCCAGGGGTGCAGCCTGCGCTGTCCCGGCTGCTTCAACCCGGACACGCACCCCCCGCACGGCGCCGGGCCGCGGCGGGTCTCCGACGTGGTCGACGAGGTGCTCCGCACCGACGGCCTCCACGGAGTCACCCTGACCGGTGGAGAACCCCTGGAGCAACCGGACGCGGTCGGGGCGTTCTGCGCCGCGATCCGGCGCCGTACGGACCTCGGGATCATCGTCCTGACGGGGTTCAGCCGCGCCGAGGTCGAGGGGGACGTGCGCCGGGCGGCGGCGGTCGCGGACGCGGACCTGGTCGTCGCCGGCCGGTACAACGCGCGGCTGCGGCTGGGGGCGGGGCTGCGTGGCTCGTCCAACAAGGAGTACTGGGCGTTGACGGGGCGGTACGGCGCCGCGGACCTCGCCGGCGTACCCGAGGCGGAGCTGGTGATCGGGGCGGACGGCACGATCACGCTGACAGGCATGCACGGCTGGGAGGGCGGTCCGCGGTGACCATCGAGAACGACATCGGCCTGTACCTGCGGGCCCGTGTGCCGCTGCTGGTGCTGGTCACGGTGGAGGAGCAGCGCGCGCTCGCCGTGCTGGACGCGGCGCGCGCGGCGCGGGACGCCTCCGGCGACCTGGTCAGCTGGGACATCGCCGACGGGTTCCGGTCGTCGGCCGGGCGGAGCATGCCCCAGGCGCCGACCCCGGAGAAGGCGCTGGAGAAGATCGGCGAGATGGTGAAGGCCGCGCCCAAGAAGCGCGACCTGTACGTGCTGAAGGACTTCCACGAGTTCTGGTCGAAGAGCCCGGTCGTGCGGCGCAAGGTCCGCAACCTGGCGCACGAGCTGGTGTACACCGGGTCCTCGCTGGTGGTCACCACGCCCGTCCGGGACGTGCCCCGCGAACTCAACGACGACGCCGTGGTCCTGGAGCTGCCGCTGCCGGACGCCGACACCCTGCGCGCCGAACTGGACCGCATGATCGCCTCGACCGGCGGAATCCGCACCGAACTGACCGTCCACGGCATGGCCCGGCTCGCCCAGGCGGCGCTGGGCCTCACCTCCACCCAGGCCCGGCGGGCCTTCGCCAAGGCGATCGTGCGCGACCAGGTCCTCGACGACCGGGACATCGGCGCCGTCCTGGCCGAGAAGAAGGCGGTCATCCGTTCCTCGCAGGCCCTGGAGTTCACGGCGCCGGAGGAGACCCCGGACGACATCGGCGGGCTGGAGGCGCTCAAGCGCTGGCTCACCCTGCGCGAGCGCGCCTTCGGCGACGAGGCGGCGGCGTACGGGCTGCCCGCTCCGAAGGGGCTGGCGCTCATCGGCATTCCGGGCACCGGGAAGAGCCTGACGGCCAAGATGATCGGCGGGATGTGGCAGCTCCCGCTGCTGCGCCTGGACGTCGGCGCGGTCTTCGGTTCGCTGGTCGGCGAGTCCGAGGAACGCATCCGCCACGCGCTGGCGCTGGCCGAGACCGTGGCGCCGTGCGTGCTGTGGATCGACGAGCTGGAGAAGTCGTTCGCCGTCGGCGGGGGCGGCGACTCCGGGACGTCGCAGCGCGTTCTGGGCACCCTCCTCACCTGGATGCAGGAGAAGACCAAACCGGTCTTCGTCGTCGCCACCGCCAACGACGTGACCGCGCTCCCGCCGGAGATGCTGCGCCGCGGCCGCTTCGACGAGGTCTTCTTCCTCGACCTGCCGACCGAGGCCGAGCGCCGCGAGATCCTCCACGTGCACCTGCGCAAGCGGCGCCGCGACCCCGGCCGGTTCGACACGGCGCTGCTGGCGCGGCTGTCCGACGGCTGTGTGGGCGCCGAGCTGGAACAGGCGATCGTCGACGCCATGTACCGGGCGTTCGCCGAGGAACGGGACATCACCACCGGTGACGTCGCCGAGGCGATCGGGCGGCTGGTCCCGCTCAGCCGCTCGCAGCGGGAGTCCATCGAGAACCTGCGGGCGTGGCTGCGCGACGGGCGGGCCCAGTCCGCCTCCTTCGCCGAGGCCGAGCGGGCGGCCGAGGCGCAGGTGCGGCTGGAACTGGCGTAACGAGCGGGGAATGCGGGCGGGGGCGCCGGCGTACGGCGTCGGCGTGACGGGTCCGCAGGGGGGAGCAGGCCGGTGGTGAGCGAACGGCGCGCCGAGCGCTGGCTGCGCGTGTCCGCGCGCTGGAACACCACGTCGTGGTGGGGCTTCCGGGCGCGCGGCGCCTGGTCACGGCTCTCCACGGCCGTCCGGGAGGGCGATCCGCGGGTCGTGGCCCTGCTGTCGGCGACCGCGCGGGACGCGGGGCATCCGCGGCGGGGGGACGCCGGTGAGCTGATCGCCGAACTCTGGGACGCCACCGGCGATCCGGGACTGCGTCAAGTGGTGCTGGACTCCGGCGCGTTGGCCCCCGAGGGGCTCGCCCGGCTGCGGACGGCCGCCCTGCACGGGCGGTTGACCGAGCTCTGGCCCGTGGAACAGGCCGACGCGGCGCACCCGTTGCTGTCCGACCCGGACCCCCGGATCCGGCGGACCGCCGAGGAGACCTGCGCGACGGCCACCGGACCGCTGTCGCGGGCGCTGTGGCGGATCGCCTCCCACCCGTTCGAGGGCGACGCCGAAGGGCCCGCGGACCTGCCCCCGCTGACCTCCGTCCTGCTGCGCAATCCGGCACCCCCGCCCGCCGGGACGCTGACCGTGCTGTGGGCGGCCTGGCTGCGCTTCCCCGATCCACGGCTGCTGACCGCCCTGTCCTCCTGGGAGGCTCCCGCGCCGCACGAGCCGGAGCGCGGCGCGAGTCTCGTCGTACTGGAGCCGGACCTCTCCCGGCTGACCGCGCCCGCCGCCCGTGCCGCCCTGTTCCGGGCGGCCGCGCGCACCGGACATCCGCTGGGGGACATCGCCCGTACGAGGATCACGGCGGCGCTCTCGCCGGCGCTGGTGGAGGACCTGTGCGACGCGGCGATGTCCGAACCGGCGCTGGTGCCGTTCTGCGCCGGGAAGCGGCTCGCCCCCAGGGACCCCGTCCGCCGGGTCGTGTTCTTCCTGCTGACCGGCCAGCTGGACCAGTACCGGGGCATGGACCCCGACGGCCGGCTGCTGGAACTGGCCTACGCCGCCGCCTCCCGGGAGACCCGCGCCCGGCTGCAGCAGGCGATGCGCGCCACCGGCGGCCTGGACCTGGTGCGGATCCTGGTGGGCGGCGACCGGCGGTCGCGCATACCGGAGATGGAGGAGGACGAGCTCGCCTACCTGGGCGGGCAGCTCGCGGCGCGCGGGGAATGGCCGCAGCTGTGGAGCATGGTGCAGGACGTGGCCCCGTCCACCGGCCTCGGGCTGATGGGTCTGTTCGGGGACTGGGCGCCGCGCGACGAGGACGGCCGCCGGGTCTTCGAGATGATGCGGCGGGCCGATTCCGGGTCCGCGCGCGCGTGGGTGCGAGGGCTGAAGGACTGGTGGCCGGCGATCGCGCGCAGCAGCCGCATCCAGTTCCACGGCCGGGTCAACGACGTCTCCTTCGCCCCCGACGCCCCGTTGCTGGCGATCGCGGGCACCCATCAGGTCGCCGGTGTCGTCGACCTGGCGCAGGGACGGCTGGTGGAGCGCTACGACTGCTTCGACTCCTCGGTCGGGTACGTGGTGCACACCGGCGGCGGTGCCTTCGTCGCCGGTGAACGCACCAACAACGGCCGGACGACCTGCCGGCTCGTGCGCTGCGCCGGCGGCGCCCACCGGGTGCTGCACCAGGAACCCGGTCCCTTCACCGCGCTCACCCTGAGGACCACGGACGGCGCCTTCGCCGCCGGAACGCGCGGGGGCCGGCTCCTGCTGGGGGCGCCGGACGGCACCGTCGAGGCGGTCCGTCTGGACGAGCTCGGCCTGGATCCCCAGCGCGACTGGCCCCGGGCGGTGACCGCGCACCTCCCGTCCGGCCGTCTGGCGGTCCTGGCCCGGGAGCTGGCCGTCACCGACGGCACCGCCACGGAGGTCGTGGCCCGCGGCGACGGCGGGATGATCATCGGCCGGGCGGTGTTCACCGGCCCCGACTCGCTCGTCGTGGCGAGCAAACGCGGCACCGTCCTCCAACTGGGACGCGAGGGCCGCAATCTGGTCCCCGGCGCCGTCAACGCCGGCCTGGTCCGCGGCCTCGAGGCGCTCCCGGGCCGTGACGAGGTCGTCCTCGTCGACGAGCGGGGGCGGATCCTCGTCCTGGACGCCGGGTCGCTGGAGCAGAAGTCGCTGTCCCGGCCGAAGACGACGGCCTCGGTCACCAGCGCCCACCTCTCCCCGTCGGGCGACTTCCTCGCCGTCGGGTACGACGCCGGTTTCACCGACCTCTACGACCTGCGCACCTGGGAACTGCCCACGCTGATGACCAGGCCCCTGGTGGCCTGCGTCCCCGCGGACCTGGGTGTCGTGGCCGGCGCGCGGGCCGCCCGGGACCTGCCCGCGGCCGCACGGGAGTACCTGGACCTCCTGCACGACCTGCTGGAGTACCGCTTCCGTTTCGACATCGAGATCGGCGAGATCGGCGACCTCGCTCCCCTGTCCGCCGGTGAGTACGACATCAGCCTGTGAGGTGCCTGCCGAGATGCCCGTGAGACGCCCCTGAGATGCCTGCCGGACAGCCCGCCGAGAAGCCGCCTGCCGAGACGCCCGTGAGGCCGCGCCAGGCACATGCCCCAGCCCCGAGGAGCCCCGAGATCCCATGACGACCCGCATCGGCATCGACTTCGGCACCGCCAACACCGTGGTCGCCGGCTGGGACCACACCCTGGACCGCGGTGAGCCCATCCCGCTGGAGGGACTGGACCTGCTGCGCGACGGCAGCGGCGGCGTGAGTCAGCGGGTGATCCCCTCGCTGATCGCCTTCGCCGCGGACGGCCGACGGCGCTGGACGGGTGCCGCCGTCGCCCGGGACGCGGCCCTGCTGGACGACCCGGCGGTGGCCGTCTTCCAGTCCACGAAGAGCAGTGTCACCGGGCAGTCGATCGACATCCCGCGCTCCGTCGGCGGCCGCCGGATCAGCAACCGCGAGGCGGCCACCCAGTTCCTCGGCGACGTGATGGCCGCCGCCACCCTCGCCGTCGGCACGGACGACCTGGAGATCGTGGCGACCGCCCCGGTCGAGGCCTTCGACACCTACCGGGACTGGCTGGTGCGCGAGGTCGGCGAGACGGCGGGCCTCAGCCGGCTGCGCGTGGTCGACGAGGCGACCGCCGCCGCGGTCGGCTACAGCGCCCGGCTGCGCCCCGGGGACGCCTTCATGGTCTTCGACTTCGGCGCCGGCACGCTCGACATCTCCGTGGTACGGGTGCAGGAGCCGTCCGCGACCGGCGGCGGGGCCGGTGTCCGGGCCATCGCCAAGGCGGGAGCCGACCTGGGCGGCAACCACATCGACGCCCTCGTCGCCCGGCACGCCGCCGACGCCACCGGAGTGCCGCTCGGCGACACGGCGGCGTACAACCGGGTGTTCCGGCGGCTGCTGCGTTCCGCCGAGGCGGCCAAGACCACGCTCACCCGGGCCACGACCGCCGTCGTGGAGGCCACGGACCCCGGGACCGGGGAGTCCTACCGCCTCGACCTCTCCCGCGGTGACTTCGAGGCCCTGCTGCGGGAGCGGGACGTACTCGGCCGGGTGGGCAGGGCGCTGCGCAAGACCCTCGACAGCGCGTCGGCGGCGGGCTACCCGGCCGCGGAGATCTCCCAGGTGTTCCTGGTGGGCGGCTCCAGTCTCATCCCGGCCGTCCAGGAGCTGCTGCGCTGGCAGTTCGCGCCGGAGGTGCTGCGTCTGGACCGTCCGCTGGAGGCGGTGGCGGCCGGGGCCGCCGGCATCGCGGGGGGCTACGAGCTGCACGACCACATCCAGCACGACTACGCCATCCGGCACGTCAACCGCGACACCGGCGTCTACGAGTTCGAGCCGCTGGTCCGCGCGGGCAGCGAGTACCCGACGCCGGATCCGATCCGCACCCTCACCATCAAGGCCATCCGGGACGGGCAGCGCAACCTGGGGCTGGCCGTCTACGAACTGGCGCACGCCACCTACCGGGACGCGGGCGCCGACCTGGAGATCGTCTTCGACGCGGACGGCGGTGCCAGTACCGTCGCGGTCACCGCGCAGCACCGGCAGGAGCAGTCACAGCTGTGGCTCAACGAGGACAACCCGACCTTCCTGGAGGCGGATCCGCCCGCCCGCGCGGGCGCGGACCGGTTCCGCGTCGACTTCCGCATCGACGCGCACAAACGCCTCACCGTCTCCGCCTTCGACCTGGAACGCCGTGTCTGGGTCCTCGACCGGCAACCCATCGTGCGCCTCGCCTGAAGGAGTCCCCGTGTCCCACTACACCCGCGTCCGCACCTCGCTGCACGACCAGGAGACGCTGGTACGCGCCCTGAAGAGGCTCGGTTTCGAGGAGGTCGAGAGCCACGCGCAGCCGCAGCCGCTCTACGGCTACCAGGGTGACCGCCGCAGCCAGCGGGCGGAGGTCATCGTCCGCCGCCGGCACGTCGGCTCCGCCAGCAACGACATCGGCTTCGCCCGCGCCGACGACGGCGGCTTCCAGGCCATCATCAGCGACTACGACCGCAGGCGCTTCGACGCGGCCTGGCTGCGTCGGCTGACCCGGTCGTACGGCCATGAGAGCGCCCTCTCCTTCGCCGAGGAGAACGGCTACGAGGTCCTCGCCGAGGAGACCGACAAGGCCGGCGACATCCACCTGACCCTGCGCCGCACGGCCCTGTGACCGCGGCCGGCCGCGGGTCACCACCGCCGGGAACGCGCCCACGAGGCCGGGTCCCCCAAGGCGGCCCCTT
Source organism: Streptomyces sp. NPDC052016 (assembly GCF_044548445.1). NCBI lineage: Bacteria > Bacillati > Actinomycetota > Actinomycetes > Kitasatosporales > Streptomycetaceae > Streptomyces > Streptomyces sp. NPDC052016. The sequence goes on from NZ_JBIUBX010000043.1 coordinate 55,495, forward strand.
CGGGGCCGTGGTTCCGGTCGGTCCCGGCGCTCCGCCCCGTCGTCAGAGGACGTACGGGCCGTCGCCCGGATCCGTCGTGTCGGTCGCTCCCGTGGCGAGGCGGCGGTGGGCGGCGCGGGCGTGGACGAGGCGGGCCAGTGCCGTGCCGACCAGGGTGGCGGTGAGCAGGCAGCCGAGCCAGAAGGTGTCACGTGGGCCGGCCCAGGTGAGGGTGCCCGCGGGCGGGATCGCGAAGCCGTTGAGGAACAGCCAGCAGAGCACGGCCGTGCCGGGGGCGGCCGTGAATCGGGCGCACAGGCCCAGCACGGCGGCCAGCAGGGACAGCGCGGTCAGGGCGAATCCGGGCCGGTCCGTACCCACCAGGATGTTGAGGAGCGCCACCAGCACCAGCGCGCCCCCGAAGGCCCCGGCCCACACCAGCGGGGTGGCGACGGGCTGCGGGACGGGCCTGGCGCCGGTGCCCCGGGGCATCCACTCGATCATGCTGACGTTTCCCCTCCCGGCCCTCTCCCCCGCCGACACCATGGGACCACGGGCATCCCAACCCCTCCTGGGCACGGGCCTGAAGGAGATTGTCCCTCGGCCGGCCCCGGCCGGCCCCCTGGGCGCCCCCTCTCCTCGTCCCGCCGGCGGCGGTCGGTCGCGCGGTTCATGATCGGTATTCTGAGGCCGCTGCGGCACCCCCCACCTCGCCCGCCGCGAGGCGGTGAGTCACGCCGGCGGCGGTCGAGTCGTCCCACGGCATGAGGATGTAACACAGGTGCTCATAGCAGGCCGGTACCAGTTGCACGACGCGATCGGGCGGGGCGCGATGGGGGAGGTCTGGCGGGCGTACGACGAGACGCTCGGCAGACCGGTGGCCGTGAAGCTCCTGCTGCCCCAGGACACCGACCGCACCGCCACCTCCCGCTTCCGCCTGGAGGCCCAGACCGCCGGCCGGCTCAACCACCCCCACGTGGTCGGCGTCCTCGACTTCGGCGAGCACGAGGGCCGCCTCTTCCTGGTGATGGAGCTGGTCGAGGGCGACAGCCTCGCCCAGCTGCTCTCCCGCTCCGGTCCGCTGCCCGCCGAGCGCGTGGCCCGCGTCGCCGCCCAGGCCGCCGACGGCCTCGCCGCCGCCCACCGGCAGGGCATCGTGCACCGGGACGTCAAACCCGCCAACCTCCTCCTGGACCGCGCGGACACCGTGAAGATCGGTGACTTCGGCATCGCCCGTTTCCTGGACGATCCCGGCGCGGCCCTCACGGCCACCGGGCAGATCGTCGGCACCAGCCTCTACATCGCCCCCGAGCGGGCCCTGGGCCGTCCCGCCGGACCGGCCTCCGACGTGTACGCGCTGGGCTGTGTGCTCTACCAGCTCCTCACCGGTCACCCGCCGTTCCGGGCCGACTCCGCGCTCGCGATCCTCCACCAGCACCTGGACGCCGTCCCCGTGCCGCCCCGGGAGCTGGGCGCCGACCTGCCCCCCGCCTTCGAGAACTACCTGCTCGGACTCCTGGCCAAGCGGCCCGAGGACCGGCCCACGGCCGAGGAGGTCGCGGAGTGGTTCCGCCGGGGGGCATGGCGCGGGGCTCCCGAACCCCTGCCGCAGGAACTGCGCGCGGCGGTGCCCGGGCCGGAACCCGTCGCCGCCCCCGTGGACGTGTTCGTGCCGGTGGCCGACACGGAGTGGAGGACGAGCGTGCACCGGGTGTCCTCCCGCGCCGGCGCCCGCGGCAGGCGCGGATCGCGGGCCCTGGCCCTCCGCCGTTCCCATGTACTGGCGCTGCTGGGCGGCACCGCCCTGTTCGCCGTGGCCCTGCTCACCGGCGTGGCCCTGTTCTAGATGATCTATTCCAAGGGGTGCCCGTAGAGACGTGAACGAGGGTGTCCAAGATCGTTGTGTGACGAACAACCTGGACACCCTCGCGACCGCA
>NZ_JBIUBX010000044.1:0-55917 GCF_044548445.1 Streptomyces sp. NPDC052016
CGGACGCTTCCTTTGTACTCACCCGAGAGACTCTCTCAGGCTTTCCTCCGGGCGCTTCCCTTCGGTCTTGCGTTTCCGACTCTATCAGATCTTTTTCTCGATCCGATTCCCTGTCGGCGGGATTGTGTCGAGGGCTTCTGGCTTTCGCCTGTCGGCCTTTCGACATTCACTACGTTAGCCGATCCCCTCGCCAACTCATAATCGAGTTCCGCCGAGTTCGAATTCGAGCATGCGGGCACATCGAATTCGACCCCGCTGAGGGGCGTCGTAGGTAGTGGGTTGGCCGCTTCCGGCTGCAGGCGATCGCCGTACCCGGTTCAAGCGGCTCGGGCCACGTTACGCGTCTGCCGGGGGCGAGTCAACTTCGTCGGCGCCTCGGGACATGGGCCCTGTAGGGGCTCACCGTCGGGTCGGCGGCGATCCAGTAGCGCCAGGGGTGGACGGCTCCGTCGCCGGAGACTCCCGTGCGGGGCCCGTTACGTACCTGGTCATGAGGAACGGGGGTGCCCGTCAGGATGCGGAGGGGGGTGTCTCCGGGGGTGCAGGCGTCGGTGCCGTCGAGGGCTCGGTCCACGTCCAGGGCCGTCGCGAGACGTGCGGGGCCTTTGGCCAGTTCCTTGTCATTGCGGGCCGATAGTCGACGGGTGCGTGCCAGCTCGGCGCCCTCGACGATCTCGCCGGCGCGGAGGAGTACGGCGCTCGCTCTGCCGTCGGGGCCGCAGACGAGGTTCATGCAGTGCCACATGCCGTAGGTGAAGTAGACGTACACGTGCCCGGGCGGACCGAACATCACGCTGTTGCGGGCCGTGCGGCCTCGATAGGCGTGGGAACCGGGGTCGTTCTCGCCGTCGTAGGCCTCGACCTCGGTGAGGCGGAGGGTGATCGGACCGTCCGGGGTCGTGCGGACGAGGAGGCGGCCGAGGAGGTCGGGGGCCACTTCCAGGACAGGGCGGTCGAAGAAGGACCGGGGAAGGGGCGTACGGTCGGGGGTCGCGATCATGCCCTCCGAGCGTAGTGCAGACGGGTGGGTGCGTCGGGGTGGTCGGTGGGCACTCGGCTTGCCAGGGTGGGTGTACGGAACCGGCCACGGTCGGATCGCGTTTGTAGGGATCAAGGATCCCGTCACAGAGGTCGTAGAGGGAGAGTCATGGCGTTCAAGAAGCTGCTCGCGAGTCTCGGGGCCGGTGGGGCTTCGGTCGAGACGGTGCTGACGGAGGTCAACGTCGTCCCGGGCGGCGTCGTCCAGGGCGAGGTGCGCATCCAAGGCGGGGCCGTCAACCAGCAGATCGAGGGGCTGTCGGTCGGGCTGCAGGCCAAGGTCGAGGTCGAGAGCGGCGACCAGGAGTACAAGCAGGACATCGAGTTCACCAAGCAGCGTCTCGGCGGGGCGTTCGAGCTGCAGGCGAACGCGGTGCACGCCGTGCCGTTCGGTCTGGAGATCCCGTGGGAGACGCCGATCACGATGATCGACGGGCAGGCGCTGCGCGGGATGAACATCGGTGTGACCACCGAGCTGGAGATCGCGCGGGCCGTGGACTCCGGCGACCTGGACCCGATCAACGTGCACCCGCTGCCGGCGCAGAAGGCGATCCTCGACGCGTTCATCCAGCTGGGCTTCCGTTTCAAGAACGCGGACCTGGAGCGCGGTCTCATCCGGGGTACGCGGCAGAAGCTGCCGTTCTACCAGGAGATCGAGTTCTTCCCGCCGGCGCAGTACCGGGGGCTGAACCAGGTCGAGCTGAGTTTCGTGGCCGACGCGCAGGCGATGGACGTCGTACTGGAAATGGACAAGAAGCCGGGGCTGTTCAGCGAGGGCAGTGACACCTTCCGGTCGTTCCAGGTGGGGCTGAACGACTACCAGGGGACCGACTGGACGGCGTACCTCAACCAGTGGCTGTCCGAGGTCGGCAGCAAGCGCAACTGGTTCTAGTTCAGGCGGGCGATCGTCGCGGAGAGGGCCTGGAGCGCCGTGGATGCTCCGGGCCCTCTCGCCGTGTGCGCGCGCGGCGGGTGACAGATCGCCGATCGGCGCGGGAGTGACCGGATGTGACGCCCTGTTGGTCGTAGGCTCGCGGATGGATCTCTTTCCGACTGATCAGGAGGTATCGAGGTGACCGAGCTGAAGAGGCGGCCGCTGCCCCACGACTTCCATCCGCCGGTGCCGTCGTTCACGGTCACGAGCGATGACGTGCAGGAGGGGGCGACGCTCAAGGCCGCTCAGGTTCACGCGGAGGGCAACACCTCGCCGCAGCTGCGGTGGGAGGGGTTCCCGCCGGAGACGAAGAGCTTCGCCGTGACCTGCTACGACCCGGACGCGCCGACGGGCAGCGGGTTCTGGCACTGGGTGCTGTTCGACATCCCGGCCTCGGTGACCGAGCTGCCGGCGGGTGCGGGCAGCGGCAAGTTCGAGGGCCTGCCGGCGGGCGCCGTGCACGTGCGCAACGACTACGGGTCGAAGGACTTCGGCGGGGCCGCGCCGCCGCCCGGGGACGGGCCGCACCGGTACGTCTTCACGGTGTACGCGGTCGACAAGGAGAAGCTCGGACCGGATGCCGACGCCTCGCCGGCCGTCGTCGGGTTCAATCTGCGGTTCCACGCGATCGCGCGCGCCCAGCTGATCGGTGAGTACGAGAACCCCGCGAAGGGCTGAGGAAGCGGCAGAGTCAGCTCATCGTTCATTCAACGTTTGCCCGCCCCTGGTCTTGGAAGTGATCAGGGGCGGGCATTTTTGTTGCCGGGGGTCGCGGGGGTCACCCCCCGTGGGAGCAGCAGATATTGCGTTGTCCATCTCGGCGTGCCCGGCCAGAGTTGATCCCAGCCCGCCAGGGGGTGGGCCGGTGCACACGGGAGGTGGGCTGGTATGCGGGACACGCTGGTACTGAACGCGAGCTTCGAGCCGCTGTCGACGGTGACGTTGAACCGAGCCGTCGTTCTGGTGCTTCAGGACAAGGCCGTCGTCGAGCAGGCCCACCCCGAACTGCGGATGCGCGGCGCCGAGGTCGACATACCGGCGCCCCGGGTGATCAGGTTGTGCAGGTACGTACGGGTGCCGTTCCGAAGACAAGCGCCGTGGTCGAGGCGGGGTGTGCTGGTCAGGGACCGGCACCGGTGCGCGTACTGCGGGCGGCGGGCGACGACCGTGGATCACGTGGTGCCGCGGGCGCAGGGTGGGCAGGACTCGTGGCTGAACACGGTCGCGTCGTGCGCGGAGGACAATCACCGCAAGGCGGACCGGACGCCGGAGCAGGCGGGGATGCCCTTGCTGCGGCTGCCGTTCGAGCCCACGCCGCAGGACGCGATGTTGCTGGCGCTGGGGCAGGACGACCTGGCCGCGCTGCCGGAGTGGCTGACGGGTGAGGCTGCCTAGCGGTTCGCCGTAGGACTTCGGGTTGTTCATGGGCTGCGGGCTGCCGGCGCAGCAACGGGCGGTTCCCCGACCTCCTAGAGGTGCGGGGAACCGCCCGTTGCTGCGCCGGCAGTTGTCAGTCGATCGACGGCTTCTCCCGGCGCTCCGTGCCGTTGCCGGTGCCGGACGAGCCTCCGCCGTTGGAACCGCCGCCCAGAGGGCCGAAGTTGCCCATGGCTCCGGAGAGGCCCTTGAGGGCGTCGCCGATTTCGCTGGGGACGATCCAGAGCTTGTTGGCGTCGCCCTCGGCGATCTTCGGGAGCATCTGGAGGTACTGGTAGGACAGGAGCTTCTGGTCCGGGTCGCCGGCGTGGATCGCCTCGAAGACCGTGCGGACGGCCTGGGCCTCACCCTCGGCGCGCAGCGCGGCTGCCTTGGCCTCACCCTCGGCGCGCAGGATCTGGGACTGCTTCTCGCCCTCGGCGGTGAGGATCGCGGCCTGGCGCGTACCTTCGGCGGTGAGGATCGCGGCGCGCTTGTCACGGTCGGCGCGCATCTGCTTCTCCATCGAGTCCTGGATGGAGGTGGGCGGTTCGATCGCCTTGAGCTCGACGCGGTTGACGCGGATGCCCCACTTGCCGGTTGCCTCGTCGAGGACGCCGCGCAGGGCCGCGTTGATCTCCTCGCGGGAGGTCAGGGTGCGCTCGAGGTCCATGCCGCCGATGATGTTGCGCAGCGTGGTGACGGTGAGCTGCTCGATCGCCTGGATGTAGCTGGCGACTTCGTAGGTGGCGGCGCGGGCGTCGGTCACCTGGTAGTAGATGACGGTGTCGATGTTGACGACCAGGTTGTCCTGGGTGATGACCGGCTGCGGCGGGAACGGCACGACCTGTTCGCGCAGGTCGATGCGGTTGCGGATGGTGTCGATGAACGGGACGACGATGTTGAGGCCCGCGTTGAGTGTGCGCGTGTAGCGGCCGAAGCGCTCCACGATGGCGGCACTTGCCTGCGGGATGACCTGGATCGTCTTGATCAGGGCGATGAAGACCAACACCACCAGAATGATCAAGACGATGATGACCGGTTCCATCGTGCTCCCCGTACCCTTCTCCGCCTCGGCGCTTTCGGAAGATCTTATGGCTGTTGAAGATCTTGCTGGTCGAGTCTGACAGACCGTCGTCCGGCTCGTGGTGCGTTCGGTTCACTTGCGTCGTGCGGGAGTTGTGCAAGGTCAGATGACGATCGCCGTGGCCCCCTCGATGTCCACGACGTCGACTTCCTGGCCGACGTCGTAGGTGCGGTCGGTGTCGAGGGCGCGGGCCGACCAGACTTCACCGGCCAGCTTGATGCGTCCGCCGGAACCGTCGACCCGCTCCAGCACGACGGCCTGTTTGCCCTTCAACGCGTCCACGCCCGTGGCGAGTTGGGGTCGCTGCGCGCTGTGCCGGGCCGCGATGGGCCGTACGACGGCGATGAGAGCGACCGACACGGCGACGAACACGAGCACTTGGGCGACGGTTCCGAGGCCGAGACCCGCGCCGACCGCGGCCGCGACGGCGCCGACCGCGAGCATGCCGAATTCAGGCATCGCGGTCACCACGAGCGGGATTCCGAGCGCTGCCGCGCCGACGAGCCACCACACCCACGCGTCGATGTCGTTCACGCGTTCATGGTAGGACCGCGGTCCTGCCGCCGACAGGGCGCGAAGGGGGGCGGTCAGGACGGCCGTCGGGACAGTGGTCGGTGAGGCGGTCGGGGCGGTGGCCGGTGAGGCGGTCAGGACAGCGGCAGGCCCTGGGCGGTCCAGCGGTCGCCGACCTGCTCCACGACGAGGGGGAGGCCGAAGCAGTGGGAGAGGTTGCGGGAGGTGAGCTCCAGCTCGACCGGGCCGGCGGCGAGGACCTTGCCCTGGCGGATCATGAGGACGTGGGTGAAGCCGGGGGCGATCTCCTCGACGTGGTGCGTCACCATGATCATCGACGGGGCGATGGGGTCGCGGGCGAGACGGCCGAGCCGGCGCACGAGGTCCTCGCGGCCGCCGAGGTCCAGGCCGGCGGCGGGCTCGTCGAGGAGCAGCAGCTCGGGGTCGGTCATCAGGGCGCGGGCGATGAGGGTGCGCTTGCGCTCGCCCTCGGAGAGGGTGCCGAACTTCCGCTCGAGGTAATCGCTCATGCCGAGTCGGTCGAGGAAGGCGCGGGCGCGCTGCTCGTCGACCGCCTCGTACTCCTCCTGCCAGCCGGCCGTCATGCCGTACGCCGCGGTCAGGACGGTCTGCAGGACGGTCTGGCGCTTGGGGAGCTTGTCGGCCATGGCGATGCCGGCCATGCCGATGCGGGGACGCAGCTCGAAGACGTCGGTGCCGGGCTTGCCGAGGGTCTCGCCGAGGATGGTGGCGGTGCCCTTGCTGGGGTAGAGGTAGCTGGACGCGACGTTCAGCAGGGTCGTCTTGCCCGCTCCGTTGGGACCGAGGATGACCCAGCGCTCGCCCTCCTTGACCGACCAGGAGACCTGGTCCACCAGAGCCCGGCCCTCGCGGACCACGGATACGTCCTGAAGCTCCAGAACATCGCTCATGAGCGCGTTGTCTCCCCTTGCAGTGTGGCCGGACTCGGTCGTCGCGTACGCCTGTGGCTCGGACCGCCGCGCGCGGGTGGGCGCGGCCCTCCAGGAAAATCTACGCCACCGGTCGGGGAAGCCGTTCCATCGGTCCGGTCCTTAGGGTGGGGGCATGCTCTCGGAACCGCGCTCTGGTCGCCTTGCCGCTTGGGGAAATGCACTCTTGGCCGGACTTGTCTCTCCGGACGACGCCGTGCTCGCCGTCGTCGGCGAGGACGCCGTGCACCGGGTGGAGGGGTTGCCCGGCGAGGCGGCGCCCGTCGGTCTCACGCTGGCGCTGGGGCGGCTGCGGGCGCTGGGGGTGAAGGGGCTGCGGGTGGCGTTGCCCGCGCCCGGGCATCCGCTGGGGCTGAGCGGGCCGCCGGAGTTCAACGCGCGGGCGCTGGAGGCGGAGGAGGCCGTGGTGTGCCACGGGGCTGCGCTGGGGCTGGTGCCCGAGGTGCACGAGGCCGGGCCCTCGGGCGATGTGCACGCCGAGGTGGTGTGGCACTGCCTCGCGGTGCGGGAGGCGCCGCCTGCCGACGTGCCGTCGCTGGGTGAGGCCGAGCGGGAGCTGGCGGAGGCGTTGCGGGAGGCCACGGCGGTGTTGTCGCGGTTGGACGTGGCGGCGTCGGGGCCGGTGGCGGAGGCGGCGATCGACGCGTACCGGGCTCGGGCGGAGCGGGGGCGGGAGGTGTTGGCGCCGGGGTATCCGCCTCGGGCTGTGCGGGTGCTGGAGTTGGCGCAGCGGGTGGGGTTGTTGATCTCCCTTGCCTTGGAGAGGGGGCATGGGGGTGCGGTGAGTGCGTCGGAGATGGTGGCTCGGGGGGAGGCGCTGCGGCCGGTGGAGCGGACGGCTCGGCGGGCGCAGGTTGCTGCGTACAACGCGTATGTGGAGGAGATGGAGCGGGGGGTGCGGTGAGGTTGGGGGCGGCGCTGTGAGGTTGGGGGCAGGGCAGGGCGGGGGGTGAGGTTGGGGCGCGGTGCGGTCGGGGGTGCGGTGCGGTCAGGTCGGGTGAGGCGGGCGTCGGTCGGGTGGTGGCCGGGGCGGTGCTGGGAGGTGGGGTGCGCAGCCCGGCGCTGACGGGGTGCCGCCGCGCCCACCCGTGCCGCCCCAGGCGGCACGACTGCCCGCGGATTGACGGCTTCGGGGCGGGCGGCACGGGTCGACGGGGCACCGGCGATCGGCGTGCGGCGAGGCCTCGACGACGGTTGAACGGCCAGGGGCGGCGCGGATTGACGGTTACGGGGCAGCGGGGATCGGCGGCTTCGGGGCGGGGCGAGGTCTCCGCCGCCGTTCGCCGGGGATCGGCGGCTTCGGGTGGGGCGGGGAAGGGCCCCGCGTCGGGGGACGTGGGGCCCTGTGGGGTGTTGAGCAGCGTGGGGAGTGGTCGGGACGGTGCGGGGGTCGGTCCCGGCTCTGTCCGTTCTGGTTGTTGGGGTGACGAGCGGACCGGCCTCCCCCGGCGCGTTGCCGGTGGAGGCCGGTGGTGCTGCGGGGTGCGGGAGGGTCTCAGTGGTTGAGGCCCGTGTTGCCGAAGGCCGGGTTCAGCGCGCCGATGACGTTGACGCTGTTGCCGACGGCGTTGACCGGGATGTGCACCGGAGCCTGGACGACGTTGCCCGAGCCGACGCCCGGCGAGCCCTTGGCCGCGCCGGCCGCCGAGGCGCCGCCGGTGGCGGAGGCCATGCCGGCGCCCGCGGCCACCAGGCCGCCGGCCACCATCGTCACGGCCACTGCCTTCTTCAGGTTCTTCACTTCTCATGCCTCCTAGCGACTGCCGCGGCAGTCGCCGCGGCACGCACTGGAGAACGGCGGAGAGCGGCGGAGGATGCGCCATGTGGGGGACATTCCCACGACGGTATGAATCTCGGACCGGAGGTAACTCGTCCGCATCAGCGCCACCCCCTGCCCCCGGTGGTGCGCCGGAGCGTGTTTCAGCCGGTCACGCCATGGCGTACGGCCCACAGGGCCGCCTGGGTGCGGTCGGCGAGATCGAGCTTCATCAGGATGTTCGAGACGTGGGTCTTGACGGTCTTCTCCGACAGCACGAGGGCTCGGGCGATCTCGCGGTTGGAGCGGCCGTCCGCTATCAGGCCGAGCACCTCGCGCTCCCGTTCCGTGAGCGAACCGCCTCTGCCCTGGCCGGAGTTGGCCTCCTCCTGGGAGAGGAGGGCACCGGCGACCTCCGGCTGGAGCAGGATGTGGCCGGCGTGGACCGAGCGGATGGCGCCGGCGAGCGCCTCTGGATCCACGTCCTTGTAGACGTACCCGGCGGCGCCCGCGCGCAGGGCGGGAACCACGGTGCGCTGTTCGGTGAAGCTGGTGACGATCAGCACGCGCGCGGGGTTGTCGAGTTCGCGGAGCTTGCGGAGCGCCTCCACGCCGTCCATGCCGGGCATCTTGACGTCCATCAGGACGACGTCGGGCTTCAGCTCCTCGGCGCGGGCGACTCCTTCGGCGCCGTCGGAGGCCTCGCCGACGACCTCGATGTCGTCCTGCACCTCCAGGAAGGTGCGCAGGCCCCGGCGGACGACCTGGTGGTCGTCGACGAGCAGCACCTTGATTGGGTCAGCCACCGGGGGCCTCCATCTCGATCGTGGTGCCCTTGCCGGGCGCCGATTCCACCGTCAGGCTGCCGCCGATGCCGCTCGCCCGGTCGCGCATGGACACCAGGCCGAGATGGCGGCCGGCCCTGCGGACGGTCGTGGGGTCGAAGCCGCTTCCGTCGTCCGTGACGCGCAGGAGCGTGTCGGAGCCGCGCTTGTGGAGGGTCACTTCGACGTGCTCCGCGCCGGAGTGGCGCAGCGCGTTGTGCAGGGCCTCCTGGGCGACGCGCAGCAGGGCCTCCTCCTGGGCGGCGGGCAGGGCGCGGACGCCGTGGCTGCTGAAGGTGACGCGCGCGGAGTGGGCGCGGTCGAGGACCTGTATCTGGGTGCGGAGGGTGGCGACGAGGCCGTCCTCGTCGAGGGCAGCGGGACGCAGTTCCACGACGGCGGCGCGCAGTTCGTCGGCGGCCTCGGCGGCGAGCGCGGCGACCTGCTGGAGTTCGCCCTTGGCGCGGGAGGGGTCGCGGTCGACCAGGGCGGAGGCGGCCTGGGCGGTCAGGCGCAGGGAGAACAGCTTCTGGCTGACCGCGTCGTGCAGTTCGTGGGCCAGCCGGGAGCGCTCCTCGGCGATGGTCAGTTCGCGGCTGCGCTCGTACAGGCGGGCGTTGGTGAGGGCGATCGCGGCGTGCTGGGCGAGGATGGAGAGGAGTTCCTCGTCGTCCTCGGTGAAGCCGCAGGTCCCCTCCGGTTTCGGGCACGGGGGGTGTCCCTCCGCAGGACGCAGCTTGTTGGCGAGGAAGAGGGCGCCGATGACCTCGTCGCCGTCGCGGATGGGCAGGCCGAGGAAGTCGGACATGTCGGGGTGGGCGGAGGGCCAGCCCTCGAAGCGCGGGTCCTTGCGCACGTCGGCGAGGCGCTCGGGCCTGGCTTCGTGCAGCATCGCGGCCAGGATGCCGTGCTGGCGGGGCAGGGGGCCGATGGCCTTCCACTGCTCCTCGCTGACGCCGTCGACGACGAACTGGGCGAAGCCGCCGTGGTCGTCCGGGACGCCGAGCGCGGCGTACTGCGCGTCGAGCAGTTCGCGGGCCGAGGCGACGATCGTCTTGAGGACGTCGCGCACCTCGAGGTGCCTGCTCATGGCCAGCAACGCGGAACTCACCGCGGCCAGGCCGGACCGGGGGCCTTGACTCATGCCCTCACGGTACCGGCGAGGTGCGACAGCGGGGATCGGACCGGTGGCGGCCGCGGGTGGGGCCGGAGACCTAGGGCCGCAGACCTCGGTACTGGGGCGTAGGGCCGGGGCCGGGGTGCGGGGGCGTACGACGAAGGGCCCCGGTGTCTCCCTTCCCTCGTCCGAGGCGGGGCGGGCGGTCCGGTTCCTACGGTGAGGCCACCGCCGAGTGGCGGCGGATCGGACGAGGGGACGGGTGTCATGCCGGTGGCGATCATCACGGGGGCGTCTAAGGGGCTGGGGCGGGCGCTGGCCGAGGCGCTGGCCGCGCGGGGCTGGGACCTGGTGCTCGACGCCAGGACGGCGGAGGTGCTGAAGGAGGCGGCGGCCGTGGTCGGGGAGCACGGGACGCGGGTCGAGGCGGTCGTGGGGGACGTCACGGATTCCGCGCACCGGTCCGCGCTGGTGGCGGCCGCCTGGCGGCTCGGCGGCTGCGATCTGCTGGTGAACAACGCGAGCGCGCTGGGTGCCGAGCCGCTGGTCCGGCTGGAGGATCTGCCGCTGGACGGGCTGCGCCGGGCGCTGGAGGTGAACGTCGTGGCCGCGCTGGGTCTGGTCCAGGAGGCGTTGCCCCTGCTGCACGGGGCGCGGGCGGGCGGTTCGGTGATCACCGTGAGCTCGGACGCGGCAGCGGAGGCGTACGCGACGTGGGGCGGTTACGGGGCCTCGAAGGCGGCCCTCGACCAGCTCGCGGCGGTGCTCGGCGAGGAGGAGCCGGAGCTGCGGGTGTGGGCGGTGGACCCGGGGGACATGGCCACGGACCTGTATGCCACGGCCGTACCGGAGGACGACGGTCCGAGGCCGGAGCCGGGCAGTGTGGTGCCGGCGTTCCTGCGGTTGCTGGACGAGCGGCCGGCGAGCGGGCGGTACGGGGCGCCGGCCCTGCTGGAGGGGCGGCGATGACCCTGGCCCTGCACGTTCCGGAGGGTTTGTCGGCGCGCGTTCCGGCCGAGCAGCGTGGCCCGGGGCGGGACCGGGACTCCGTGCGGCTGCTGGTGACGCGGGGGACGGACGTCGCGCATCACGTGTTCCGGGAGCTTCCCCGGCTGCTGCGGGCCGGGGACCTGCTCGTGGTGAACACCTCGCCGACGCTGGCGGCCGCGGTGGACGGGCGGCTGGGGCACGCGCGCGTGGTGGTGCACTTCTCCACGCGGGGGGACGACGGTCGGTGGGCGGTCGAGCTGCGGGAGCCGGACGGGAGGGGAACCACACGCGCGCGTGCGGGAGGGCCGGCGGGGGCGGAGGTACGGCTGGCGGGAGGTGCGCGGCTGGTGCTGGAGGAGGCGTTGGGCGGCAGCGGACGGCTGTGGTGGGCGCGGGTGTCCGGCGGGACGGTCCTGGGCCTGCTGCGGGAGCACGGGCGGCCCATTCGTTACTCCTATACGGAGCGGGACCAGCCGTTGTCCGCGTATCAGACGGTGTTCGCGCTGCCGTCGGCCGACGGGGCGGGGAGTGCCGAGATGCCGAGTGCCGCCCGGCCTTTCACGGCGCGTCTCGTGGCGGAGCTGGTGAGCCGGGGGGTGCAGTTCGCGCCGGTCACGCTGCACACGGGGGTGGCTTCGGCGGAGGCGCACGAGCCGCCGTATCCGGAGCGGTTCGCGGTGCCCGAGGCGTCGGCGCGGCTGATCAACGCAGCCCGGGCCGGTGACGGACGCGTGGTCGCGGTGGGGACGACGGCGGTGCGGGCCGTGGAGTCGGCGTCCGGGTCCGACGGGGTGGTCCGCGCGCGTGAGGGGTGGACGGACCTCGTGGTCACGCCCGCGCGGGGCGTGCGGGTGGTGGACGGGCTGCTGACCGGGCTGCACGAGCCCGAGGCCTCGCATCTGCTGATGCTGGAGGCGGTGGCGGGACGGGTCGCGATCGAGCGGGGCTACGAGGAGGCTCTCCGCGGGCGCTACCTGTGGCACGAGTTCGGGGACGTGCACCTCGTCCTCCCGGCGGAGAACGCTCACCGAGCGCATTGCTTGAGCAACCTGGAGTGAGCTGAGCGAGGGACCGGTGTGAGCCCGCGCATAGGGTGCACGTCACGTACTAAGACCCATAGGAGTGAAAAGAGCACGGTGTGAACGGGACAGACGGCCTGGTCTGTCCCGTTTTGCCCTTCCCTGATCCACTATGAGGCTTCGTACATCACACCTTTGCCTGCGAATTTTGCGGCCGCTAACAATTACTGCCGTCGCTCAGCGCCGCGGTTTCCCCCCGCGACGTTCGTGCCGAAAGCACCCGTGTCCGCCGACGGACAAACAGAGCGACCTCCGCGCAATCCGAAGAGGTCCTTCACCATGCCCAAGAACACTCACAAGATCGCGATCGCCGGTGTCACCACGCTCGGTGCCGCCGCCCTCGCCTTCTCCGTGGTGCCGGCGGACGCCAGGACGACCACGACGGACGCCGTCCCGTCCGCCCGCGTCGCCTACAGCTCCGAGCAGGTGAAGGACGTCAAGGCCAGCGTGACCGACCAGCTGGCGGGCGCCAGCCTGAAGGTCGAGGCCATCGAGGCGAAGAAGCAGGCCGCGGCCGCCGCCGTGGCCAAGAAGAAGGCCGCCGCCGCTGCCGCCGCCGCGCAGAAGAAGGCCGCGGCCGCCGCGCAGAAGAAGGCCGCCGAGAGGGCCGCCGCCGAGCGCGAGGCGCAGGAGATCGCGAGCCGGGCCGCGAAGCGCGCCGTGATGGCGAAGGCCGTCTCGAAGAGCTACTCGAACAACCTCGACGGCTGGATCCGTGAGTCGCTCGACATCATGAAGAAGCACGGCATCCCGGGCTCCTACGAGGGCATCCACCGCAACATCATGCGGGAGTCCTCCGGCAACCCGAACGCCATCAACAACTGGGACATCAACGCCATCAACGGCGTCCCCTCGAAGGGGCTGCTGCAGGTCATCCCGCCGACCTTCAAGGCCTACCACGTCCCCGGCACCTCCTGGAACATCTACGACCCGGTCGCCAACATCACCGCCGCCTGCAACTACGCGGCCGACCGGTACGGCTCCATGGACAACGTCAACAGCGCGTACTGAGCCTCCGCGCACGCCGAAGGGCGGCACCCCGGCCGGGGTGCCGCCCTTCGGCGTCGTACGAGGACGACTACTTCCGCATGACCTCCGGCTCGTGGCGGCGCAGGAAGCGGGCCACGAAGAAGCCGCAGATCACGCCGAGGGCGATCAGGGCGGCCATGTCCAGACCCCAGGCGCCGAGGGTGTGGTCCCACAGCGGGTCGGTGTCGCCGCCCTCCTTGGGCGGGCTGATCTTGTTGAAGTCCAGCGTGGCGCCGGCGGCGGCGACCGCCCAGCGCGACGGCATCAGGTACGAGAACTCGTTGACGCCGATCGAGCCGTTCAGCGTGAAGAGGCAACCCGTGAACACGACCTGGATGATCGCGAACATGACCAGCAGCGGCATGGTCTTCTCGGCCGTCTTCACCAGCGAGGAGATGATCAGGCCGAACATCATCGAGGTGAAGCCCAGCGCCATGATCGGGATGGAGAGCTCGATCATGGTGGCGCTGCCGAGGACCAGGCCCTCCTCCGGGATCTCGCGGCTCGCGAAGCCGATGACGCCCACCAGCAGGCCCTGGAAGACGGTGATCAGGCCGAGCACGAACACCTTGGACATCAGATACGCGGAACGCGACAGGCCGGTCGCGCGCTCCCGCTCGTAGATGACCCGTTCCTTGATCAGCTCACGCACGGAGTTGGCGGCGCCGGCGAAGCAGGCGCCGACCGCGAGGATCAGCAGGACGGTGGTGGCCGTGCCGTTCGGGATGATCCGGCCGGTCTTCGGGTTGACCGGGTTGGGCAGCAGGCTGTTGCCCGAGTCGATCAGCAGGCTCACCGCGCCCAGGACGGCCGGGAGGATCACCATCAGGGCGAGGAAGCCCTTGTCGGAGGCGATCACCGAGACGTAGCGGCGCACCAGCGTGATGAACTGGGACATCCAGCCCTGCGGCTTCGGCGGCTTCATCGCCTGCATCGGCGGCATCTGTACGGACTGCGGCGCGATGGCGTCGATGTCCGCGGCGTACATCTGGTAGTGCTGCGAGCCCTTCCAGCGGCCCGCCCAGTCGTAGTCGCGGTAGTTCTCGAAGGCGGAGAAGACGTCGGCCCAGCTGTCGTAGCCGAAGAAGTTCAGCGCCTCCTCCGGCGGGCCGAAGTACGCCACCGCACCGCCCGGCGCCATCACCAGCAGCTTGTCGCACAGGGCGAGCTCGGCGACGGAGTGGGTGACGACGAGCACCGTGCGGCCGTCGTCGGCGAGGCCGCGCAGCAGCTGCATGACGTCGCGGTCCATGCCCGGGTCGAGGCCGGAGGTCGGCTCGTCAAGGAAGATCAGCGACGGCTTGGTGAGCAGCTCCAGGGCCACCGAGACGCGCTTGCGCTGGCCGCCGGAGAGGGAGGTGACCTTCTTCTCCTTGTGGATGTCCAGCTTCAGCTCGCGCAGCACCTCGTCGATGCGGGCCTCGCGCTCCTGCGCCGTGGTGTCGGCGGGGAAGCGGAGCTTGGCCGCGTACTTGAGCGCCTTCTTGACCGTCAGTTCCTTGTGCAGGATGTCGTCCTGCGGAACCAGGCCGATGCGCTGGCGCAGCTCGGCGAACTGCTTGTACAGGTTCCGGTTGTCGTAGAGGACGTCGCCCTGGTTGGCGGGCCGGTAGCCGGTGAGCGCCTTGAGCAGGGTGGACTTGCCGGAGCCGGACGGGCCGATGACCGCGATCAGGGACTTCTCCGGGACGCCGAAGGATACGTCCTTCAGGATCTGCTTGCCGCCGTCGACGGTGACCGTCAGGTGCCGTGCGGAGAAGGAGACCTCACCGGTGTCGACGAACTCCTCGAGGCGGTCGCCGACGATCCGGAACGTCGAGTGGCCGACACCCACGATGTCGGCCGGACCGAGCAGCTGCGAGCCGCCCTTGGCGATCGGCTGACCGTTGACGTACGTGCCGTTGTGCGAGCCGAGGTCGCGGATCTCCATCCGGCCGTCGGGCGTCGAGTGGAACTCCGCGTGGTGACGGGACACCTGCAGGTCGGACACGACCAGGTCGTTCTCCAGGGCACGGCCGATGCGCATGACGCGGCCGAGGGAGAACTGGTGGAACGTGGTCGGGCTGCGGTCGCCGTACACCGGCGGCGCCCCCGCGCCGACGCCGGGGCCCTGCTGGTGCGGAACCTTCGCCACGGGCGGCTGCGGCTGCTGCCAGCCGGCCTGCGGCTGCGGCTGCTGCTGCTGCGCCCAGCCGGGGTTCGCCGCCTGCGCGGCGTACGGCTGCTGCTGCGGCTGGGCGACAGCCGCGGCGGCTCCGGAGAGGTTCAGGCGCGGCCCGTCGGTCGCGTTGCCGAGGTGCACGGCCGAGCCCGGGCCGATCTCCACCTGGTGGACCCGCTGGCCCTGCACGAACGTGCCGTTGGTGCTGCCGTGGTCCTCCAGGACCCAACCACGGCCGTTGAAGCTGATCGTGGCGTGACGCCAGGAGACCCTGGCGTCGTCGAGGACGATGTCGCCCTGCGGATCGCGTCCCAGGGTGTAGGTCCTGGACGGATCGAGCGTCCAGGTGCGTCCGTTCAATTCCAGTACGAGTTCCGGCACTCCATGCCCCACTGAGTAGTCCCCCGAGTTACCCCCATCACAGGGAGTCTAGGGATGTCGAACATCGTCGGGAACTATTTCAGGCGCGGCCCCCTGACCGAAAGTCGGGCCTTGTGAAGACCGCGCACGGGCTCATCGGCCGTTCCCGTTGACGGGGTTGAAACCCGGCCGGAGAGTGGTAAACGCACGCGAGGGGGACGGAAGCGGCGATCTTCGCCGCTCCGCACCGCGGATCGGGGGGTTCGCATGGGTGCCGGTACGGATGTCGAGGCCGTCGGGAGCGCGGAGTACGGCAAGGGTGTGCCGTGGGCGGACGTGGTGCTGTCCGCGATCGCCGCGGTGAGCTGGGCGTTGATCGGGATGGCGGGGACCGCGGCACTCGGGCTGCATCTGCTGGGGGCGGACGCGGCGGGCTCGTTGGGGCCGATGACGGCGGCGGTCGTGGCGCTCGCGGCGGGTGGTTCGGTGACGCCCTCGGGCGACGTGTCGGCCTTCGGTCTCACGGGCGCGCAGGCCGACACGGCGATCGAGATCACGCCACTGGGCGTGGGCCTGGTCGGGGCGCTGCTGCTGTCGTGGTTCTTCCTGCGGTCCCTGCGGGCGGCGGGAGTTGTCGTCGCGCCGGCCGAACTCCTCGCCCGGGCGGGCGCGGTGGCCGCGCTGTTCGTGGCCATGCTGGGCGGGCTGGCCTGGGCGGGGCACGACGTCATCACGATCGACGGGGGCGCGCTGGGGCTGGACGGCCTGCCCGGCGGGGACGGCGGCGGAGGCGGCGGAGGTGCCGGGATCCCCGGGCTTGGTGAACTCGGGGACATCGGCGGGCTGCTGCCGGACCGGATCGGGGATCTGGTCGACGCTCAGGCGGCCGTCGGCTTCACCGTCGACACGGTTCCGACGCTGCTCGGTGGGCTGGGCTGGTCGGTGGCAGTCCTGACGATCGCCCTGCTGGCCTCGCGCCGTACGCCGCTTCCGCGCGGGTGGCAGGCCGTGCACCGGGTGGTACGGCCCGCCGTGTCCGCCGTCGTCACGGTGCTGCTGGTGGCCGTGGCGGCCGGCTTCGCCGCGGCCGCGTACGCGGCGATCGGCGACGACCGTCCGAAGCGGATCGCGGGAGCAGCGCTGCTCGGCGCGCCGAACGGGGTCTGGCTCGGCGTCGACATCGGCCTGTGGGTGCCGTGGGACGGCCGCGCGTCGGGCGCCCTGACCGGCGTGCTGCCGGACCCGCTGGACGAGTTGCTGGGCGTGGGGACCGAACAGTCGGTGACGCTGGGGCGCCTGGCCGAACTCGACGCCCGCGTGTGGCTGTTGGGTGCCGCGACGACTGTGATGATGCTGTCGGCGGGGGTGTTGATGGGCGCGCGGACGCCGTTCGGCGGGACACGGGGTGCGGGCGTCCGCGGTTTCGTCGGGCGCTGCGCGCTGCGGTTGGGGCTGGTGACCGCGGTGACGCTGCCGCTGCTCGCCCGGCTGACGGACGTGTCCGTGGGCGCCTCCCTGTCCGTCCTCGGGTTCGACGCGTTCGACGCCGGCCTCGAGTTGCGCGGGCACCTCGGCCTGGCCTTGCTGCTCGGCGCCGTGTGGGGCGCGGGGGCGGGCGCCGCCGGCGCGGCGCTGGCCTGCGCGACGGGCGCGGCGGGGCGACGGGCGGCCCCGCTGGCACTGGGTGACAGCGGGGCGGGGGCCGGGGCGAGGGGTGGCGGGGCGAGGGATGGCGGGGCGAGGGGTGGCGGGGTGAGCCATGGCGGGGCGGATTCGCGATCGTACGGGGATGACCGGCCGGGGGGTGCGGGGACTGCGGCGGGAGCCGGGCGGGCGTCGTACGGGGACGACCGGAGGACGGTGGCGGGGGGATCGGCAGCGGGAGCCGGGCCGGCGTCGTACGGGGACGACTGGAGGACGGTGGCGGGAGGTGCCGGGGCTGCATCCGGGCAATCGCCGCACGCGGACGATTGGTCGACGGTGGCGGGGGATGCCGGGGCTGGGACCGGGCAACCGCCGCACGGCGACGACTGGCGGATGGTCGGCGGGACGGCGACGGGGGGCCCGGGGGACGCGCGGCGCAGGGGCGAGCGGTCCGGGCCGTACGCGCCGGGCACGCCGTACCGGCCGCCCAACCCGGCGACGAATCCGTATCTGCGGGTTCCGGAAGACCTGGGTGACCCGGAGGACGCACGGCCGGAGGGCCAGGGCCGCCGGCCCTCCCCCCGCCCGCCGGGAGGTGGGCGGGGGGAGGCGGCGACCGGCGGCGAGGAGGCGGGGTGGGCCGACGGGCCGGGCGAAGGGTCCAGGTCCGGCGCGAGCCCGCCCGTGCCGCCTCCGCCCGGTTCTCGGTCGGTCTCCGGTGAGGGCGGTGTGCGGCCGGACAGCTCACGGACGGACAGCTCACGGACGGACGACTCACGGACGGACGACTCACGGACGGACGAGGCGTCCGGCCCTGGTGCCGAGCAGGCGTCGGGAGGGCCGCCGTCCCTGGGGGACCTGTACGACGCCCCCACGATGGTCCGGCCCGTCGGGCCGCCGCCCCGGGCGCCCCGGCGTCCGAGCGAGGCTCCGGGCTCGGGTGAGCGGCCGTCGCGGCCCTCGGACGAAGGACCTCCGCCGCCTCCTCCCCCGCCACCGGCCGCCCCTCCACCCGACAGGCCGAAGCGGACCCGCTGAGCCGTCCGGTCGTCACCCCGTGCGTGGAGCGCGCGCGGGGCGCGGGCGGGGCGCGGGCGGGGCGCGGGCGGGGCGCGGGCGGGGCGCGGGCGCGAGCCGCCGTCGTCCTGGCGTAAGGCGTGCGCCACCCGCATGTCACGCACTGTTCCGTGTCCGCCAGGCGGACCTCGGCGGCGGTGGGCACGGGGTGCCGGATACGGTGGGTACACCATGAGCGCTGAGCAGATCTCACCGACCGACGTCCCGACTC
Source organism: Streptomyces sp. NPDC052016 (assembly GCF_044548445.1). Lineage (NCBI taxonomy): Bacteria > Bacillati > Actinomycetota > Actinomycetes > Kitasatosporales > Streptomycetaceae > Streptomyces > Streptomyces sp. NPDC052016. The sequence continues at coordinate 18,208 of NZ_JBIUBX010000044.1, forward strand.
TCCTCGTCAAGATCTTCGGCAAGGACCGTCCGGGCATCACGGCCGGCCTCTTCGACACCCTGGCCGCCTACTCCGTCGACGTGGTCGACATCGAGCAGGTCGTCACCCGTGGCCGCATGGTGCTGTGCGCGCTCGTGACCGAGCCGCCGCGCGGGCTGGAGGGCGACCTGCGGTCGACCGTCCACAGCTGGGCGGAGTCGATGAAGATGCAGGCGGAGATCATCTCCGGCATCGGTGACAACCGCCCGCGCGGCCTCGGCCGCTCCCTCGTCACCGTGCTGGGCCACCCGCTGACCGCGGAGGCCACGGCCGCCGTCGCCGCCAAGATCACCAAGGTGGGCGGCAACATCGACCGTATCTTCCGGCTCGCCAAGTACCCGGTCACCGCCGTCGAGTTCGCGGTCTCCGGCGTGGAGACGGAGCCGCTGCGCACCGCCCTGGTCACGGACGCGGCGGCGCTCGGTGTGGACGTCGCCGTCGTGGCGGCGGGCCTGCACCGGCGCGCCCAGCGGCTCGTCGTCATGGACGTCGATTCCACGCTCATCCAGGACGAGGTGATCGAGCTCTTCGCCGCGCACGCCGGCTGCGAGGCCGAGGTCGCCGAGGTGACGGCGGCGGCGATGCGCGGCGAGCTGGACTTCGAGCAGTCGCTGCACGCGCGCGTGGCGCTGCTCGAGGGCCTGGACGCGTCGGTCGTGGAGAAGGTGCGCGCGGAGGTGCGGCTGACGCCGGGCGCGCGCACCCTCATCCGCACGCTGAAGCGGCTCGGCTATCAGGTGGGGGTCGTCTCCGGCGGCTTCACCCAGGTCACCGACGACCTCAAGGACCGGCTGGGGCTCGACTTCGCCCAGGCGAACACGCTGGAGATCGTCGACGGCAAGCTGACGGGCCGGGTCACCGGGGAGATCGTGGACCGCGCGGGCAAGGCGCGGCTGCTGCGCCGGTTCGCCGCGGAGGCGGGCGTGCCGCTGTCGCAGACGGTGGCGATCGGCGACGGCGCCAACGACCTGGACATGCTCAACGCGGCGGGTCTCGGTGTCGCCTTCAACGCCAAGCCCGTCGTCCGCCAGGCGGCGCACACCGCGCTGAACGTGCCGTTCCTGGACACGGTGCTGTATCTGCTGGGCATCACCCGCGAAGAGGTCGAGGCGGCGGACACCCACGACGAGCAGTAAGACAGCCGGAAGAAAACGTTTCGCCAAACGTCTCGGCAGTCTCGGGTGCCGACGGCGAGGGCCCGGCACCGTCGCGGTGCCGGGCCCTCGCGATGTTGGACCTTCGCAGACGCCCGACCCGCGCGGAAGCCGGAAGCGCCCGGAAGCCCGACCCATGCAGACGCCCGACCCGCGCGGAAGCCCGACCCGCACAGACTCCGGAACCGCGCAGACCCCGGAACCGCATGGAGTCCGACCCGCGCGGACGCCGCACCCTCACGGAAATTCCGACCCGCACGGAAACCCGACCCGCGCAAACGCCGCACCCGCGCGGAAACCGGACCCGCACGGAAACCGGACCCGCACGGAAGCCCAGAGTCACGTCCGTCGGAGGCTCAGTCGGAGGGCGTCCAGAAGTCGAGCAGGGTGCCCACGCCGGGCTCCACGGACTTCCAGGAGCCCTCGAAGGACACGACGGCGAAGGTGGCGGCCGGGAAGCCGCGGCGGTTCATCCGCTCCCGGGCGTCGCCCTCGTCCGCTCCGGAGAGGATGTCGGCGAGGCCGTGGATACCCGGGTTGTGGCCGACCAGGAGGACGTTGCGCACCTCGTCGGGGGTTTCGTTGAGCAGGGCGATCAGCTCGCCCGGCGAGGCCTCGTAGATCCGCTCCTCGTACACGGTTTTCGGCCGCTGCGGGAACTCCTGGACGGCGAGCTTCCAGGTCTCGCGGGTGCGCGTGGCGGTGGAGCACAGGGCCAGGTCGATGGGGATGCCGGTGTCGGCCAGCTTGCGTCCGGCGACGGCGGCGTCCTTTCGGCCCCGCTCGGCGAGCGGCCTCTCGTGGTCGTTCACCTGGGGCCAGTCGGCTTTCGCATGCCGGAAGAGGACGATCCTGCGGGGTTCTGCGACGCTCATGGCTCCCAGCTTCGCACGAAACAGGCCACGCGGCGCAGGGAGTTGACATGCGCCTTCACCGGTGGACCGGGCTGTGAAGGGTGTGCCCGGGGCGTGATCGACACGGCTAGCGCGAGAGAAGGTCCCGCACGCGCTCGACGAGGTGCGCTATCGCCGGGTCGCCGGTGGACGCGTGGGCGTCGGACGGGTGCAGTATCAGCGCGAGCAGGGTGACGAAGGCCAGGGTCGGGAGGGCGAGGGCCCACCAGGGCAGCCGGGTGCCGACGCCGCCCGGGGTGGCCGGGTGGGGCCGGGTGTGCGTGGGAGCCGACATGAGTGCCTCCGCTGTCCTCGAGTGGTCCGTGGGCCGCGTCCCGCGGTCACGATTCGAAGGTACGGATCCGGCGGCGCCCGGCCCATCCGGTGATCCACCCACTTGACCCTGACCTTGGCCCCCTAGGGGACAGGGGGGTTAACCCCACCACCAGGTCGCCGCGGCCGTCGGCGCGGGTCGGAGGGGCGGAGCAACCGAGCAGCCGAGCAGCGGAGCAGAAAGATCAGCGGGGGGGTCCGACCGTCAGGGCGAGGCGATCGTCGCGATGATCCCGATGATCACGAAGATGAGGAGGAACGAGCCGAAGACGATCAGCATCTTCTTCTGGCCGTTCTGGGGGTTCGGGTCGAGCACGGGCATGCGCCCAGTCTCGCACCCGGCGCGGGCAGCGGTGCGCCCGGGGTCAGCGGGCGGCCTCGTCCTCCACGGTGCGGTCACGTCCTGCGAGGACGCCCACGACCATCTGCGGCACCATCAGCGCCGCCATCAGGGCGAGGGGCAGGCCCCAGCCTCCGCTGTGCTGGTAGAGCACGCCCACCAGCAGGGGTCCCGGGATCGAGATCAGGTAGCCGGTGCTCTGCGCGAAGGCCGACAGCTGCGCCACGCCCGCGCCGGTCCTGGCCCGCATGCCGACCATGGTGAGGGCCAGCGGGAAGGCGCAGTTGGAGACGCCCAGCAGCAGCGCCCAGGCCCAGGCGCCGCCGGCGGGAGCGAAGTGGAGGCCGGCGTATCCGGCGAGGCCGCAGACGCCGAGCACGAGCACGATGGGGCCCTGGTGCGGCAGCCGGGCCGCCACGCGCGGGATGACGAAGGCCAGCGGCACGCCCATGACCATCGTGACGGCGAGGAGCAGACCCGCCGTGCCGGCGGCCACGCCCGCGTCCCGGTAGATCTGCGCCATCCAGCCCATGGTGATGTAGGCGGCGGTCGCCTGGAGCCCGAAGAAGACGGCGAGCGCCCAGGCCGTACGGCTCCGGGTGACGCGCGGGGCGGCCGGCGTCTCCGTGCGCGCGGAGGTCTGCTCGGCGGGAGCCGTGTCCCGCTTCCGCACCTGCGGCAGCCAGGGCAGTACGGCGGCCGCCGCCAGGACCGCCCAGACCGCGAGCCCGGGCTGCCAGCCGCCGCCCAGCGTCTCGGTCACCGGCACGGTGATCGCGGCGGCCGCGGAGGTGCCGAGGGCGAGGGCCATCGAGTACAGGCCGGTCATGGAACCGACCCGGTCGGGGAACCAGCGCTTGACGATAACCGGCATCAGGACGTTGCTGACGGCGATGCCCATGAGGGCGAGGGCGCTGGCCGCCAGGAAGCCGGCCGTACCGCCGGCGTACGGCCGTATCAGCAGGCCCGCGGTGATGGCGGCCATGCCGGCGCACACCACCGCGCCCGGCCCGAAGCGGCGGGCGAGACGGGGGGCCATGACGCCGAAGACGGCGAAGCAGAGCGGGGGCACGGAGGTGAGCAGCCCGGCCACGCTGCCGCTCATGCCGAGGCCGTCGCGGACCTCTTCGAGGAGGGCGCCGAGGCTGGTGATGGCGGGACGGAGATTGAACGCGGCCAGCACGATGCCGACCACGAGCAGCCGTTGCGCCCACGCGCGCGTGGACGCCCGCGGGGGCCCCTCGGCCATCGGGGTGCGCACGGCCGGGGGCGTCTTCGTCCGGGTTTCCTCACTAGCCATACAGCCATCATAGAATCATGGGATGATTGGTTGTCCATCCCTGGGCGCTCCTCCCCCGCCCGGACCGTGCGAAGGTGTGCCATGCCCCTGAGCCATCCCCGTCGCTCGGCACTCTCCGAGCAGGTCATCGCCGCGCTGCGCCACCAGATCACCTCGGGCGAGTGGCCGGTGGGCTCGCGCATCCCCACGGAGCCCGAGCTGGTCGAGCAGCTGGGCGTCGCCCGCAACACCGTCCGCGAGGCCGTGCGCGCGCTCGCGCACAACGGCCTGCTGGACATCCGGCAGGGCTCGGGCACGTACGTGGTGGCGACCAGCGAGCTGGCCGGCGTGATGCACCGCCGCTTCGCCGACGCCGATCCGCGGCACATCGCCGAGCTGCGCTCCACACTGGAGTCCGGCGCGGCGAAGCTGGCCGCCGTGCGGCGCACGGAGAAGGACCTGAAGCAACTGGACACGCTGCTGCTGCGGCGCGAGGAGGCGTGGGAGTCGGGCGACACGGAGGCCTTCGTCGCGGCGGACGCGACGTTTCACCTGGCGGTGGTGGCCGCCTCCCACAACGACGTCATGACCGCGATGTACGCGGACCTGGGCGAGGTGCTGCGGGACTGGCTGCGTGAGGACGTCGGCCAGGAGCTGACCCCGGAGACGTACATGGACCACACGCGGCTGGTGGACGCCCTCCGCGCCGGGGACGCGGAGCGGGCCGCCGCCGAGGCGGCGAGCTATCCGTTCCTGTGCCGGCCCGGGCGGTTCACGGCCTCCGACGGCTGACGCGCTTCACGGCACGGCCTCCGACGGCTGACGCTTTCACGTACGGCCGACGGCGGGCTGACCGCCGTGCACCGCCTCCGGCGACCCTCTGACCGCTGTGCACGTCCTCCGGTGGCCGGCCGACGCGCTCAGGTCCTCTGGTGGCTCACCCAGGCCTTGTCGACCTCCTTCCAGCACCGGCCGGTCAGCCGTACGGTCATGGCGGGTCCGACGTCGGCAGGGGCGCCGTCGGTGTCCAGGTCCCACCAGCGGGCGCACTCGATGTGCAGGCGGACGCGGTCGGTGTCGGCGTAGGGGTTGTGGCAGTAGGCGACGACATGGGAGCCGTGGACGCTGGTGCGGCACTCCGCGCCGAACGGCTCCGACGTGACGATGGCGGGTTCCGGCACTTCCGGGCGCGGTCCCCCCACGCGGGGCGCCTCCCCGCGCGCGTGGGGCAGCGCGTCGTACGGCACGGAGAGGACGAGACAGACGGCGACGGTCACTGGGGCCACGCTGCGGGACAGGCGCACAAGGGGACCTCCTCGGCCGTGCTGGGGAGGGAAGCGCGTGCGGACACGCACTTCAGCGTGCCTGGTGGTGCCCCTCCCCCGCCCGGCCAAGTGAGCCGAACGGGTGACGCCCCGCTCCCGCGCGGTGCGGGAACGGGGCGTCGGGGACGTGCGAGGGGATCAGGCGCCGATGGCGTGCAGACCGCCGTCCACGTGGATGATCTCGCCCGTGGTCTTCGGGAACCAGTCGCTCAGCAGGGCGACGACACCGCGTCCGGCGGGCTCGGGGTCCTTCAGGTCCCACTCCAGCGGGGCGCGCGTGTCCCACACGGAGGCCAGCTCGGCGAAGCCCGGGATGGACTTGGCGGCCATGGAGCCGATCGGGCCGGCCGAGATCAGGTTGCAGCGGATGTTCTGCTTGCCCAGGTCACGGGCCATGTAACGGCTGGTGGCCTCCAAGGCGGCCTTGGCCGGGCCCATCCAGTCGTACTGCGGCCAGGCGTACTGCGCGTCGAAGGTGAGGCCGACGACCGAGCCGCCGTTCTGCATCAGCGGCAGGCAGGCCATGGTGAGCGACTTCAGCGAGTAGGCCGAGACGTGCATGGCGGTGGCGACCGACTCGAACGGCGTGTTGAGGAAGTTGCCGCCGAGCGCGTCCTGCGGGGCGAAGCCGATGGAGTGCACGACGCCGTCCAGGCCGCCGAGCTCCTCGCCGACGATGTCGGCCAGCCGACCCAGGTGCTCGTCGTTGGTCACGTCGAGCTCGATGACCTTGGTGGGCTTGGGCAGCTTCTTGGCGATGCGCTCGGTCAGCGTGGGCCGCGGGAACGCGGTCAGGATGATCTCGGCACCCTGCTCCTGGGCCAGCTTGGCGGTGTGGAAGGCGATGGAGGACTCCATCAGCACACCGGTGATCAGGACGCGCTTGCCCTCGAGAATTCCGCTCATGGTGATCAGTGACCCATTCCCAGTCCGCCGTCAACGGGGATGACGGCTCCAGTGATGTACGAGGCGTCGTCCGAGGCGAGGAACCGCACCGCCGCGGCGACCTCCTTCGGCTGCGCGTACCGGGCGAGCGGAACCTGCGACACGATGGCCGCGCGCTGCTCGTCGGTGAGCACCTTGGTCATGTCGGTGTCGACGAAACCGGGCGCGACGACGTTGAAGGTGATGTTGCGCGAGCCCAGCTCACGGGCGAGGGAGCGCGCGAAGCCGACCAGGGCGGCCTTGGAGGCGGCGTAGTTCGCCTGGCCGGGCCCGCCGTAGAGGCCCACGACCGACGAGATGAGGACGACGCGGCCCTTCCTGGCGCGCAGCATGCCGCGGTTGGCCCGCTTGACGACCCGGAAGGTGCCGGTGAGGTTGGTGTCGATGACCGAGGTGAAGTCCTCCTCGGACATGCGCATCAGGAGCTGGTCCTTGGTGATGCCGGCGTTGGCGACCAGGACCTCGACGGGACCGTGCGCCTCCTCGATCTCCTTGTAGGCCTGCTCCACCTGCTCGGGGTCGGTGATGTCGCACTTGACGGCGAGGAAGCCCGCCGGCGGCTCCCCCGAGCGGTACGTGATCGCGACCTTGTCGCCGGCATCGGCGAACGCGCGGGCGATGGCGAGGCCGATGCCCCGGTTACCTCCGGTGACGAGAACCGAGCGGCTCAACGGATCACCCTTTCCCTAGGGGTCTGACACAACCGCCAGGACGCTGGGCGACAGGCGGCTTCCTTCGAAACCTATCGGTCCGATCCGGCCTGCGGACATTCGGGCACCGACAGTGGCGCACCGGACTCGCTGTGGGGTCCCTACAGAAAGTCGCGGACCGGGACGGAAAGGTGTGGTCCGGGGGTCGGCTCCCGCGACATGATCGGAGCCATCACAGGCGACGACCACAGGGAGAGACGTAGGTGCCTCATACCATCGATGAAAGTTTCACGGCACTACCCCTGCGCGCCCTGGCCGACGCCGCGCTCGCACGCGCGCGTGCGCTGGGCGCGGAGCACGCGGACTTCCGTTTCGAGCGGGTGCGCAGTGCGTCCTGGCGGCTGCGGGACGCCAAACAGTCCGGGTCGTCGGACACCACCGACCTCGGGTACGCGGTGCGCGTCGTGCACGGCGGGACCTGGGGGTTCGCCTCCGGTGTGGACCTGACCATGGACGCGGCCGCGAAGGTCGCCTCGCAGGCGGTCGCGATGGCGAAGCTGTCCGCGCAGGTGATCAAGGCCGCCGGGGCGGACGAGCGCGTGGAGCTGGCCCACGAGCCGGTGCACGCGGAGAGGACGTGGATCTCCTCGTACGAGATCGACCCGTTCACCGTGCCCGACGAGGAGAAGTCCGCGCTGCTCGCGGACTGGAGCACGCGGCTGCTGGCCGCCGACGGCGTCAACCACGTCGACGCCTCGCTGCTCACCGTGCACGAGAACAAGTTCTACGCCGACACCGCGGGCACGGTGACCACGCAGCAGCGGGTACGGCTGCACCCGCAGCTGACGGCGGTGTCGGTCGACGAGTCCAGCGGCGAGTTCGACTCGATGCGCACGATCGCGCCGCCGGTCGGGCGGGGCTGGGAGTACCTCACGGGCACCGGCTGGGACTGGGACGAGGAGCTGGCGCGCATCCCCGAGCTGCTCGCCGAGAAGATGCGGGCGCCCAGTGTCGAGCCGGGGCTGTACGACCTGGTCGTGGACCCGTCCAACCTGTGGCTGACCATCCACGAGTCCATCGGGCACGCCACCGAGCTGGACCGGGCCCTCGGCTACGAGGCCGCCTACGCCGGCACCTCCTTCGCCACCTTCGACCAGCTCGGCAAGCTCAGGTACGGCTCGGAGCTGATGAACGTCACCGGCGACCGCACCGCCGAGCACGGGCTGGCGACCGTCGGCTACGACGACGAGGGCGTCGAGGCGCAGTCCTGGGACCTGGTGAAGGACGGCACGCTCGTCGGCTACCAGCTGGACCGGCGGATCGCGCGGCTCACCGGGTTCGAGCGGTCCAACGGGTGCGCGTTCGCCGACTCCCCCGGCCATGTGCCGGTGCAGCGCATGGCCAACGTGTCGCTGCTGCCGGATCCGGCGGGGCTGTCCACGGAGGACCTCATCGGGGGCGTCGACCGGGGCATCTACGTCGTCGGGGACCGGTCCTGGTCGATCGACATGCAGCGTTACAACTTCCAGTTCACCGGCCAGCGTTTCTTCCGGATCGAGAACGGGCGGATCACCGGGCAGCTGCGGGACGTGGCCTACCAGGCGACGACCACCGACTTCTGGGGCTCCATGGCCGCCGTGGGCGGCCCGCAGACGTACGTGCTCGGGGGTGCCTTCAACTGCGGCAAGGCCCAGCCGGGGCAGGTCGCGGCGGTGTCGCACGGCTGCCCGTCGGCCCTGTTCAAGGGCGTCAACATTCTGAACACCACGCAGGAGGCCGGCCGATGAGCGCCCGTGTGTCCAACGGCACCACTTCGCCGACGAACAAGCCGCACGAGATCGTGGAGCGGGCGCTGGAGCTGTCGCGGGCCGACGGCTGTGTCGTGATCGCCGACGAGCGGTCGACGGCCAACCTGCGCTGGGCGGGCAACGCGCTCACCACCAACGGCGTCACCCGCTCACGCACGCTCACCGTGATCGCGACGGTCGACGGCAAGGAGGGCACCGCCTCCGGGGTCGTCTCGCGGGCGGCGGTGACCGCGGACGAGCTGGAGCCGCTGGTGCGGGCCGCCGAGGCCGCCGCGCGCGGGGCCGGGCCCGCGGAGGACGCGCAGCCGCTGGTGACGGGGGTGGCGCAGTCCCCCGAGTTCACCGAGGCGCCCGGCGAGACCTCGTCGGCCGTCTTCGCGAACTTCGCGCCGGCGCTGGGCGAGGCGTTCGCACGCGCGCGTGCGGGCGGTCGCGAGCTGTACGGCTTCGCCAACCACGAGCTGGTGTCGACGTACGTGGGCACGTCGACCGGGCTGCGGCTGCGGCACGACCAGCCGAACGGGACGCTGGAGCTCAACGCCAAGTCGCCGGACCGTACGCGCTCGGCGTGGGCGGGCCGGTCGACCCGGGACTTCAAGGACGTCGACCCGGCGGCGCTCGACGCCGAGCTCGCCGTACGCCTGGGATGGGCGGAGCGGCGGATAGAGCTGCCCGCCGGGCGGTACGAGACGCTGCTGCCGCCGACCGCCGTCGCGGACCTGATGATCTACCAGCTCTGGTCGGCGTCGGGCCGGGACGCGGCCGAGGGGCGGACGGTGTTCTCCAAGCCGGGCGGCGGCACCCGTCTCGGCGAGAAGCTGACCGCGCTGCCGCTGACCCTGCGCAGCGACCCGCACGAGCCGGGACTGGAGTCGGCGCCGTTCGTCGTCGCGCACTCCTCCGGCGGTGACCAGTCGGTGTTCGACAACGGGCTGCCGATCCGGGCCACCGAGTGGATCGGCGGGGGCGAGCTGAAGCACCTCGCCACCAGCCGGCACAGCGCGGCCCTGACCGGCCTGCCGGTGGCGCCCGCGGGCGACAACCTGATCCTGGACGGCGGCGCCGACCGCTCCCTGGAGGAGATGGTCGCGAGCACCACGCGCGGGCTGCTGCTGACCTGCCTGTGGTACATCCGGGAGGTCGATCCGGCGACGCTGCTGCTGACCGGCCTGACCCGGGACGGCGTGTACCTCGTCGAGGACGGCGAGGTGGTCGGCGAGGTCAACAACTTCCGGTTCAACGAGTCCCCGCTGGACGTGCTCGGCCGGGCCACGGAGGCCGGGCGCACGGAGAAGACGCTGCCCAGGGAGTGGAGCGACTGGTTCACCAGGGCCGCGATGCCCGCGCTGAGGGTGCCGGACTTCAATATGAGCTCTGTCAGCCAGGGCGTATAACCTCGTACCTGATTACGACCCACTCGAGGAGACACGAGAACCGTGACGGACATCGTCGACGAGCTGAAGTGGCGGGGGCTGTTCGCCCTGTCCACTGACGAGGACGCTTTGCGCAAGGCGCTCGCGGACGGTCCCGTCACCTTCTATTGCGGCTTCGACCCGACCGCCCCGTCCCTGCACGTCGGGCACCTCGTGCAGGTGCTCACCGTGCGCCGGCTGCAGCAGGCCGGTCACCGGCCGCTGGCGCTGGTCGGCGGGGCGACCGGCCTGATCGGCGACCCCCGCCCGACGGCGGAGCGCACCCTGAACGACCCGGAGACGGTCGCCGGCTGGGTCGGCAAGCTGCGCGCCCAGATCGAGCCCTTCCTCTCCTTCGAGGGGGAGAACGCGGCCGTCATGGTGAACAACCTCGACTGGACGGCCGGCCTGTCCGCGATCGAGTTCCTGCGCGACATCGGCAAGCACTTCCGTGTCAACAAGATGCTGACGAAGGACTCCGTGGCCCGCCGCCTGGAGTCCGACCAGGGCATCAGCTACACCGAGTTCAGCTACCAGATCCTGCAGGGCATGGACTTCCTCCAGCTCTACCGGCGCTACGGATGCACGCTCCAGCAGGGCGGCAGCGACCAGTGGGGCAACCTCACGGCCGGCCTGGACCTGATCCACAAGCTGGAGCCGCACGCGAACGTGCACGCGATGGCCACGCCGCTGATGACCAAGGCGGACGGCACCAAGTTCGGCAAGACCGAGGGCGGCGCCGTCTGGCTCGACCCGGAGATGACGACGCCGTACGCGTTCTACCAGTTCTGGCTGAACGTGGACGACCGGGACATCTCCACCTACATGCGGATCCTGTCCTTCAAGTCCCGCGAGGAACTGGAGGAGCTGGAGCGGCAGACCGAGGAGCGACCGCAGGCCCGGGCCGCTCAGCGGGCGCTGGCGGAGGAGCTGACGACGCTGGTGCACGGCGCCGACCAGACGGCCGCCGTGATCGCCGCGTCCAAGGCGCTCTTCGGTCAGGGCGAGCTGGCGGACCTCGACGACCGGACGCTGGCGGCGGCCCTGTCGGAGGTGCCGCACATCCGGGTCGCCGAGCTCGGACCGGTCGTGGACCTGTTCGCCGAGGTCGGCCTGGTGGCCAGCAAGTCCGCCGCGCGGCGCACGGTGAAGGAGGGCGGCGCCTACGTGAACAACGTCAAGGTCGCCGCGGAGGACGCCGTGCCGGCGAAGGAGGACCTGCTGCACGGGCGCTGGCTGGTGCTGCGGCGGGGCAAGAAGAACCTGGCCGCGGTGGAGGTCACCGGCGCCTGAGCGTCGCCCGGTGCTCCGCGGGGTGCGGGTTCTCCCGTGCTGCCGGTCGTCGTGGCCGGCAGCACCCCCGGCGGAGCCGTGGAGACGGTACGGTCCCACGCCCCCGTCACGGTGCCCTTCGGGGCGGCCGTGACGGGGGCGCCGCGCGTCAGACCCGGTGCTTCCTCTTCCCCAGCGTCTGCATGTACAGCATGTCGCCGAAGGCCACGATGATGATGGCGGCGATCAGCTGGAAGATGTGACGGCTCCAGTCGATGCCGGGTGTCTCGTCGATACCGAACCCCCGGGCGACCGCGTTGCCGACGATGGCGCCGAGGATGCCGAAGATCGTGACCAGCCACAGCGGGCTGTGCTGCTTGCCCGGGATGACCGCCTTGGCGATCATGCCCAGCACGAATCCCACGATGATCGCCCACAACCAGCCCATGGCTGCCTCCTCGTACGGCTCGACGTGAGCATTGATCCCAGTTTCGGTCCGTGCGCCGTACGGCGCATGTCGGGTGTGGGCGTACGCGGTACGACGCAGGTCGGCCGCCTCGGTGGGAGGCGCCCCGGTCTCCGGGTCGGCGGAGCCGCGGCGTACCGTGGTTGCCGGGGAGTGTTCGACGCGGGCGGATGGTGGAATGCGATGCGGAAGCAGGGTGGCGGCGGCAACGTCCAGGTGTTCCGGATCACCGGGGCCCGTCAGGGGCTCCAGGAGGACGTGCGGGGCCGGCAGCGGCGCTATGTGATCTCGATGTCGATCCGCACGCTCTCGGTGATCCTCGCGGCGGTGCTGTGGAACGTGGAACGGCATGTGGCCGTGGTGGCGCTGGTCCTCGGGGCGGTGCTGCCCTACATCTCGGTGGTGATCGCCAACGCCGGGCGGGAGAACGCGCCGGGTCTGCCCTCGACGTTCGTGGCCACGCCGACGCGGCCGATGCTCACGCCGCCGCGTGCGGAGGACGGCGCGGGGGCGCCGGGCACCGAAGAGGAGCGCTTCGCGGAATCGGCCCGTGAGGACGCGCAGGCCGATCCGACCGAGCGGCGGCCGTGAACCGGCCCTGCGCCGGCTGTGGGCCAAGCTCAGGAAAAGCTCAGATCAATCATGTTGTTCCGGTGCCGTCGGGCCCGTGACCCATGACATACTTCGTACGCGCTCCGCATCCCCCGTCGGAGCGACGGACCGACGCCGGGCAGCTCCCCCCGTGGCTGCTCGGCGTCGCCTTTTGCGGCCGATCGGCCGGCCACGATGGCGCGGACCTCGCGCGGGTTAGGGTCGACGCGTGAACATCCTCGACGTCCCCGGCTCCGACCCCGCCTCCCCGATCTGCTCCGCCAAGGGCTGCCGTACCGACGCGGTCTGGGTCCTCGCCTGGAACAACCCGAAACTGCACACGCCGGAGCGGCGCAAGACGTGGCTAGCGTGCGAGGAGCATCGCGAGCATCTGTCGCAGTTCCTCGGCATCCGGGGGTTCCTGAAGGACGTCGTCCCGCTCGAGGAGTGGCAGGCGCGGGAGGTGTGACGACCCCGCGCCCCGCGGGTGCCGTCCTAGCCGCCGATGGCGGACATCGGCCGGTCCGGCTGGACGAAGGACGGGTCGTCCAGGCCGGCGCCCGCCTTCTTGCCCCACATCGCCAGGCGCCAGATGCGGGCGATCTCCTCGTCGGGGGCGCCGGAGCGCAGGGCCGCCCGGAGGTCGGTCTCCTCGCGGGCGAAGAGGCAGGTGCGGATCTGGCCGTCGGCGGTGAGGCGGGTGCGGTCGCAGGCCGCGCAGAACGGGCGCGTGACGGAGGCGATGACGCCGACGCGGTGGGGGCCGCCGTCGACGATCCAGCGCTCGGCGGGGGCGGAGCCGCGTGCCTGGGAGCCCTCGGGGGTGAGGTCGAAGCGGGTGCGCAGGGCGGCCAGGATGTCCCCGGCCGTGACCATGCCGTCGCGCTTCCAGCCGTGCTGGGCGTCGAGGGGCATCTGCTCGATGAAGCGCAGTTCGTAGTCGTGCTCGACGGCCCAGGCCAGCAGGTCGGGGGCCTCGTCGTCGTTCAGGCCCGGCATGAGGACGCTGTTGACCTTCACCGGGGTCAGGCCGGCCTCGCGGGCGGCCTGGAGGCCTTCGAGGACGTCCTTGTGGCGGTCGCGGCGGGTGAGGGCCTTGAAGACGTCCGGGCGCAGGGTGTCCAGGGAGACGTTGACCCGGTCCAGGCCCGCGGCCTTCAGGGCGGTCGCCGTGCGCCGGAGGCCGATGCCGTTGGTCGTCAGTGACATCTGGGGGCGCGGGGTGAGGGCGGCGACCCGCTCGACGATGCCGACGAGGCCGGGGCGCAGCAGGGGCTCGCCGCCGGTGAAACGGACCTCCTCGATGCCGAGGGAGGTGACGGCGATGTCGATCAGGCGGACGATCTCGTCGTCCGTGAGGAGGTCGGGCTTGGACAGCCACTGCAGGCCCTCCTCGGGCATGCAGTACGTACAGCGCAGGTTGCAGCGGTCGGTCAGCGAGACCCTCAGGTCGGTGGCCACTCGGCCGTAGGTGTCGATGAGCACGCGGGCCCCCTCCCTCGTCGCGGAGCGCATGTGTTCCGTCATCTGCGAGCCTACGTGACGGCGCCGACATCGCCACAGACCCGATCCCACGAGGCAAGACGCGGCCGCGTCGTAGGGACCTACAGGTGACCTACGACGCGGCCGCTCCGGAGCGTCCCGGTGGGCGTCCCTCAGTGGGCGCCGGTGCCGGTCAGGGACCGGACCTCCAGCTCCGCGTACTTGCCGCTGTCCGGCCCCTCCTTGGACAGGACGGTGCCGAGCCAGCCCATGAGGAAGCCGAACGGGATGGAGATGATGCCGGGGTTCTTCAGCGGGAACCAGGCGAAGTCGACGTCGGGGAACATCGCCTTGGGGTCGCCGGAGACCACGGGCGAGAACAGCACCAGGCCGACGGCGACGATCAGGCCGCCGTAGATCGACCACAGGGCGCCCTGGGTGGTGAACCGCTTCCAGAACAGGCTGTAGAGGATGGTCGGCAGGTTCGCGGACGCGGCGACCGCGAAGGCCAGGGCGACCAGGCCGGCCACGTTGAGGTCCCGGGCGAGGGCGCCCAGGCCGATGGAGACGACGCCGATGAAGACGGTCGCCCAGCGGGCCGCCCTCATCTCCTCCTTCTCCGTGGCCTTCCCCTTGCGGATGACGTTGGCGTAGATGTCGTGCGCGAAGGACGACGACGAGGCGAGGGTGAGGCCGGCGACCACCGCGAGGATCGTCGCGAACGCCACCGCGGAGATCGTGGCGAGCAGGATCGCTCCCCAGGCCGAGTCGACGCCGCCCAGGTGGAGGGCGAGCAGCGGGGCCGCCGTGTTGCCGGACGGGTTGGACGCGATGATTTCGTCCTGGGAGATCAGGGCCGCGGCGCCGAAGCCCAGCGCGATGGTCATCAGGTAGAAGCCGCCGATGATGCCGATGGCCCAGTTCACGGACTTCCGGGCGGCCTTGGCGTTGGGGACGGTGTAGAAGCGGATCAGGATGTGCGGCAGGCCGGCCGTGCCGAGTACCAGGGCGATGCCCAGGGAGATGAAGTCCAGCTTGGTGGTGCCGGTCGCGCCGTACTGGAGGCCGGGCTCCAGGAAGGCGGCGCCCTTGCCGCTGTTCTCGGCGGCCGTGCCGAGCAGGTCGGAGATGTTGAAGTCGAACTTCAGCAGCACCAGGAAGGTGATCAGGATGGTGCCGCCGATGAGCAGCACGGCCTTGACCATCTGGACCCAGGTGGTGCCCTTCATACCGCCGATGGAGACGTACACGATCATCAGGACGCCGACGAGGGCGACGATGAGGACCTTGCCGGCGTCGGAGGTGATGCCGAGCAGCAGGGAGACCAGGACGCCGGCGCCCGCCATCTGGGCGAGCAGGTAGAAGATCGACACGACGATCGTGGAGGTGCCGGCCGCCGTACGGACCGGGCGCTGGCGCATGCGGTAGGCCAGCACGTCGCCCATGGTGTAGCGGCCGGAGTTCCTGAGGGGCTCGGCCACCAGGAGGAGAGCGACCAGCCAGGCGACGAGGAACCCGATGGAGTACAGGAAGCCGTCGTAGCCGAAGAGGGCGATCGCGCCCGCGATGCCGAGGAACGACGCGGCCGACATGTAGTCGCCGGAGACGGCGAGGCCGTTCTGGAAGGCGCTGAACTGGCGGCCGCCCGCGTAGAAGTCCGCGGCGTCCTTGGTCTGGCGGCCCGCCCAGATGGTGATGCCGAGGGTCGCGACGACGAACAGCGCGAACAGGGTGATGATCAGCGGGCGGTGCTCGCTGGCCTCGTTCGCGGCGAGGAAGGTTTGCTGTACGGGGCTCATGCGCCGCCCTCCATCCGGGACTTGATGGCCTCGGCCTTGGGGTCGAGCTTCGCGGCGGCGTGCCGCGAGTACCACCAGGCGATGAGGAACGTGGTGACGAACTGGGCGACGCCGAGGACGAACGCGACGTTGATGTTGCCGAACAGCTTGGCGCCCATGAAGTCGCCCGCGTAGTTGGACAGCAGGACGTACAGCAGGTACCAGGCGATGAAGGCCACGGTCAGCGGGAAGGCGAAGCTGCGGTAGGAACGGCGCAGTTCACCGAACTCCGCGCTCTCCTGCACCGCGACGAACTCCTCGGTGGACGGGAGTTGGGCTTGGGTATTCGAGGGTGGCGGTGTCTCGGTGGCCACGGAGTCTCCTCGCGTTGCGGATGACGGCTGGGTGCGGGGGCTCGATCGTCCTCGGGCTCCCTGCCCAAGGTCACGGCGGCGCGCAAGGGCCGGTTCAACTCGATCGGGTTCTTTCGAAAGTCGTCGATCGGTGTCTTTTCGTCAGCCGCCGACCGGGTTGTTTCGGAAGTCGTCGCCTTAGGTCATTGCTGGCCGGCGAGTCAGGAAGATAGCTTCGGGCGAGCACCACCCGTCATGTACCTGTCCAGGCGCCACCTGCGCCCGGACGGTCTCGTTTCCGGATGATGTGGAGACCCCATGGCTCATCTGCCTTCCAGACGCCGCCTCGCCCTCGCGGTGCCCGTCGTGCTCTCGCTGACCGCCTCCCTCGGCTTCCTGCCGGCGGCGGCCTCGGCGGCCCCGGTGGCGACCTCCGCCGCCCAGGCGGCCGACGCCGGGACCCTGGCTTACGTCGTCAACACGAAGGTGGACCACCGCACGGTCGAGTCGGTGAAGAAGGCGATCGCGGCGGCCGGCGGCACGGTCACCGCGGCGTACGAGAAGATCGGCGTGCTCGTCGTGCACTCGGCGAACCCCGACTTCGGGCCGACGATACGCGCGGTGCGCGGCGTGCAGTCGGCGGGTGCGACCCGTACCGCGCCGCTGAGCCTCGCGGGCACCACCGACGAGGGCGCGGCGCAGCTCCTGTCGAAGGCGGAGGCGGCGAGGACCGCGAGCGCTTCCGCCGCGGCGGGCGAGAGCGAGCCGCTCGAGGCCGACCAGTGGGACCTGCGCGCGATCGGCGCCGACAAGGCCGCGCAGATCAACCCGGGCAGCGAGAAGGTGACGGTCGCCGTCATCGACACCGGCGTCGACGACACCCACCCGGACCTCGCCCCGAACTTCTCCGCGTCCCAGTCGGCCAACTGCGTCGGCGGCGTCGCGGACACCTCCGAGGGAGCCTGGCGCCCGTACACCGAGCAGGACTACCACGGCACGCACGTCGCCGGTGAGATCGCGGCGGCCCGCAACGGCATCGGCGTCGCCGGTGTCGCGCCCGGGGTGAAGGTCTCCAGCATCAAGGTGAGCGACCCCAAGGACGGCCTCTTCTACCCGGAGAACGTCGTCTGTGCCTTCGTCTTCGCCGCCGACCACGGCGTCGAGATCACGAACAACAGCTACTACGTCGACCCGTGGCTGTACAACTGCATGGACGACCCCGACCAGAAGGCCATCGTCGACGCGGTCAACAGGGCGCAGCTGTACGCCCAGAAGAAGGGCACGCTGAACGTCGCCTCGGCGGGCAACTCCAACCACGACCTCGACGCCGACGAGATCGTCGACACCAGCAGCCCGGACGACTCGACCCCGGTGACGCGGACCGTCGACCCGCACGAGTGCCTCGACGTGCCGACCCAGCTGCCGGGCGTCGTCACGGTGAGCGCGACGGGCGTCAACGGCGCCAAGTCGTACTACTCCAGCTACGGTCTGGGCGTCGCCGACGTCGCGGCGCCGGGCGGCGACCGGTACCAGATCCCGGACACCCCGTCGGCCAACGGCCGCATCCTGTCGACGATGCCGAACAACGGGTACGGCTTCCTGCAGGGCACCTCGATGGCCTCCCCGCACGTCGCGGGCGTGGCGGCGCTGCTGAAGTCGAAGCACCCGTACGCCTCCCCGGCGATGCTGCAGGCGCTCCTCAAGGCGCAGGCGGACAACCCGGGTTGCCCGACCGAGCCGTACGACGGCAACGGTGACGGCGTGGTGGACGCCACGTGCGCCGGCGGCAAGCGGATCAACGGGTTCTACGGCTTCGGCGTCGTGAACGCGTTGCGTGCGGTGAAGTAGCCGGTGTGTGCCTCGAGGGCCGGGCGGGCTTCCGTCCGGCCCTCGTTGGTCGCCACCACTCGTGCACAGTGTCGTCATGACTGACATCGAGTTCGCCTGGTCGGCGCTGGGCGGCGATCCCGCCCTCCTCGCGCGCGTGTCGACGGTCGTCCGGGAGGGCGCCCTCCCGGCACGGCTCCCCGTACGGGAGCTGGCGCGGGCCTGTGTCGGCGTGTGCGCGCTGGCGGGGGCCGAGCTGGGGGCGCGGCGGGCCGGGCTCGCGGAGGCGCCCCGGGTGCGGGTGGACGACGGGGCGGTGGCCACCGCGTTCGTCAGTGAGCGCCATCTGCGCGTCGACGGGAGGGCGCCGGTCGGCTTCGCACCGCTGTCGAGGTTCTGGCGGACGGCCGACGGGTGGGTGCGCACGCACGCCAACTACCCGCACCACCGCGCCCGGTTGCTCCGTGCGCTGGACCTTGGCCCGTCGGAGGACCCGGCCGCCGTCGAGTCGGCACTCGCCGGACGCGCCGCCCTCGAGGTCGAGGAGACGGTGTACGCCGCCGGAGGCCTCGCCGTGGCGCTGCGCACGCCGAAGGAGTGGGCCGCGCACGAGCAGGCGGCGGAGATCGCCCGGCGACCCCTCGTCGAGAGCGCCCGTGTGGACACCGCACGCGCGCGTGCGCTGCCGCCGCTGGACGGCGTCTCTCCCCTGCTGCCCGCCGCCGGGCTGCGCGTGCTGGACCTGACCCGGGTCATCGCCGGTCCGGTCGCCACCCGCACCCTCGCCCTGCTGGGCGCGGACGTCCTGCGCGTCGACGCCCCGCACCTGCGCGAACTCCCCGATCAGCAGGCCGACACGGGCTTCGGGAAGCGGTCGGCGGCCCTGGACCTCGGCGTCGACCGGCGGACGTTCGAGGAGTTGCTCGGCGCGGCGGACGTCGTCGTCACCGGCTACCGCCCGGGCGCCCTGGACCGGTTCGGCCTCTCGCCGGAGGCGCTGGCCGCGCGCCGGTCCGGGCTGGTCGTGGCGCAGCTGTCGGCGTGGGGCGCGTACGGGCCGTGGGGCGGGCGGCGCGGCTTCGACAGCCTCGTACAGGTGGCGACCGGTGTCGCGGCGACCGAGGGGACCGCCGGACAGCCCGGCGCACTGCCGGCCCAGGCGCTCGACCACGGCACCGGCTACCTCCTCGCGGCCGCGGTCCTGCGCGCGCTCACCGAGCGCTCCGCCGAGGGACACGGCCGGGTGCTGCGGGTGGCGCTCGCGCGGACGGCGGCCTGGCTGACCGAGGGGACGCGGCCGGAGCAGGCGAGCCCGCGGCGGCCGCGGCCGGGGAGGGCTCGGCCGGGCGAGGAGGAGGTGGGCGCCGCCTACGACAGCCAGGTCGCGCAGGCGTGGCTCAGCGAGAGGGACAGCCGTATCGGACGGCTGCGGTACGCCCTGCCGCCGGTGTCCTTCGCCGGCGGACCCGGCGACTGGGCACGGCCGCCTGGACCGTGGGGGGCCGATCCGGCCCACTGGGAGAACTGAGCCACCGGCTGCGGCGCGCGGGCAGGCCGGGGCGTCGGGGGCGGGACACGCGGCCCGCATCTCCTCGACCGGCGCGGGGGTCGCCGCGGGGCGCACCGGCTGCCGGCCCGGCCCGGCCCGCGGAACACATGCCCCGCCCCAGCCGCGGGCCGCCTTCACCACGCGCGGACCGAGGCTGCCGAGTGCCCGGGTGATCAGTGCCTTGGTGAGCGCCTCCTCCTCGCTCATGGCCTGCAGCCACATGAGGAACCCGGCACCGTCATGGGGGCGGACGGCGTAGGAGACGACGCCGACCACGTGCCCATCCGCGTCGTGCAGAACGTCCGTCACGGGCGTTGCCGGTTCGGCCCACCAGTCGCCGTCCACCGGCGACCGGCCGGCCAGGGCCTCGGCGAGCATCTCCGGCGTGGTCTCGGGCTGTCCCGGCAGCCTGTCGGCGTTGACCAGGTCGAGCACCGCTCGCTCGTCAGCCGCCGTGGACCGCTGTACCGAAAGCTGCGTCGCCGGACCATGCGATGAGGTTGCCAAGGGTCCTTGCCGCCCTTCCTGGTCGCCGCTTCTCTGCTCCAGCCTGCGCCACGGCACGACCGCGATCCGTTCCGCGTGAGGGCGAACCCCTCGATCTCCCCCCGGGCGTGCGTGAGCGGCACGGCACACATGAGTGGCGCAGCGGCGCCGGTCCGCGCAGTAAACAAGTGGCGCCCGTTCTCGCGCCCGTTCTACAGTCAGGGCCACGGGGGCGGCTCCGCCGGTGTGCTTCCTTCTTCCTTCCTGCGAATCCCGTAGCGCGCCCACTCTCCGCCCCCGCTCCGCACCCGTCTCGCGTCAGAGCCTCGCTCACGACGAGTCCGGGTGCCCGTCGAGGCTCTCTTCCCCGCGCTCCGGAGGAACTCCGCTTGTCCGTACTCGCGTCCGTGCTGCTCCGCCGTCTCCGTACCGTCTACGTCGACCAGGCCGGGCCACGGCCGGGCGACCCGTCGACGGACGAGGGACTCGTCGCGCTCGAAGCCGAGCTGCTGGAACGGGGGTTCGCGCCGAACGCGCGGCTGCGGGCGGCGCTGGCATGGCTGGGGCCGGCCGGACTGGCCGACGCCGGGCGGCAGTTGGTCGCGCACATCGACGCCGAGCTGGGCGCGGACCGTACGCACATGCCGCTGTTCCGCACCTTCCCGGCGTCGGTTCCCGACGACACGTTCCAGCTGTGGGTCGACCGCGTCTTCACGCTGTTGCTGCAGTGGCCGAAGCAGCCGTGCGTGCTGTGCGGCACGGTCGGCAGCGTCCACCCGGTGGCGCCGTGCGCGCACCTGGTGTGCCGGGAGTGCTGGGACGGCGCGGACTACTCGGGCTGCCCCCTCTGCCACCGCCGCGTCGATCCGGCCGACCCCTTTCTGAAGCCGGCGCCGCCTCGGCACGCGCGCGAGATGTCCGTGGGCCCGCTGAAGCTGCTCGCACTCGGCCGGGACGCGCGCGCGGACGCCGTGACGGCGCTGCGGACGCTGCTGGCCCGTCGTACGCCGCTGCCGCCGCGGGACCGGGAGGACCTGGCGGTGCTGCTGGCGCACGCGCCCGCGGGAGTCGCCTGGTTCCCGGAGGAGATTCCGGTGCGGGAGACGAAGGCGCTGGTGCTGGGGCGCATGCTGCGGGCGCGCGACCGGCGCGCCGACGCGCTGGAGCTGATCGACGGTCACCTCACGACCGCGACGGACGTGCTGCGGCTGCTGTGCGTGTGGTCCGGGGGCGAGGCCGATCTGATCGAGCCGCCGCGGCTGCGGTCGCTGCCGCGCGGACTGCGTCGCCGGCTGCTCGCCGTGCTCGACGGGCTGCCGGCCCCTTCGCTGGTGGAGGACGTACTGCGGCATCCGGTGCTCTGGAAGCGGGCCGCGGAGATCCTGCACCCGTACGAGCAGCACGCCCGCCATCCGAAGGCGGCGTTGGCCTTCGCCGTGCTGCGGGGCACGGACGTCTCGGTGCCGGCTGGGAGCGGCGCGGGCGTCTCGGGGGCGTCGCCGGCCGAGGTCCCCCGGCGCGGCGCCGGCACCGCGGGAGGCACCGCGTCGGGCGGGTCGCTGCCCGACGCCGCGCACCACCCGGGCGCCGCCCTCGCCGAGGCGCTCCTGCGGACCGCCGCCGCCCACCCCGACGCCGTCCGTGCCGACGGCTCCCGGCTGCGTGCCGTCACCTGGAGTGCCCGCGTCGAGCAGGCGCTGGCCGAGAAGGACATCGAGGGGGCGCTCGCGCTGCTGGCGCGGCGGCCCGGTGAGCTGCTCCGCCGCCTCGACCACCTGCTGCGGCTGCGTCCGCTCGACGCCCTGCCGGAGGGCTTCGCGGAGGTCCTGCGGCGGGTCCTGCCCCAGGCGGGCCCGGCCCCGCTGCTGGCCGCGCTCGGTCGGCTGAGGATCCGTCATGTGCCATCCGAACGGCGCGTGTTCTTCCCGCGCGGCCAGGTCACGCACGCGTACACCGTGGACGACACCCGCCCCCCGCTGTCACCGGCGGTGACGCGTGAGGTGTGCGCGCTGCTGGAGGCGGAGGCGGTGCGCCGGCTGTCGGCCGCCCCGCGCGTGGAGCTGGCCGTGCTCGACTCGGGTCTCACCGGCCTCGCGGTGCCGGCCACCGAGCGCGCCGACACCAAGACCCTGATCGCGGTACCGCGCGGCAGCACACAGCCGCTGCCCGAGGGCGAGGTCATGCGGCTGTTCCTGCACTGGACGGAGCCCGCGAAGACCCGCGTCGACCTCGACCTGTCGGTGGCGCTGTACGACGAGAACTGGGAGTTCGTCGACCTGTGCGACTACACCAACCTGGTGTACGGCGACCGGTGGGCGGTGCACTCGGGCGACCTGACCTCGGCTCCCGCGCCGTGCGGCGCCACCGAGTACGTCGACCTGGACCTCACCGCGCTCGGCGGCCTGGGCGTGCGGTACGCGCTGCCCGTCGTCTTCAGCTACAACGACATCCCCTTCGAGCGGCTCCTGGACGCCTTCGCGGGCTTCATGACGCTCGCCTCGGCCGCCGAGGAGGACCGTGACGCCTCGTACGACCCGCGCACCGTGCGCCAGCGCTACGACCTCGTCGGCGACTCGCGCGTCCACGTCCCGCTCATAGTGGACCTGCGCCACCGCACGTTCCTGTGGACGGACCTGCACGTGTCGGCCGCCGAGGGCTACCACAACGTGCACCGGCACGCCGCCGACCTGGGCCGGGCGGGCCGGGACCTGTACCAGTACTTCGCCTCCGGCCGTACGACGCTGTGGGACCTCGCGGTGTGGCACGCCGCCGCGCGCGCGGACGAGGTCGCGGTGGTGCGGCGCGCGCCGCGACCGGGTGCCGTCGACGAGCTGTGGCACTACGTGCGGCGGGACGGCGAGAGGGACACGGCGTTCGCGGCCCGCGTGCGTGCGCTGGAGGAGCCCGAGCGGCGGGAGCGTCCGGAGGGCGGCGACGGCGCCGACGGGCTGGCCGCCGAAGCCGCCGCGAAGAAGCGGGTGTTGCTGGCGCTGGTGCACGGCGGCGTGGCGCCGGAGCGCGCCTGCGGGGAGGTGTACCGGCTGCTGCCCGGGCCGGTCGACGGCTGTGGTCTGACGCCGCTGGCGGCCGGCGACCTGGTGGCGGCGCTGGGCTGACGGCACCGGGCCGACGGCACCCCCGTGCGGGTACGCCGGCCGAACTCCCGTACGGCCCCCGTACTTTCCGTCCTTCTTCGTCCCGCACGCGCGTGTGGCCGTGCCCGCTGCTCCGCCGGGACGCGTGCACGGGGTGTCAGTGGCGGCCCGTATCCTCAGGAACCATGCTCGAAGACGTCACGACCACAGCGTCCTCCCCCACGGAGTGGCCGGCCGCGTATCCCCCGGGATACGCGGTCGTTGACGTGGAGACCACCGGCCTGGCCCGCGACGACCGGATCATCTCCGCCGCCGTCTACCGGCTGGACGCGCGCGGTGAGGTCGAGGACCACTGGTACACGCTGGTCAACCCGGAGCGCGACCCCGGGCCGGTGTGGATCCACGGTCTGACGAGTGAGGCTCTCGAGGGAGCGC
Source organism: Streptomyces sp. NPDC052016 (assembly GCF_044548445.1). Taxonomy (NCBI): domain Bacteria; kingdom Bacillati; phylum Actinomycetota; class Actinomycetes; order Kitasatosporales; family Streptomycetaceae; genus Streptomyces; species Streptomyces sp. NPDC052016. The sequence continues at coordinate 41,720 of NZ_JBIUBX010000044.1, forward strand.
CCCTCTTCCGGGACGTGGCCGAGGAGTTCGCGGCCCGGCTCGCGGACCGGGTGCTCGTCGCGCACAACGCGGTCTTCGACTGGCAGATGATCGCGCGGGAGTACGCGCGCGCGGATCGCGAGGCGCCGGTGAAGCAGCGGCTGTGCACCATCGCGCTCTCCAAGGAGCTGGGCCTGCCGCTGCCCAACCACAAGCTGGAGTCGCTGGCGGCCCACTTCGGCGTCGTCCAGCGGCGGGCGCACCACGCGCTGGACGACGCGCGCGTGCTGGCGGAGGCGTTCCGTCCGAGCCTGCGGGCCGCGGCGGCGGGGGGTGTCCGGCTGCCGCTGCACGAATGCCGTCCGCTCACGGAGTGGCAGGACCGGCCCGTCCCCCGGATCGGGCGGCAGCCGGGCGGTTCCGGGGGGTACGGCGGTTACCGCCCCACCAGTTGGCGTCCGTCCCGCAAACGGCCCGCATGCCCCTATCCCAACCCCGGCCGGTACGAAGAGGGCAAACGGCTCAAGCAGGGCATGCGGGTGGCCTTCTCGGGTGACACGTCGGTCGAGCGGGATCTGCTGGAGGACCGGGCGACCGAGGCGGGGCTGCATGTCGCGACGAGCCTGTCGCGGCTGACCAGCCTGCTGGTCACCAACGACCCCGACTCGGGCACGTCGAAGGTGGTCAAGGCCCGGCAGTTCGGGACGCCGGTCGTCGACGAGGCCGCCTTCGGACAGCTGCTGCGGGACGTGGAGCCGGCGACGGGAGACGCGACGGCCGCGGAGGAGTGACCCGTACGTCCGGGTGATTGCCGCACGACTCGCCCACCGCCCGCTCGCCCCCGCCGCCCCGACCGCTCACCCTGTGGCGCATGGCGACATGTGAAGTTTGCGGAAATAACTACGGAATGACCTTCGAGGTGCACGCGCAGGGCGCGGTGCACGTCTTCGACTGCTTCTCCTGCGCGATCCACCGCATGGCCCCCATCTGCGAGCACTGTCGTGTTCAGATCATCGGTCAGGGCGTCGAGGTCGAGGGCCACTGGTACTGCGGCGCCCACTGCGCGCGGGCGGAGGGGAAGGTGGGCATCGTCGACCGCGTCTGAGACCAGCCCCGCCGCGGAAATCACTCTCCCGGCAGCCCGCCTCTCCCCCGAAGCGCACCCCTGCCGGGAGCACCCCACGGTCCGAGATGTACGGTCGTGGGGTGTACCGCTTCCTGTTGTCCCGGCAGTGGGTGATCCTCACGCTGGTCGCCCTGCTCCTCATCCCCACGATGATCCGGCTGGGCTTCTGGCAGATGCACCGCTACGACGAGCGCACGGCCCGGAACCAGCTGGTCTCCGACGCGCTCACGGCACAGCCGGTGCCCGTCGAGAAGCTGACCTCCCCGGGACACACCGTCACCACCGACCAGCGGTACCGCTCCGTGACCGCCGAGGGCCGCTTCGACCCCGACCGGGAAGTCGTCGTCAGGCGGCGGGTCAACGCCGACGAGGAGGTCGGCTTCCACGTCCTCACCCCGTTCGTCCTGACGGACGGCAAGGTGCTGCTGGTCAACCGCGGCTGGATCCCCGCCGACGGCCCGAGCCAGACCGCGTTCCCCGCGGTCCCCGCACCCCCCGCCGGCACGGTCACCGTCACCGGACGGCTGATGCCCGACGAGACGACCGCGGCCAGCGGCATCAAGGACCTCAAGGGGCTCCCGGACCGGCAGGTCATGCTGATCAACAGCGAGCAGGAGGCGCAGCGTCTCGACGCCCGGGTGCTCGGCGGCTACGTCGTGCAGACCGCACCCGAGCCCAAGGGCGAAACCCCGCAGCTGATCGGCCGGCCCGGCAACGAGGACGCCGCCCTGAACTTCGCGTACGCCATACAGTGGTGGCTCTTCGCCGCGTGCGTGCCCGTCGGCTGGGTGATCCTGGTCCGCCGCGAGCGCCGCGACCGCGCGGAGACGGCCGGCCCGAAGGGCCGGGAGGAAGCGGCGCCCACTCCGGTGTGAGGTCGACGGCGCACGGAGCACCGCGCACGCCGTCGACCGTGTCGTTCCGCTCGACCAGGCCCCGGCGCACCCCGGCGTGATCTTCCCGGGTGCCGGCGGCGGGGTGGGCCAGGCGCGGCTCCCGCGGCCGCGGCCCTGAATGTCATCGCTGCCGCCGGGAACCCGCACTCCGTGCAGCCCCGTATCGAGGACTACGCCCTCATCGGCGACGAACAGACCGCGGCCCTGGTCGGCGTGGACGGCTCCGTCGACTGGCTGTGCCTGCCCCGCTTCGACTCCGCGGCCTGCTTCGCCCGCCTCCTCGGCGACGAGGAGAACGGCCACTGGCGCGTCGCGCCCAAGGGCGCCCAGGGCCCGTGCACACGCCGCGCCTACCGCCCCGGCACCCTCGTCCTGGACACGGAGTGGGAGACCGGCGAGGGTGCGATCCGCGTCACCGACCTGATGCCGCAGCGCGACCGCGCCCCCGACGTCGTCCGCATCGTGCGGGGGCTGCGCGGCCGGGTCACCGTCCGCTCCACGCTGCGGCTGCGCTTCGACTATGGGTGGGTCGTGCCGTGGATGCGCCGGGTCGACGGCCACCGGGTGGCGGTCGCCGGGCCGGACGCGGTGTGGTTCCGCAGCGAACCGGCCGTGCGCACCTGGGGCGAGGACTTCTCCACCCACGCGGAGTTCACCGTGGGCGAGGGCGAGTCGGTGGCGTTCGTGCTCACCTGGCACCCCTCGCACCATCCGCGTCCGCCGCTCGTCGACCCGTACGAGGCGCTGCGGGCCAGTGTCGAGGACTGGCAGGCGTGGTCGGCCCGCTGCCGCTACGACGGCCCGCACCGGGACATGGTCGTGCGCTCCCTGATCACGCTGAAGGCCCTCACCTTCGTGCCGACCGGCGGCATCGTCGCCGCGCTCACCACCTCCCTGCCGGAGGAGATCGGCGGCGTGCGCAACTGGGACTACCGCTACTGCTGGCTGCGCGACTCCACCCTCACCCTGAACGCCCTGCTGGCCGCCGGCTACCAGGAGGAGGCCGAGGAGTGGCGCAACTGGCTGCTGCGCGCCGCCGCCGGCGACCCGGCGGACCTCCAGCTCATGTACGGGCTGGGGGGAGAACGGCGGATGCCGGAGTGCGAACTGCCGTGGCTGTCCGGCTACCTGGGCTCCCGGCCCGTACGCATCGGCAACGGGGCCGTGAACCAGCTCCAGCTCGACGTCTACGGCGAGGTCATGGACTCGCTGTCGCTGGCCCGCGCCGCCGGCCTGTCCCCCAAGCCGCACATCTGGTCGCTGCAGTGCGCGCTGATGAAGTGGCTGTGCCGGAACTGGCGGCAGCCGGACGAAGGGCTCTGGGAGGTGCGCGGCGGCCGCCGCCAGTTCGTGCACTCCAAGGTCATGGTCTGGGTGGCCGCCGACCGTGCCGTCCGCACGCTGGAGAGCCACCCCGGGCTGCACGGCGACCTGGAGGGCTGGCGGGCACTGCGCGACGAGGTGCACCGCGAGGTGTGCGAGAAGGGCTACGACGCCGAGCGGAACACCTTCACCCAGTACTACGGCTCGCGCGACCTCGACGCCTCCCTGCTGCTCATCCCCCGCGTCGGGTTCCTGCCGCCCGGCGACCCGCGGGTGGTCGGCACCATCGACGCGGTCCGCGAGGAGCTCGGCCACGACGGGCTGGTACGCCGCTACAGCACCGACGGCGCCACGGTCGACGGCCTGCCGGGCGGCGAGGGCTCCTTCCTGGCGTGCTCGTTCTGGCTCGCCGACGCCCTGCACATGACGGGCCGCACGAAGGAGGCCCGGGAGCTGTTCGAACGGCTCGTCGACCTGGCCAACGACGTGGGCCTGCTGGCGGAGGAGTACGACCCGGTGAACGGCCGGCACCTCGGCAACTTCCCCCAGGCCTTCAGCCACATCGGCCTGGTCAACACCGCCCTCACGCTGTTCGAAGGCGAGGAGGCAGGATAGGGGCCATGGATCTTGGACTGAAGGACCGGGTGTACGTCGTCACCGGGGCCACGCGCGGCCTCGGCAACGCCGCCGCGCGCGAGCTGGTCGCGGACGGCGCGAAGGTCGTCGTCACCGGACGGGACGAGCAGCGGGCCGCCGACGCGGCGAAGGAGCTGGGGCCGAACGCCGTCGGCCTCGCCGTCGACAACGCCGACCCCGAGGGGCCCGCGCGGCTGATCGCGGCCGCCCGCGAGCACTTCGGCGGGTTCGACGGCATCCTCGTCAGCGTCGGCGGGCCGCCGCCTGGGTTCGTCGCCGACAACAGCGACGAGCAGTGGCAGGCGGCTTTCGAGTCGGTGTTCCTCGGTGCGGTCCGGCTCGCGCGGGCGTCGGCGGCCGAGCTGGAGGCGGGAGGTGTCATCGGGTTCGTGCTCTCCGGGTCGGTGCACGAGCCGATTCCCGGGCTGACGATCTCGAACGGGCTGCGGCCCGGGCTCGCGGGGTTCGCGAAGTCGCTCGCGGACGAGCTGGGTCCGCGAGGGGTCCGGGTCGTGGGGCTGCTGCCGGCGCGGATCGACACGGATCGCGTGCGCGAGCTGGACGGTCTGTCGGCCGACCCCGAGGCCACGCGGGCCGCGAACGAGTCCCGGATCCCGTTGCGGCGGTACGGGACGCCCGAGGAGTTCGGGCGGACGGCGGCCTTCCTGTTGTCGCCGGCCGCGTCCTATCTGACCGGAATCATGGTGCCCGTCGACGGCGGTATGCGACACGGGTTCTGAGCGGCGCGACGCGGCGTGCGGGTGTGAAGCGCCCGCCGCCGCGTTCGGGTAAAGGGCTCGCCGCCGCGCGCGGGTGTGAAGGGCTCGCCGCCGCGCGCGGGTGTGAAGGGCTCGCCGCCGCGCGCTGCAGGTCAAGGGCCCGCCTCCGCATGCCGGAGTGAGGGGCCCGCCGCTGCGTGCGGGAGAGAAGGGCCCGCCTCGCTCTGCGGGTAAAGGGCTCGCCGCCGCATGCGGGAGTCAACAGCCAGCCGCCGCGTGCGGGACTGAAAAGCCCGCCGCGCGCTGCAGGTGAAGGGCCCGCCGCCGCATGCCGGAGCGAGCAGCCCGCCACCGCGTGCGGGACTGAAAAGCCCGCCGCGCGCTGCAGGTGAAGGGCCCGCCGCCGCATGCGGGAGTGAGGGGCCTGCCGCCGCATGCGGGAGCGAGCAGTCCGCCACCGCGTGCGGGACTGAAAAGCCCGCAGCCGCATGCGGTAGTCAACAGCCGGCCGCCGCGTGCGGGACTGAAGAGCCCGCCGCGCGTTGCGGGCGAAGGGCCCGCCGCCGCGTGCGGGTGCGGGCGGAGGGCTGGTCGTGCGTCCGCGCGGGCGTGGGGACCGCGTTTCCGACACGGCCCCGCGTCCCTGTGACGCTCCCCCGCACCCGGATTCAGCTCACCCTTTCCGCACGGTGCCTGGCCGTCCTCAGCCGGACCTCCGCCGGGAGGGTCTCGAGGGCCGCGGAGTCCCTTGCGTGGGCCAGGGACTCGGTCGTCAGGTCGGCCAGGACCTCCGCCGGGTCCACATGCGGTTCCAGGAGGAGTCGCACGCGGGCCTCCGGGGCGTGCCTGCGGCCCGTCAGACGGGCGTGGGCGTGGGACACGCCGTCCAGGCGGGCCGCCTCCGTGGCCAGCACGCCTTCCAGGGCCCGGCCCCGGAGCAGGGCTCCCGCGCCGTCTCCGGTGTCGACGAGGACCTCGCCGAGCCGACGGCGCCGCAGGACGGCGATCAGCCACCACAGGGCGAGCAGGACGAGGAGCGCGAGGACGGCGATGACGGCGGGCCACCACCACGTCTCGTCGCGCCACCGGGTGCGTTCGGCGGTGCTCAGCAGGACGTCACGGGGTCCGTCGTGGATCCACCAGGAGGGCGGGGAGACGCCCAGGCCGACGGCCAGCACCGCACCGCCGACGACGACCAGGACGAGGCCCACGACCCCGAGTGCCACACGGTCGACCGCCCGGATCACCGGCCTCACCCCTTCCTGCCGAGCCGGCGCACACGGACCGACAGCGTGGGCGGGTGGGCCAGGCCCAGGCCGCGGACGGCGTCGCCGAGCACGGCGTCCAGGTCGGCGCGTACGTCGTCCAGTTCGCGGAAGTGGGAGACCGCACGGACGTCGGCCCTGCGGCGGCCCATGCGCACCCGTACCGACTGCACGCCCGCGACCTCCATGGCCCGGTCGCGCAGCACCAGCTCGGCGGCACCCCGGTGGAGCCCGGCGCGGACGTCGGGGCCGGTGCGGCGCATGGGGAGGACGTCGCGCAGGCCCGGGGTGAGGGCGAGGACGATCAGCCACAGACCGAGGGCGACGGCGACGCCCGCGCCGACGAGCACCCAGATGTCGTCCAGGGGCCGTTCGGCGAGCTGCCGGGCGAGCTCGCGACGCGCGTGCAGGGCGGGCCGGTCGGCGCGGACGGCGGCGACGTCGTAGAGGAGGACCCCAGCGAGGGCCAGCAGCAGGAGGGCGATGACGCCCGCCGGGACGCGGCGCGCGGACCAGAAGCGGCCGCTCCGCGGGGCGGGGCCCGGGGTGGTCTCCGGTGGGTCCGGGGTGGTCTTCTCCAGGACCGGCAGTTGCTGTGTGGTGCCCTCGGAGCTCCGGGGCTCGCTCATCGCGTCCTCCCGTGTGCCGCGCCGTGCGCCGCCGTCGGATGCAGCCGTTCCACCAGGACGGCGACTTCCGGCACCTCCATTCCCACCAACGCGCCTACCCGCTCGCTGACGTGACGACGCACCGCGTGGCAGCGCGGGCCGATGCCGGTCGGGTAGTCGAGTTCGAGGTGGACGCTGATGTGGGCCGCTTCGACGGGGGTCCTTCCATCTGCGGGTGGCCGGGCGTGGGGGCGGACGACGACCGTGGCGTACGGGCGTGCCGCTTCGGGCGGCAGAGGGCCCACGGCCTCGAGGGCGGCCTGAGCCGCGACCTTGGCGACGACCCGGTCGGCGATGTGGGTCGCGCCCCGCTCACCCGGCGGGACGACGCCCGGGCCACGGCCGAGGGCGTCGTTCCCCTCACTCACGGACGTCACCGTCGACGGTCGTCACGTGTGCGCAAGAAGTCGCTCAGTTCCATGTCACCCTCCAGGAACCGGCCGACGAAGAAGCCGACGGCGCCCAGCGCCGCCACCAGCAGGAAGGCCCCGAACCCGCCGAAGTATCCGGCGAAGCCCAGCGCCATGCCGGCGATCATTCCGACCACGGCCATGCTCAAGGTGTTCTCCCCTCACCGGTCTCCCGGTTGCCGTGTCACTGGATCCGGGGTTCCGGCTCCTCTTCCTCTTCCTCCGGCAGTTTGACGTCGCTCACCGCGATGTTGACCTCGACGACCTCGAGTCCGGTCATCCGCTCCACGGCCGCGACCACGTTCTCCCGCACGTCCCGGGCGACGTCCGCGATGGACACGCCGTAGTCGACGACGATCTCCAGGTCCAGCGCGGTCTGCACCTCGCCGACCTCGGCCTTGACGCCCCGGGTGACCGACTTGGACCCGCCGGGAACCCGGTCGCGCATGGCACCGATGGTGCGGCTGAGGCCGCCGCCCATGGCGTGGACGCCGAGCACGTCCCGGGCCGCCAGGCCGGCGATCTTCTCCACGACTCCGTCGGCGATGGTGGTGCGCCCTCGGGTGCCCGGGTCTCCACCGCCACGCCTGGTGGCCTTGCGGGTCTGCACCGCTTCCGAGCCCCCGACCGGGGTCTGCGTCCGGTTCTGCTCCGATGTCTCGCTCATCACCGTACGTCCTTTTCGGTTGCCTTCCTTCGACCACGGTAAGCGCGGTTTCACGTCCGCGCCCCGGGGATGGGGCAGGCTGGAGGAATGACGGCGGACGGATGGACGCGCGCGGTGCGGGACCGGCTGGTCGTGGGCCGACTGCTCCCCCTGGGTGGACCGCGCGACGGTGCCTGGATCACGGAAGAAGCGGCGCAGGCGGTGCTGCGGCGGGCGGTGCGGGGGCTGCCGGGTGTACGCCTGGGTCCGCTGCGGATCGCGGTGGCCGATCCGGAGGGAGCGTACGAGCCGGTCGTGCCGCCACCGCCGAGCGCCCTGCCGCCGGGGCCGCTGCGGGTGTCGGCGGACTGCGCGGCGACGGCCGCCGAGCCGCTGCCGGCGACGGCGGCCCGGCTGCGGACGGCGCTGGCGACGGCCGCGGCGGAGCGGCTGGGGCTGGTGGTGGCGGAGGTGGATCTGCGGGTGACCGCGCTGCTGGACGCTGTCGACGCGGAGGACGCCGAGCCGGAGCGGGCGGAGGGGGTGCGTGGCCCGCGGCCGTCGGAGGCGGCCGGTGGGGGCGAGGGGGACGCGGCGCGCGTCGCCGCCGCGGCGCTGTCCGTGCCGGGCGTCGCGGCGCTGACCGATCTGCTCGGGCGGGCGGTGCACGTCGAGGAGCGGCAGGGCGGGGGCACCGCCCTGCCGCGCCGGCACGCGCGCGTGGAGATCGCGGTGGCCGCGGACCACCGGGCGCTGGACGTGGCCCGGGAGGTCCGCGGCGTGGTGTCGGGGGCGTTGCGGGATCAGCCGACGGTGGCGGTGCTGGTGACCTCGGCGGGGTGAGCGTCCGGCGCGACCGCTGTCCGGGATCCCCGGACACGCGGGAGCGTGCGCACCCGGCTCATTCGCCCAGGCCGGCGAGGTCCCGCAGCCGTCGGGCCTGGGCGGCGCGCTCGGCGGCCCGCTGCTCGTCGTAGGTGCGGTCGGCCGCGCCGCGCAGCAGCGCCTTGGTCTCGACGACCGCGTCACGGGGCGCGGCCAGGAGCGCCGCGGCCAGTTCACGGACCGCCGCGTCCAGTTCTGCGGCGGGCACGGCGATGTTGGCGAGCCCGGAGCTCACCGCCTCCTCGGCGTGCACGAAGCGGCCGGTCAGGCACATCTCGACGGCGCGGCCGTAGCCGACCAGGGAGACGAGGGGGTGCGTGCCGGTGAGGTCCGGGACGAGGCCGAGGCTGGTCTCGCGCATGGCGAACTGCACGTCGTCCGCGACGACGCGCAGGTCACAGGCGAGGGCGAGTTGGAAGCCCGCACCGATGGCGTGGCCCTGGACGGCGGCGATGGACACGAGGTCGCTGCGTCGCCACCAGGTGAAGCCCTCCTGGAACTCGGCGATGGCGCTGTCGAGTTCGGCGTCGCCGCTGCGGGCGAGGTCGATGAAGGAGGGTTCGCCCTCGATCCCCTCGGGCGTGAACATCTGCCGGTCGAGGCCGGCGGAGAAGGACTTGCCCTCGCCGCGCAGCACGACCACACGCACGGAGCCCGGCAGTTGCCGCCCGGCTTCGGCGAGCGCGCGCCACATCGCGGGACTTTGCGCGTTGCGCTTGGCCGGGTTGGTCAGCGTCACCGTCGCGAGCGCGTCGTCGACGGTGAGCCGTACGCCGTCCTTGTCGAGCAGGGGAACGAGTTCCTGGTCGGGCGTGGCCATGGGGCGCCTCCGGTGGGTGCGGTCAGCAGAGCATGCTGCGAGCGATGCTAAGTGACTGCACAGTAACCACCCGGCCGATCCAGGGTCTCCTCAGGCCCCCTCGGGGGCACCTCGGAAGACCGACCGGGTGGCCACCATCGGCGCCGGTGGGCCGCCCGGGGTCAGGACGAGGCGGCCTTCTTGCCCCGTGTCGCCCCGCCACGCCCACGGAGCGTGACGCCCGACTCGCTGAGCATCCGGTGTACGAAGCCATACGAGCGGCCGGTTTCCTCGGCCAGCGCCCGGATGCTCGCACCGGAGTCGTACTTCTTCTTCAGGTCTGCCGCGAGCTTGTCGCGCGCGGCGCCGGTCACCCGGCTGCCCTTCTTCAGAGTCTCGGCCACCCGTGCCTCCTCATGGGAAGTGCGCTCTGGTCTCCTCATGATCACCCCTCCGGGGCGTGATGGCCACCCATTCGGCAAGGTCCGTGCGACAGGCTTGTGACGACAGGAGTGCGTCCCCACAAACGGAACGCGTCATTCCAACCGGTGATGTTCGTGGGGCCGAACGGGTTGTTCCGCGAAGTGGCAGGTCAGGGACGCGAGACGGCCGGCCCCTTGTCGACAAAGGGACCGGCCGCGACTTCGATGTAGGACACACCTCGATACGAGGAGATCTCACACAGATGATGGATCAACGGTAAGCCGAATGATCCATACGCCGTGGATCACTCATTCGATCAAGCCAGGGCGACGAGATCCGCGTAGTCGGAGCCCCACAGGTCCTCGACCCCGTCGGGGAGCAGGATGATCCGCTCGGGCTGCAGCGCCTCGACGGCGCCCTCGTCGTGCGTGACGAGGACGACCGCGCCCTTGTAGGTGCGCAGCGCGCCGAGGATCTCCTCGCGGCTCGCCGGGTCGAGGTTGTTCGTGGGCTCGTCGAGCAGCAGCACGTTCGCCGAGGAGACCACCAGCGTGGCGAGCGCGAGACGGGTCTTCTCACCGCCGGACAGCACACCCGCCGGCTTGTCGACGTCGTCGCCGGAGAACAGGAACGACCCGAGCACCTTGCGGACCTCGACCAGGTCCATGTCGGGCGCGGCGGAGCGCATGTTCTCCAGGACCGTGCGGTCCGCGTCCAGGGTCTCGTGCTCCTGGGCGTAGTAGCCGAGCTTGAGGCCGTGGCCGGGGACGACCGCGCCCGTATCGGGCTGTTCGACGCCGGCGAGAAGCCTGAGCAGGGTGGTCTTGCCCGCGCCGTTGAGGCCGAGGATGACGACCCTCGACCCCTTGTCGATGGCCAGGTCGACGTCGGTGAAGATCTCCAGCGAGCCGTACGACTTCGACAGTCCCTCGGCCATGAGCGGCGTCTTGCCGCAGGGCGCGGGCTCCGGGAAGCGGAGCTTGGCGACCTTGTCGGACTGCCGGACCGCCTCCAGACCGGACAGCAGCTTGTCGGCGCGGCGGGCCATGTTCTGCGCGGCGACGGTCTTGGTGGCCTTGGCGCGCATCTTGTCGGCCTGCGAGTGCAGTGCGGCCGCCTTCTTCTCGGCGTTGGCGCGCTCGCGCTTGCGGCGCTTCTCGTCCGCCTCGCGCTGCTGCTGGTAGAGCTTCCAGCCCATGTTGTAGACGTCGATCTGGGAGCGGTTGGCGTCCAGGTAGAACACCTTGTTGACGACCGTCTCGACCAGGTCGACGTCGTGGGAGATGACGATGAAGCCGCCGCGGTAGGTCTTGAGGTAGTCCCGCAGCCAGATGATCGAGTCGGCGTCCAGGTGGTTCGTCGGCTCGTCGAGGAGCAGGGTGTCCGCGTCGGAGAACAGGATCCGGGCCAGTTCCACACGGCGGCGCTGACCGCCGGAGAGCGTGTGCAGCGGCTGGCCGAGCACGCGGTCGGGCAGGTTGAGCGCGGCGGCGATGGTGGCGGCCTCTGCCTCGGCGGCGTACCCGCCCTTGGTGAGGAACTCCGTCTCCTGGCGCTCGTACTGCCTCAGGGCCTTCTCGCGGGTGGCGCCCTGCCCGTTGGCGATGCGCTGTTCGTTCTCCCGCATCTTGCGGATCAGGACGTCCAGGCCGCGCGCGGAGAGGATGCGGTCGCGGGCGAGGACGTCCAGGTCGCCGGTGCGGGGGTCCTGCGGGAGGTAGCCGACCTCGCCGGAGCGGGTGACGGTGCCGCCGGCCGGGATGCCCTCGCCGGCCAGGACCTTGGTGAGCGTCGTCTTGCCGGCGCCGTTGCGCCCGACCAGGCCGATGCGGTCACCCTTGGCGACACGGAAGGAAGCGTTCTCGATGAGGATGCGGGCACCGGCGCGCAGCTCGATGCCGGAGGCGGAAATCACGGTCAGACTCCAGGGCGGGGTCGTTGGCGGGATGGGCGGCTGAGGACGTTCCCGCCGTCTAATGCGCGAGGAGAATGGCCATGGGGCCAGTCTAACGGGGTCGTGCAACCACTTTTTCTTGGTTCGGGTGTTCGATCTTTCCGTGGGGGTGTGACTTTCGGGGGAGGGGCGGTGGGCGCGCTGTCAGACTGGGCGGTGACTCTTCCGGCAGTCGTCACAAGGGAGTGATCGGCATGGCAGGGGCGAACGGCGGGCGTCCGAGCATCTATCCGACGGTGCTGTACCGGGACGCCAAGGCGGCGATCCAGCAGCTCACGGAGGCTTTCGGGTTCACCGAGCTGTCGGTGTACGAGGGTGAGGACGGGTCGGTGCTGCACGCCGAGCTGGTGCAGGGCAACGGCGCGGTGATGCTGGGCTCGAAGGGCCGGGGCGGTGTCTTCGACACGGCGATGAAGGACGCGGGCCCGACCGGGGTGTACGTCGTCGTGGACGACGTCGACGCCCACCACCGGCGGGCCGTGGAGCACGGCGCGGAGATCCTGATGCCCCCGACGGACCAGGACTACGGCTCCCGGGACTACATGGCCCGCGACGCCGAGGGCAACGTCTGGAGCTTCGGCACGTACGCGCCCGAGATACAGGGCTGACGGCCTCCCCGCCCGCTCGCCGGTGGCCTCGCCCTCCCCGGGCTTCTAGGGGGTCAGTTGCCCCCGGTGTGGACCTGGAAGGCCGCCCGGCGGACGGCCTTGGCCAGGGCCGGGTCGGGGTGCGCGGCCGCGAGCGCGACCAGGACCTGCACGGTGCGCGGGTGACCGACCGCGCGCACCTCGTCCAGGAGCGCCGGCACGGTCGGCTGCACCGCGGACTCCAGGTGCCGCACCAGCATCGGCGCCTCGCCGTGGTCGGCGACGGCCGCGGCGGTGTCGACCCACAGCCAGGTCGCCTCCTCGCGGGTCAGCACCTCGTGCGCGTCCTCGGGGTCCGCGCCGTCGTGCTCAGCCAGCCACAGCAGGGCGTACGGCCGCAGGGCCGGCTCCTCGACGACGGCCCGGACGTCGGGCTCGGCGGGCGCGCCGACGACGCGCAGCGCCTCGAAGGCGAGGCCCCGCAGCAGGGCGTCCTCGCCGCGGGCGGCCGACAGCAGCTCGGTGACGGCACTCCCGACGGGGCGGGCGGCCAGCCAGGCGCGGTACTCGGCACGGGCCGCGTTCGGGCGCAGCTGGGCGCAGCCGCGCAGCATCTCCTCGGCGGCGACCTCGATGTTGCCGGCGGGGCTCTGCGCGGCGACACAGATCTGCTCCAGCTTGACCCAGACCGCCCAGCTGCCGAGCGGGGTGAGGGTGGCCTGTCCGTCGCCGCAGGTGAGTGCGCCCACGGAGGCGAGGGCGTGCAGGGCCCAGTCGAGGAGCGGGGCGAGTTCGGCGGCTTGGGCGGGTTCGGCCTGGTCTGCGTCGGTCTCGGCACGTGTGGCGGTGCCAAGGGTGGCGCCGGAGGGGCTGGTGGGGCCTGTGGCCCCGGGGGACCCTGTGGGGCTCGCCGTGTCGGTCTCGGGATCGTAGGTGACCTCGCAGCGCTCGGTGCGCAGTTCGGTGACACGCTGACGCAGGAGGTCGAGGAGCTGGTCCACGGGGACGGGGCCGGCGGACAGCTGCAGGAAGGAGAGCACCTGCGGCATGGCCGAGACGACCTCGGCGACGGCGGCGGGCTCCTGGTCGGAGGGTTCCGGGGTGGCGAGCGACCACGCGTCGAAGAGGGCGACCCAGCCGCGCAGTACGGCGCTGTCGTCGCGGTCCCAGGCGCGCAGGCGCCAGCCGGGGCGGGCGCTGTCGCCGTGCACCTCCACGAGGCCGGCGAGGCGGGCGGTGTCCCAGTCGGCGCGGACCTGAGCCGGGGTCAGGGCGAGGTCGCGGGCGGCTCGTTCGGCGGTCGCGTCGGAGAGGGTGGCCTTGCCGTCGTCGGTCGCCGCGTCGCTGCCGGGGCCGAGGGCGGCGTCGGCCCAGCGGGCGACGCGAGCGGCGGCGGCGAGACCCGAGCGCGCCATTCTGGCCAGCTCCGCTGGGGCGGGCGTGCCCTCCGGCGGGCGAGGCGCGGGGCGGCGCGGGCGCCGCTGGTTCACAGCTGTGGGGGCGGCGGCCAGGGGTCGCGGGCGGACGAGTCGAAGCCTGGAGTCGCGCGGGATACGGGACGTCACGGGTGCAGTCTTCCGGTTGACGGTCCGAAAACCCAAACGGAATGTCGTGGGGGGCTGCGGGAGTGGGTGGTGTACGGGGGTGGGAGAGGGGTGGGGAGGTGTGATCAAGCCAGTGGTACGGGGTTAAACGGAACCTTTGGGGCGGGTGGCCGCGTATGCCTGCGGCGCTGGCGGGGGGCGCCTGAGGGGTGGGGGGTGGGTCGGGGGGGGGGGGGGGGGGGGGGGGGGGCGGGGGGGGGGGGGGGGGGGGGGGGGGGGGGGGGGGGTGGGGGGGGGGGGGGGGGGGGGGGGGGGGGGGGGGGGGCGCCCCCCCCGCC
>NZ_JBIUBX010000045.1:0-36053 GCF_044548445.1 Streptomyces sp. NPDC052016
CTGTGCACATCCGCACCCGTGTCCCGCACAGCACCCGCATCCGCCCTCAACGCGGCATGATCCAACTCCAGTTGGAAGAGATTGCCGGTGAACTGCGGGATCTCTTCCGGATTGATCACGCCTTGCCCACCCCCGGCATGTCGGGTTTCGGCGCCTTCAGCGTGTTGCGCTGCGCCTCGGCCGCCATCTCCTCGTCACCGTTCAGGTACGCCGTCGTCGCGTCGACCACGCCCTGCAGCGACTTGCCCGCGCGGGCCGCGACGAACGACAGGTCCTTCGACGCCCGTTCCGCGAACTGCGACAGCGCCAGGGCCACCAGGCCGCCCTGCGCCTGCTCGCCGGCGGGGGCGGCGTCAGCCGAGATGGTGCCCGCGCTGGACGCCGCCGACGTCAGATGCTCACCGAACGCCGTCGCGTGCTTCTGCAGGTTCGACGCCGTCTCCCCCGTCGTCTTCAGCACACCCGAGATCCCCTGCGGGTTCAGATCCCAACCGGGCACCACTCACCCCCGTAAGTCGGCAACACACCTGTGTCCGTACGTCAGCCGATGTTGTCGACCGCGGCCTTCGCCCGCGACAGCGTCGACTGCGCCGTGCCGTCGTTCTGCTCCAGCGTGGTCTTCAGCAGACCGATGATGTTCCGCACCTCGTTCGAAGCGCGGTTCCACCGCTGCTCCTTGCCGTGGTACTCGTCCGCGACACCGTCCGCCGTGAAGTCCGCCATCGCGGCCGCCACCTGACGGTCGCGCTGGCCGATGACCTCCTCCAGCCGCGCGATCACCGACTGGATGTTGCCCTGCGCGTCCCCGGACGCACCCGTGTCGTACGAACGACGATCAGCACCCGCACCCGCCATCACACACCACTCCCCGTGAGAAGAAAGAAGAACCTGACCGGAAACCGGCCTCAGGCCACCGGACGACTCAGCGCGCGCCGAAACGCGCGGCGTCGAAGTTCGCGGCCGCCATCTGCTGGCGCGCGTTGTCGCCCTGCTCCTGGTCACCGGAGCTGAACGCCGACTCCATGCCCGTCTGACCACCCAGGATGGCCGACAGGGAGGAGTTCAGGTCGTTCGTGATCTCGTCCGCGCGCGCCTTGAACTGGTCGAACATCACCCGACCCGTTCCGTTGAACTTCCCCTCCAGGGGCTGCGCCGCCTGCACCAACTGCCGGATCAACGTGCCGAGATCGTCACTGGACCCGCGCGAATCACGCGCCAGCGTCGACAGCGTCTGCGCGCCCATGTCGAACTTCATGTCGAACCCGCCTCCCCCGCTGGGATCTGCCTGTCACATCCGTACGCGTCCCATCTGTAGCAACTCCCCGATTGCCGGTGCAATCGGGAACCGGTCGTTGTTCCGGGAGTGGTACAAACACATGACCGGACCATGAGGTCATAGGGGGGCGTAGGTGACGAATCGTCAGCGCAGCGCGGTCGCCGTCGGCCCCTCGCGGCAGATGAGCAGCAGGGCCCGGTCGTCGTTGACGTCCTTGGCGACCGCCTCGATCAGGTGCCAGGCGGCGCCCTGGAAGCCGCCGGCGACGTAGCGGTCGGCCTCGCCGGTCAGGCGGTCGATGCCCTCGACGATGTCCCGGTCGGAGGTCTCCACCAGGCCGTCGGTGAAGAGCATCAGCACGTCCCCGGGGCGGAGCGACCCCTTCACGGGGTCGAACTGGGCGCCCTCGTACACCCCGAGCAGCGGGCCTTCCGCGGCCTTCTCCTCCCAGCGGCCGCTGCCCGCGCTGAGCTGGAGGCCCGGCGGATGACCGGCGGAGTACAGCTCGTAGTCGCCGGAGTCGAGGTCGAGGACGAGATGGATGGAGGTCGCGAAGCCCTCCTCCCAGTCCTGGCGGAGGAGGTAGCCGTTGGCGGCGGGCAGGAAGGCGTGCGGGGGAAGGCTGCCGAGCAGACCGCCGAAGGCGCCGGACAGCAGGAGGGCGCGGGAGCCCGCGTCCATGCCCTTGCCGGAGACGTCCGTGAGGACGACCTCCAGGGTGCGGCCGCCGTTCGTCCGGGCCGCGACAACGAAGTCACCGGAGAACGACTGGCCCCCCGCGGGCCGCAGCGCCATCTCCCGGTGCCAGCCCTGCGGCAGCTTCGGCAGCTTGCTCTGCACCCGGATGCGTTCGCGCAGGTCGAAGAGCATGGTGCCGCCGCGCCGCCAGGGCACGCCGACCCGGCTGCGGAACTGGGCGATGAGCAGGCCGAACAATCCGCAGGCCGCGACCACCAGGACGACACCCGGCGTGACGCGGGACGGGCCCTCCGTGTACGGGCCCAGCTGGACCGACTCCACGATGAGCGCCGTGGCCGCCGCCGCGTACAGACCGAGCAGGCTCGCCGGGCGCAGCAGGAGGCCGCCGGCCACGATCGGCAGGACGAGCGCGGCCGGCGAGCACCACACCGAGTTGGCGAGGGTGGTGGCCGCGATCAGCGGGACGGTGAGCAGCAGGCCGGCCAGCGCGATCCAGTCCGAACCGTCGCCGCGGAAGTAGTCCACGGCGCTTCTGCGCACGCCGGTGCGGACCCGGTGCACCAGGTGCCTGAACCGGGCCGCCCACGTCTCGGCCGCCGCGCGCCGCTGTCGTCCTACCGCCATCAGTTCGGGACCCTATCCATCCGACCCGCCGCTTGGCACGGGAGGTCCCACTTGTCCCCCGTCCGAGCTCAACTTCACAGTGAACGGCACGGAAAGCGCTCACGCCGCACAGAGGGAGAAATTCCCTGGCTCGTCCCGCATTGGGCTGCTAGGCATGGTCCATGACGACTGAGGCGACGGGCGCGGCGGGTGCCGGGGGCGCGACGGGCGGGACGGGCCGGACGGGCCCTGGAGACTCGGCCGCCGATCTGCGGGTGCTGCGGCCGCAGGACTGGGACACGTGGTACGGCACCCTGCTGCGCGCCTTCGGCGGAGTCGACGAGTCGGACGAGGAACGTGCGCTGTGGAGAAGGCTGACGCCGTGCGAGCGGTCCTTCGGGGCGTGGGACGGGGACGAGCTGGTGGGGACGGCCGGGGCGTTCGACTTCCGGCTGACGGTGCCCGGTGGGGCCTCGGTGCCGGCCGCGGGCGTGACGATGGTCGGCGTCCTGGCCACGCACCGGCGACGCGGCATCCTGACGCGGATGATGCGGCGGCAGCTGGACGACATCCGCGCGTGGGGTGAGCCGCTGGCCGTGCTCACCGCCTCCGAGGCAGCGATCTACGGGCGGTTCGGGTACGGCGCGGCGACCTTCGGGCTGACCGGCGAGATCGACACCAGCCGGGTACGGCTGTCCGTGCCGGCCGGGACGGACGACGTACGGCTGCGGTACGCCGACCCCGTCGACGCCCTCGGCGCGTGCGAGGCGGTGTACGCGGGGACCGTGCCGCTGCGGGCCGGGATGCTCGCGCGGCGGCCCGGGTGGGAAAGGCTCGGGGTGCTCGATCCGGAGAGCGAGCGGGGTGGGGCGTCGCCGCTGCAGTGCGTGGTCGCCGAGCGGAGCGGGGAGGTCGTCGGCTACGCGCGGTTCCGGGTCCGGCCGGAGTGGACCGAGACCGGGCACAACGGGCAGGTGGTGCTGCAGGATCTGGCCGCGCTGGAGCCCGTGGCGGGGGCGGCGCTGTGGCGGTTCCTGTTCGGGATCGACCTCACGACCTCGCTGAAGGTGCGGGGGCGGCCGGTCGACGAGGCCTGGCAGCATCTCGTCTCCGACCTACGGCGGTGCCGGCTGCGGGTACGGGACTCGTTGTACGTACGGCTGGTGGACGTCGGGGCCGCGCTGGAGGCGCGGACGTACCAGGCGCCGGTGGACGTGGTGCTGGAGGTGGAGGACGCCTTCTGCCCGTGGAACACGGGACGCTGGCGGCTGTCCGGCGACGCGAAGGGGGCGAGTTGCACGCGTACGGCCGATGCGGCTGATCTCTCCCTGTCCGCGCGGGAATTGGGGGCCGCGTACCTCGGGGGTGTGAGCCTCTCCTCGCTGGCTGCGGCCGGGCGGGTGCGGGAGCTGCGGTCCGGGGCGCTGGGGGAGGCGGCCGTGGGCTTCGGGAGCGCGGTGGCGCCCTGGCTGCCGCACGGGTTCTAGCCGGCGCCCGACCGCTCCGGGTGGTCGCCGGTCCGCGTCAGTTCTTCTGGCAGGTCGCGCACCAGAAGAGGTTGCGGGCGGCGAGGCCGGCGGTGCGGACCTCGTCACCGCAGAGGTGACAGGGCTGGTCGGTGCGGCGGTAGACGTAGACCTCGCCGCCGTGGTCGTCGACGCGGGGCGGGCGGCCCATCGCTTCCGGGGTGTGTTCCGGGCGGACCGTGTCGATGCGGTTGGTGCGGACGCCCTCGCGCATGAGGGTGACCAGGTCCGACCAGATCGCCCTCCACTCGGCCGGGGTGACGTCCCTGCCCGGGCGGTACGGGTCGATGCCGTGGCGGAAGAGGACTTCGGCGCGGTAGACGTTGCCCACGCCCGCGATGATCTTCTGGTCCATGAGGAGGGCCGCGATCGTGGTACGGCTGCGGGAGATGCGGCGGTACGCGGTGTCGGGGTCGGCGTCGGCGCGGAGGGGGTCCGGGCCGAGGCGGGCGTGTATCGCCTGCTTCTCGTCGTCCGTGATCAGGGCGCAGGTCGTGGGGCCGCGGAGGTCGACGTAGGCGGTGGGGTTGGCGACGCGGAGGCGGACGGTGTCCGTGGGCGGGGGCGCGGGGGCGTCGCCGAAGGTGACCTTGCCGAAGAGGCCGAGGTGGATGTGGATCCAGGTGTCGTTGCCGAAGCCCAGGAAGAGGTGCTTGCCGTGGGCCTCGGTGGTGCGCAGGGCCGTGCCGGTCAGGAGGGCGGCGGCGTCGGAGAACTTGCCCTGGGGGCTCGTGAGGGTGGCTTCGCCGATGAAGCGGGCGTAGTCCTGGGCCAAGCGGTGGATCGTGTGCCCTTCTGGCAACGTGGTCGTCCCTTCGTGTGTTCTGCCCACCCACCCGCCCGACTCTGTCGAGTGAGGAGTGCACGTCGCCCCGGGGCTCCGCCCCGGACCCCGGCCGGCTCGCCATCAACCCGCCCGACTCGGTCGGACGGAGAGCGGACCCCGATCCCGGCGCTCGAGCCCCGCACCTGGCAAGGCTCGCACACTCGCATAGGGCTCCGCGCCCGCCGTCCCGACGAGGGCTCCGGCCCAGGCCATGGCACCGGGGCGCCGGGAGCCGCCGGGACTGTGAGCTCAGGCGACGGGCCGCAGGAGCCGTCGGCACGAGGGGCATGGGCTGCCCACGCACTGCCGCACGAGCGGCCGAGGCGTCGGCTCGACGACGGGGCCGCCGACCTCGTGGGCGCGAGGTCGGAGACCATCGCCAGGGCCGTGACGTCGACGAAAGGCAGCCACCGAAACCGTCGGCCCGCATAGCCGGACTGCCCCGCGCTGCCACACAAGCGGCCGAGGCGTTTGCTCGGCGACGAGGCGGCCGACCCAGTGGGCGCGGGATCAGCGGCCGACGCCAGGACCGTGACGCCGAGGAAAAGCAGCCACCGAAACCGTCGGCCCGCATAGCCGGACTACCCCGCGCTGCCACACAAGCCGGCCGCATGGCCGGGCTGCCCACGCGCTGCCGCGCCGGCGGCCGGACCGTCGGCTCAGTGGCGGGAGTCGCGGGGACTCGCCGGAACCGTGGCCTCGGGCGATGCGGACCGCTGGAGACGGTGGCTCGGGCGCTGCCCGTCGGCCGCTGGAGACGTTGCTCCGGGCGGCAGGTGCCGCCGGAGACGTTCCGGAGACGTCGGCTCGGGTGCGGGGCCGCCGGAGACGTCGGCTCGGGTGCGGGATGCCCGTGCGTCGCCGCACGGGCAGGAGTTCCGCTGCGGCGGGCGGGCGGCCTACTGCTGCGGGTGGTGGGCCGGGATCGGGGGCAGGTCGCCCGTGGTCTCGTAGGACGCCAGCATGTCGATGCGGCGGATGTGGCGCTCGTCACCGGAGAACGGCGTGTTGAGGAAGGTCTCGACGAATTTCGTCGCCTCCTCCGTCGTGTGCATGCGCGCGCCGACGGCGACGACGTTGGCGTTGTTGTGCTGGCGGCCCAGCGACGCCGTCTCCTCGCTCCACGCGAGGGCCGCGCGCACGCCCTTGACCTTGTTCGCCGCGATCTGCTCGCCGTTGCCGGAGCCGCCGATCACGATACCGAGGGAGTCGGTGTCCGCGGCCGTGCGCTCGGCGGCACGGAGGCAGAACGGCGGGTAGTCGTCCTGGGCGTCGTAGATGTGGGGGCCGCAGTCGACCGGGTCGTGACCCGCCGCCTTCAGCCATTCGACGAGGTGGTTCTTGAGTTCGAAGCCCGCATGGTCCGAGCCGAGATACACGCGCATGGGATGAGTGTGACACGCGTGTCGCCGGGTAGCAGCGCCGGGTGTCATGCCCGAAAAGTGTGAGCCAGGCTACAGAACCTCAGGAAAACCTCAAGTAACGATACGGATTCAGAGGTTCCCGAATCACGACACCTCCGATTCACTGGACCGGCTCGTACACCCCCTGAGCTACCCGTACACCGCTCGTACGGGAGACACCCCCACGCGGCGCAAAGGAAATCCATTCCATGACTTCGCAGCCGACCCTGACGAAGGCCGAGAACGGCCCCGGAGGCACCGGAGAACCCGGGTCGGGCCTTCAGGCGGGCCTCAAGAACCGGCACCTGTCGATGATCGCCATCGGCGGTGTCATCGGCGCCGGCCTGTTCGTCGGATCGAGCTCCGGCATCGCCACCGCCGGGCCCGGCATCCTCCTCTCCTACGCCCTCGTCGGCACGCTCGTGGTGCTGGTGATGCGGATGCTCGGTGAGATGTCCGCGGCCAACCCGACCTCCGGTTCCTTCTCCGCGCACGCCGACCGCGCGCTCGGAAGCTGGGCCGGGTTCTCCATCGGCTGGCTGTACTGGTTCTTCTGGGTCGTCGTGCTGGCGGTCGAGGCGACCGCCGGTGCGGTGATCCTCGAGGGCTGGATACCGGCCGTCCCGCAGTGGGCATGGGCCCTGATCGTGATGGTGGTGCTGACCGCCACCAACCTGGTCTCGGTCGGCTCGTACGGCGAGTTCGAGTTCTGGTTCGCCGGCATCAAGGTCGTCGCGATCGCCGCGTTCATCGTGATCGGCGGTCTCGCCGTGTTCGGCGTACTGCCGGGCGTCGACAGCGACCAGGCCGGTCTGAGCAACCTCACCGAGCACGGCGGCTTCCTGCCCAACGGTGCCGGGGCGATCCTCACCGGTGTGCTGCTGGTCGTCTTCTCCTTCATGGGAAGCGAGATCGCCACCCTCGCCGCCGGTGAGTCCGAGAACCCCCAGCAGGCCGTCACCAAGGCCACCAACAGCATCATCTGGCGCGTCGCCGTCTTCTACCTCGGCTCGATCCTCGTCGTGGTGTCCCTGCTGCCCTGGGACAGCAAGTCGATCGCCGAGGACGGCTCGTACGTCGCCGCGCTGGACTCCCTCGGCATCCCGCACGCCGGTCAGATCATGAACTTCATCGTGCTGACCTCGGTGCTGTCCTGTCTCAACTCCGGTCTCTACACCGCCTCCCGCATGGCCTTCTCCCTCGGCCAGCGCGGGGACGCGCCGAAGGCCTTCGCCCGCACGACCGCCAACGGCGTGCCGCGCACGGCGATCCTCGCCTCCGTCGCGTTCGGCTTCGTGGCCGTGTTCTTCAACTACAAGTTCCCGGACTCGGTCTTCCTCTTCCTCGTCAACTCCTCCGGTGCGGTCGCACTGTTCGTCTGGCTGGTGATCTGCTTCTCGCAGCTGCGCATGCGGAAGATCATCCAGGCGGAGGCGCCGGAGAAGCTCGTCGTGAAGATGTGGCTGTACCCGTACCTGACCTGGGCGACGGCCGCGCTGATCGTGTTCGTGCTCGGCTACATGCTCACCGACACCGAGCACGACGGCCGGAAGACCGTGCTGCTCTCCCTGCTCGTGGCCGCGGTCGTGCTGATCGTCGCCTTCGTGAAGGAGCGGATGAAGCGGAACGGCACGGCGGCGAGC
Organism: Streptomyces sp. NPDC052016; assembly: GCF_044548445.1. Classification (NCBI taxonomy): domain Bacteria; kingdom Bacillati; phylum Actinomycetota; class Actinomycetes; order Kitasatosporales; family Streptomycetaceae; genus Streptomyces; species Streptomyces sp. NPDC052016. Next base: position 7,977 of record NZ_JBIUBX010000045.1, read on the forward strand.
GGCCAGGACGCCGCTCTTGAGGACGCCGTCAGGTAGTCGTCCGGCGGAAGGGCCCATGTACGCGGGCCGTCCGGCGGAAGGACCCGTGAACGCGGGCCGTCCGGCGGAAGGGCCCGTGAACGCGGGCCGTCTGGCAGAGGGGCCCGTGCGCGGGCCCCTTTTCCGTGTCACAGCACGGTGAAGCTGTCCTTGACCTTCTCGTACGTGCGCCGCGCCTCCGCCTCGACCTCCGGCTGGTACCAGGTGCTGATCTGGTACGACTTCCCGCTCTCGTCGAAGCCGAGGAGGCGGGCGTGCCAGGGGGTGCCCTGGAGGGTGAAGGCGTACTCCCAGACGACCGCCGGGTTGCCCCGGAACGTCGTCTCCTCCAGTCGGATCTTGCGGTAGCCCTCGCCCTGGTGGGCGTTCCGTTCGGACGTCTGCCCGGTGTCCAGCAGGTCGCCCCGGGCCAAAGAGGACTTGGCGACCAGTTCCTGCCTGCCGTCGGGGGACGTGTAGTGCACCTCCGCGCCCGTCTTCACGTCCCGCCGCCAGCCCTCGGGCGTCGCCCACGCGTACCCGCCGGCCTCCTGGTGCGCGCCCGGCGGCAGGCTCGGCGGCCTGGAGGTGCCCTCGACCGTGAGGGTGGGGGACGCCTGGCCCGTCCCCTGGGTCGAGGCGGTGGTGGGGGTCAGGGGGGACGACCCGGCCCGGTCGGCGCCGCCGCCCGACCCGGGGGCCGACACAAGCGACGAACCCGTCACCGAACGCGCCCGCCACCCCGCTGCTGCTCGGCACCGACAACACGCCCGTGGGACTTGGTGGCGAGGAACTGCCACGGACCGGGCCCGGACGGGACGTGGCCGCTCGGCGTGGCCGGGGCGGCGCTGCTCGCGGCCGGGGCGGCCGGGCTGTGGTGGTCACAGCGGCGGCCGGCACGACCGCAGGGCTGGGAAACGCGGAAGAGGCTCGCCGGGTCAGGTCGCATCACGACCCGGCGAACCTCTTCCGCGCCGGCTGAACCGCGAGGTCAGCGGTCGGCGAACTTCCAGGCGGCGGGCAGCAGACCCATCGCCAGGGCCGCCTTGAGGGCGTCACCTATCAGGAACGGGGTGAGGCCGGCCGCGATCGCGGCGGAGGCGGAGATGTCGGCGGCGTAGGCCAGGTAGGGGACGCCGACGGCGTAGATGATCGCCTCGCCCACCAGCATCGTGCCCGCCATGCGCCACACGCCGCGGTCCGCGCCGCGGCGGGCCAGGGCGCCGACCACGGTGGAGGCGAGGATCATGCCCAGGACGTAGCCGAAGGAGACGGCGGTCGCCCCGGAGGTGCCCTCCGCGAACCACGGCACGCCCGCGACGCCCGCCAGGGCGTAGAGCGCGAGGGAGAGGAAGCCGCGCCGGGCGCCCAGGGAGGTGCCGACGAGCAGCGCGGCGAAGGTCTGGCCGGTCACCGGCACCGGGGAACCGGGGACGGGGACCGCGATCTGGGCGGCGAGACCGGTGAGCGCGGCACCGCCGAGCACGAGCGCGACGTCCCGGACACGGGAGGCCGGGAGAAGGTCGGCGAGGACCTGTCCGGGGCGAGCGGGGGTGGCGGCGGTGCTCATGGGGACTCCGCGGGGTCGGGGCGGTACGGGACACCGTGACGCTATCCCAGCGGCCACCGGCCGCTCACCGTCAGTGGTCGACAAACGGGCGATCACAGACTTGGTGGGCTCCACACAAAGGGACGCGGTTACACCCGGTCCTGCGTGACTCCGGTCACTGAGGTGAGGTGGCTCCGGCTACGCGGACGGAGTGACGGGCGTCTGTAGGGTTTCGCCAACGTCTGTGACGTCCCGGTGGGCGTCGACGGCAGGGAGAGCTGGTCGGTGGAGGAGGACGCGGCGCACTACACGTCCGTAGCGGCGTAAGCACGCTCCGTTCCGAATCTGTCCGGATAGTGGGCAGTCCCTCCGTGTGAGCGGACGGGCTGCCCAGACTGTGGGCGTTTTTGCCCTCTCACGCATTGGACGAGCCGCGCCCATGCCCAGCACCACCGCAGGGACTCCGCCCGAGTCGGACGCCGCCCTCTCCCACGGCCTCAAGCAGCGCCATCTGTCGATGATCGCCCTCGGCGGCGTCATCGGCGCGGGTCTGTTCGTCGGCTCCGGCGCGGGCATCGCCGCCGCCGGTCCCTCGATCGTCCTGGCCTACACCCTCTCCGGCCTCCTCGTGATGCTGGTGATGCGGATGCTGGGCGAGATGTCGGCCGCCCATCCGTCCTCGGGTTCCTTCTCGGCGCACGCCGAGCGGGCGCTCGGGCCCTGGGCGGGCTTCACCGCGGGCTGGTCGTTCTGGGTCCTGCTCTGCACGGCCGTCGGCCTGGAGGGCATCGGCGCGGCGAAGATCGTCACCGGCTGGCTGCCGGGCACGCCCGAGTGGGCGTGGGTGGCGCTGTTCATGGTGGTCTTCTGCGGGGCGAACCTGGCCGCGGTGAAGAACTTCGGCGAGTTCGAGTTCTGGTTCGCGGCGCTGAAGGTCGGCGCGATCACGTTGTTCCTGGCCCTGGGCGTGCTGGCGATCGCGGGCGTGCTCCCCGGTACGGACTCCCCCGGCGCCTCGCACCTCACCGACTTCCTCCCGAACGGCGGCGAGGGCCTGGTCGTCGGCCTCCTCGCCTCCGTCTTCGCCTACGGCGGCCTGGAGACCGTCACCATCGCCGCCGCCGAGTCGGAGGATCCGGTGCGCGGCGTGGCGAGCGCGGTGCGTACGGCGATGTGGCGCATCGCGCTGTTCTACATCGGCTCGATGGCGGTCATCGTCACCCTCGTCCCCTGGGACTCGAAGGAGGTCGTCGAGAAGGGCCCGTACGTCGCCGCCCTGGACCAGCTCGGCATCCCGGGCGCCGGACAGCTGATGAACGTCGTCGTCCTGGCCGCCCTGCTGTCGGCGATGAACGCCAACATCTACGGCGCCTCGCGCATCGCCTACTCCCTCGTGGAGCGCGGCCAGGGGCCGAAGGCGCTGGGCCGGGTCTCGGCGGGGGTTCCCCGGACCGCCGTCCTCGTCTCCTGCGTCTTCGGCTTCGTCTGCGTGCTGCTCAGCTACTGGCGGCCCGACGACGTCTTCCCCTGGCTGCTGAACATGATCGGCGCGGTCATCCTGGTGGTGTGGATCTTCATCGCCGTCTCCCAGCTGCGCCTGCGGGGACGGCTGGAGCGCGAGGCCCCGGAGAAGCTGGTCGTGCGGATGTGGGCGTTCCCGGTGCTGACCTGGGTGGCGCTGGCCGGCATGGCGGCGGTGTTCGTCCTGATGGCTCGCGAGCCGGGCACGCGGGTGCAGCTGTACTCGACGGGCGGGATGACGGCGTTCCTGGCGGCGGCCGGGTACCTCTGGCAGCGCAGGCGCGCCGGCGGCTGACCCGCCGCCGCCCTTCGCCCGAGGCCCTCACGCGACGCGCGTGGGGGCCTTCTTGCTGCCCGCGCAGTCTTTTTGTTGCTAGCGTGTAGTTGCAAGCTTCTTGCAATAAGAGGTTCGGAGGGGAACCCGCCATGCCCGTCTACACGCTCCCTGAGCTGCCCTACGACTACTCCGCGCTCGCCCCCGTGATCAGCCCGGAGATCATCGAGCTGCACCACGACAAGCACCACGCCGCCTATGTGAAGGGCGCCAATGACACGCTGGAGCAGCTGGCGGAGGCGCGGGACAAGGAGCAGTGGGGGTCCCTCAACGGCCTGGAGAAGAACCTGGCCTTCCACCTGTCCGGGCACATCCTGCACAGCATCTACTGGCACAACATGACCGGCGAGGGCGGCGGCGAGCCCCTCGCGGCGGACGGTGTGGGCGAGCTCGCGGACGCGATCACCGAGTCCTTCGGCTCCTTCGCGCACTTCAGGGCGCAGCTGTCGAAGGCCGCCGCCACCACCCAGGGCTCCGGCTGGGGTGTCCTCGCCTATGAGCCGCTCAGCGGCCGGCTGATCGTCGAGCAGGTCTACGACCACCAGGGCAACGTCGGCCAGGGCTCCACCCCGATCCTCGTCTTCGACGCCTGGGAGCACGCCTTCTACCTCCAGTACAGGAACCAGAAGGTCGACTTCGTCGAGGCGATGTGGCAGGTCGTCAACTGGCAGGACGTCGCCAGGCGCTACGAGGCCGCGAAGTCCCGCGCCGACGTGTTGCTGCTCGCCCCCTGAGGCGGCCGTGAAGCGTCCTGCCTCGTGATCGTCTTCTCACCCTTCACGCAGGCGGGCGGAAAGAGGGAAGCCCCCGCGAGGACGTGACGCGCGGGGGCTCTCCCGTTCCGCGTCAGGGCTGGCTCGCGGCCGAGGCCGGGATGTCCCTACGGCTCACAGGGCACGTTCAGCGACACGAGCGCCGTGCTCGATCCCTCCATGCGGATCTCGCTCACGGCGGTGTTGAGCAACCGGGGAAAGACCCGCCGGTAGTGCTCCAGGGGGATGGACAGCAGCCGGCACAGGGCCAGCCGCAGCAGTGTGTTGTGGGCGACGACCAGGACGCGCCCGCCCTCGTGGGCGGCGGCGATCCGGCGCAGGGCGGCACTGCCGCGGGCGGCGGCGGTCCGCGGATCCTCGGCCTCCGGGAAGGGATGCCCGACGGGGTCCGCCAGGAAGGCCTCGGCCCGTTGCGGATCGGTGAGGGCGAACTCCGCGAGCGTACGGCCCTCGACCACCCCGAAGTCGCACTCGCGCAGCGCGGGTTCGCGTCGCGCGGTGAGGCCCAGGGCCCGGCAGGCGGGGTCGGCGGTGGCCGTGGCGCGGGAGAGGCGGGACGTCCAGACGGCGTCCACGGGGTGGGCGGCGGCCCACCGGCCGAGGGCCTCCGCCTGGGCTCGCCCCCGCTCGGTGAGGGCCACGTCGGTCAGCCCCGCGTACCGGTTCTCGGCGTGCCACACGGTCTCCCCGTGCCGGACCAGCAGCAGGGTCGTCGGCGTACGGAGCACGGCTTCCGGAAGCTGCTCGTCCTCGCTCCCGCCGCTCCGGCCGGCCCCCTGCGTCAGGCCCTCTCCCACGAACCGCACAGCGTCCTCCCCAGTCTCGGCCGACCGTCTGTCGCAGGGCGGATACGTCCCGCCGGCCGAACCGACTCACCGATCCGGCCGTTTCACAGGTTCATGCCCGCGTGGCGGGAGCCGTGGCCGGCCGCCGGGGGCATCATGGACGCCTTCCCGTGGCCTGCCGAGGCGTGTCGTCCGGTACCGCCGGCGGCCGCGGTCGTCCACCGAGGAGGCGTTGATGGCGTATGTGCGGTGCCCGAACTGCGACGACACCATGCAGGACTTCCGGAACCTGGAGAGCGGGGCGGAGAGCGCGGCGGCCGAGCAGGTGCTGCGGCCGACGCTGAGGAAGGGCGAGGTCTTCGTCGCCGCGGCCTACCAGCGCTGCGCGAGGGACGGCTGCCGTCGGGTGCAGCGCAAGGACAACTGGAAGGTCGGCGCCACCCTGCCGGAGGAGTGGTGAGAGGTCACCGGCAGGGGGCCGCGCACCGGTCGGTCACAGGTTGCTGAAGTCCGGGCCCTTGGTGCGGGTGCGCTTGATCTCGTAGAAGCCCGGGACCGAGGCGACCGCGAGGGTGCCGTCCCAGAGGCGGGCGGCCTCCTCGCCCTGGGGGGCCGGGGTGACGACCGGGCCGAAGAAGGCGATCTGCTCGCCGTCGGGGCCGGGGACGGCGATGACCGGGGTGCCGACGTCCTGGCCGACCTTCTCGATGCCCTCCTTGTGGGAGGCGCGCAGCTCGGCGTCGAACTCGAAGACCTCCTGGTCGGCGTAGTCGATGAGGTCGGCGGGCAGGCCGACGTCCGCGAGCGCGCCGGCGACCGCCTCCAGGGTGGGGCCCTCGCCGTTGTTGTGGATGCGGGTGCCGAGCGCGGTGTAGAGCGGGCCGAGGACGTCCGCGCCGTGCTTCTGCCAGGCGGCGGTCACCACCCGGATCGGCTTCCACGCCTTGGTGGCGAGCATGTCCCGGTACTCCTCGGGGAGCTCGTCGAGCTTGTCCTCGTTGAGGACGGCGAGGCTCATCACATGCCAGCGGACCTCGATGTCCCGGACCTTCTCCACTTCCAGCACCCAGCGGGAGGTCATCCAGGCCCAGGGGCACAGCGGGTCGAACCAGAAGTCGACGGGCGTCTTCTCCGACATGTCTCTCCTCAAGGGGGAACGTTTCCCCGGTGAACGCCGCCGCCCCGGCGGGGCATTCCCTGCTGCCCGCCGTCAGGAGCGCGTGGCAGGATCGGGCCTGTCCAGATCATGTGCATCGCCCTGAGGGAGTACCGCCCGTGCCCGGTGAGAACCTGTCCCGCGACGAGGCCCGGGAGCGGGCCGCCCTGCTCTCCGTCGACGGGTACGACGTGTCGCTCGACGTGCGTTCGGCGGTGGGCGACCCGTCCGGGGACGGTCCGCGCACCTTCCGCTCGGTCACCACGGTGCGCTTCCGCTGCAACGAGCCGGGCGCGTCGAGCTTCGCCGATCTCATCGCCCCGAGCGTGACCGCCGTCACACTGAACGGCCGCGATCTGGACCCCGGCGAGGTCTTCGACGGTTCCCGGATCCTGCTGGAGGACCTCGCCGCCGAGAACGAGCTGGTCGTCGACGCCCGGTGCGCCTACTCCCGCACCGGCGAAGGGCTGCACCGCTTCGTCGACCCCGAGGACGGCGAGGTCTACCTCTACACGCAGTACGAGCCGGCCGACTCCCGCCGCGTCTTCGCCGCCTTCGAGCAGCCCGACCTCAAGGCCCCGTTCCGCTTCGAGGTGCGGGCGCCCGAGGAGTGGGTGGTGTGGAGCAACGGCGTCGGCGAGCGCACGGACGGGGTGTGGCGGTTCGCGGAGACGAAGCCGATCGCGACGTACATCACGTGCGTGGTGGCGGGGCCGTACCACCATGTGACGGACTCCTACGAGCGGGTGCTCGAGGACGGCACGCGGCTGGAGATCCCGCTCGGCGCCCTGTGCCGCAAGGGCCTCGCGCCGTACTTCGACGCCGACGACGTCTTCCTCGTCACCAAGCAGGGCCTGGACTTCTTCCACGACCACTTCGACTACCCCTACCCCTTCGGCAAGTACGACCAGGCGTTCGTGCCCGAGTACAACCTGGGGGCGATGGAGAACCCGGGGCTGGTGACCTTCCGGGAGGAGTACATCTTCCGGGGCAAGGTGACGCAGGCGTCGTACGAGGCGCGGGCGAACGTGATCCTGCACGAGATGGCGCACATGTGGTTCGGCGACCTGGTCACCATGGAATGGTGGGACGACCTGTGGCTGAAGGAGTCCTTCGCGGACTTCATGGGCACGTTCTCCCTGGTCGGCGCCACCCGCTTCACCGACGGCTGGATCACCTTCGCCAACCGCCGCAAGGCCTGGGCCTACCGGGCCGACCAGCTCCCCTCCACCCACCCGATCACCGCCGACATCCGCGACCTGCAGGACGCCAAGCTCAACTTCGACGGCATCACCTACGCCAAGGGAGCCTCCGTCCTGAAGCAGCTCGTGGCGTACGTGGGGCAGGACGCCTTCCTGGAGGGCGCCCGCCGCTACTTCAAGCGGCACGCCTACGGCAACACGCGCCTCGGCGACCTGCTGTCGGTCCTCACGGAGACCAGCGGCCGCGACATGGGCGCGTGGGCCCGGTCCTGGCTGCAGACGGCCGGTGTGAACTCATTGACCCCTCAGGTGCTGCTGGACGCGAACGGCCTGGTCAGCGAGGTGTCGGTGCTGCAGGAGGCGCCGGAGTCGCACCCCGAGCTGCGGCCGCACCGGGTGGCGATCGGCCTGTACCGCAGGGAGGGGAACCGGCTGGTGCGGTACGCGCGCACCGAGACGGACGTCGACGGCCCGCGGACGGTCGTGCCGGAGCTGGCGGGCCAGGAGGCGCCGGAGCTGGTCCTGGTCAACGACGAGGACCTGACGTACTGCAAGATCCGCTTCGACGAGATGTCGCTGGACACGCTGCGTGCGCACCTGGGCGACATCACCGACCCGCTCGCCCGTGCCCTGTGCTGGTCGGCGCTGTGGAACCTCACCCGGGACGCGCTGCTGCCCGCGCGGGACTTCATCTCCCTGGTGCTGCGGTTCGCCGGCCGCGAGTCGGACATCGGTGTGCTGCAGATGCTGCACGCGTGGGCGCAGGCCGCGCTGGTGCACTACGTGGCGCCGCCCCTGCGGAAGACCGGCGAGCGGCTGGTGGCCGAGGAGGCGCTGAAGGAGCTGCGGGCGGCCGCGCCGGGCAGCGAGCACCAGCTGGCCTGGGCGCGGTTCTTCGCGTCGGTGGCGACCTCCGCCTCCGACTTCGACCTGCTCCAGGGCCTGCTGGACGGCACGGCGGAGATCGACGGCCTGGAGGTGGACCAGGAGCTGCGCTGGGCGTTCCTTGAGCCGCTCACGGCCCACGGCCACGCGGACGAGGCCGTCCTGGCGGCGGAACTCGCCCGTGACGACACGGCCTCCGGCAAGCGCCACCAGGTCCGCTGCCTCGCCGCCCGCCCCTCGGCGGCGGTCAAGGCACAGGCATGGGCCCAGGTGATGGAGTCGGACGTCCTGTCCAACGCGCTGGTGGAGGCGACGATCGCGGGCTTCAACCAGCCCTCCCAGCGGGAGCTGCTGGCGCCGTACGCGCAGAAGTACTTCGCGGCGATCGAGCGCATCTGGTCCGAGCGGTCCATCCAGATCGCGATGACCATCGTCAAGGGCCTGTACCCGTCCCTGCAGGACCACCCGGACACCCTGGTGGAGTCGGACATCTGGCTGGCCATGCACGCGTCGGCGCCCCCGGCGCTGCGCCGCCTGGTGCTGGAGGCCTGGGACGACCTGGCGCGGGGGCTGCGCGGACAGGCGTGTGACGCCAGGGCCGAGAGCGCCTAGTGCCTGTCCGACGCTGCCCGTCGTCGCCCGGAGGGCGGTGCAGACGGGAATGGTCGGACAGGCACTACCTTTGGCCATGAATTCCGCCGACGGTCACCGTTACGGAATTCAGGCAATCCGAACCGTAACCCCTGGCTTCCACCTGATGGACCAGGGGTTTTCGGTGCCTACTCGGCACCCGAACACCCGTCCTTTAGGACGAGCTTGTCCGGAATTGTCGACGAGCGTGTAACAGCGGTTAAGGGGCGGACCGGGTGCGGGAATCCCCGGTTCATGAACCACAACACGCCACTCCCCCCGGCCTCCCCCCGCCCCGTGTGCCACCTGTCGGACGTGCACCGCCGTGTCATGACGGCGGCTCAGCTCCGTTCGCACGGCGTCTCGTCCGCCGAGACCGGTGAGCAGTGCCGCCCCGACGGCCCCTGGCAGCAGATCCTCCCGGGCGTGTTCCTCCTCCACCCGGGACCGCCGACCAGCGAGGAGCGACTGCACGCGGTGCTGCTGTACGCGGCCCGCGAAGTGTCGACGTCCGGGGTGCCGGTCCAGCCGGGCGCGGGGGAACCGCACCGTCCGGTGTACGCGGAGGCGATGATCACGGGCCTCGCGGCCCTCACCCTCCACGGCTTCACCACCGCGCCCCCGCTGCTCTCCCTGGAGCGGATCGACGTCCTGGTCCCCCGGCTGCGCCGGCTGCGCTCGACGGGCTGCGCGCACGTCGTCCGCACCACCACGCTGCCGACGCCCGAGCAGGCGACCGGGGTTCCCGTCGCCCCGGTACCGCGCGCCCTGGTCGACGCGGTGGCCCGGCTGACGGACGCGGGGGCGGTACGGCGGCTGCTGACGGAGGCGGTGCGCGCCGGGCACTGCGAACCGGCCGTGGTGGTGCGGGAACTGAACCAGGCCAAGCTGCTGGGCCGCCCGCACGTGGTGGACGCGGTGGACTCGCTGCTCGCCGAGGGCCGCGCGATCGCGGAGGCCCGCCTCTACACGATGGTCCGTGAGTACGGCCTGCCGGACCCGGTGTGGAACGTCGACCTGCGCCTGCCGGGCGGTCCACACCTGGGCGGTCTGGACGCCTACTGGCCCGAGCAGGCGGTGGCGGTGGAGCTGGACACCCGGACGCCCCGCCAGGACGAGGACGCGATGTGGTCCGAGTACGCGCGCAAGCGCGAACACCTGGAGCGGCTCGGTATCACGGTCGTGTACATCACGCCGAGGAAGCTGCGGGACGCGATGGAACAGCAGGCGGCGGTGGTGCGCACCGCCCTGATGGCGTCCGGTGACCGTGAACCGGCCGCGTACGTCGTGGTGCTGCCCCGGTAGTGACGCACCGGGGACCGCATCAGGAGGGGAGAGGAGGGGCCGCACGGGGATGACCCGGCGGCCCCTCTTCGTGCGCGCCGCCGCCCGCGGCAGACCGGTGCCCCACGGCCGCCCGCCGGCCCTACGCCTCCGGCGGCACGAAGACCCGCCCGCTCACCGGTCGCTCCCGCCACAGCCGCAGCGCCACGTCGATCAGCCCGACCCGGGTCAGGCCGGGCACCGCGTCCAGGTCGTGCCAGGCGGCCATGTCCGTGGAGCCGTCGACCTCGTTGCGGAGTTCTCCGCCGACGACCCGGCCCTCGTAGACGATCCGCACGCCGTGGTGGTCCACGGGCCCGCGCAGGCCTTCGCGGCGGAACGTGCGGCGGGAGGAGTCCACACCGAGCAGACCGGTCACCTCGACGCGGTAGCCGGTCTCCTCCTCCAGTTCGCGCACGACGGTGTCGTGGGGATCCTCGCCGTGCTCCATGCCGCCGCCCGGCAGCACCCACTCCGGGGTGCCGTCCGGGGCGGGCGAGCGGGCGAGCAGGATCCGGCCGTCACGGACGCAGACGGCGTAGGCCGCCACCCTCAACGTCTTTCGCACACAGGGACGTTAACCGGTCATCTCCGGGTTGGCAGGTGGGTATTCGGGCGCGGGGACGGCGCAGCGGGGGCGCGGGGGCGGCGGGCGCCGTCGCGAACGGGCCGGTCGGGGGGTGGCCCGCCCGCGACGGAGCACTGCCGCGGCCCGGTGACCGGGACCAAGCCGGGGGTACCCGCGATCACCCGGCCCACACCGGGCACGGCGTCCTGACGTCCCCTCAACGCCCTTCCGATGATTGAGGGATGTACGACCCCAAGGGGCACTTGTCCGGTTCCGCACCGATGCCCGCAAACGTCATCGCGGGTTTTCCCCATACGTCCATATCGATTCGGTCAACTCTCCCCAAACATCGTTCCCTTGCGTAAAGCTGTGCGGTCGTCCGGGATCGCATTCCGGACGTTCGCGATCAGGCAGGAACGGCCCGGTCGCGTGAAGCTCGTTCCTTTACCAACAAGGGATGCCGATGACCCACACCCCCCAGCGCGAACCCGTATCGGGCGCGAGACGAGCGGCCCGCATAGCCGTGGCCGCGGGTCTGGTGGCCGCGCTGTCCGCGGCCGGCCCGATACCCATGGCCTTCTCCGCCGACCAGACCCCGGCCGCCGCCGACCCGGGACTGAAGTCCGCCTCCGACAAGCTCGGTTCCGACGACGCCGGCCTCCTCGCCGACGCCAAGGCCGCCGGCGACAAGACCGTCACGATGATGGTCGCGACGGCGCCGGGGAGCACCGAGCAGGTCGCCGAGGAGCTGGACGCGGTCAAGGGCGGTTCCGTGGGCCGCTCGTACGACAAGCTCGGCTACGTCCGCGCCACCGTCCCGACGGCCAAGGCCGACGCGGCCATCGCCGCCGCCGCGAAGCTGTCCTCCGTGCACGCGATCGACCTGCGGCAGGAGATCGTCCTCGACGACCCGACGCCGAGCGCCGACACCGCGAAGAACGCCGGCGCCACCACGACCGCGAAGACCTACCCGGCGCCGAACCGGAAGACCCCCGCGGAGAACCCGTACAACCCGTCCTTCGAGACGGGCGCCGTCGACTTCGTCGAGGACCACCCGAAGGCGGACGGCCGCGGCATCACCATCGGCGTCCTCGACTCCGGCGTGGACCTCGCGCATCCCGCGCTGCAGAAGACCACCACCGGCGAGCGCAAGATCGTCGACTGGGTGACCGCCACCGACCCGATCGTGGACGGCGACGCGAGCTGGCGCCCGATGGTGAACTCCGTCTCCGGGCCCTCCTTCACCTACGGCGGCCGCACCTGGACCGCGCCCGCGGGCACGTACTCCGTCAACCTCTTCCGCGAGTCGGCCACCGCCGGCGGCGACCAGCAGGGCGACGTCAACCGGGACGGCGACACCACCGACGCCTGGGGCGTGCTGTACGACGCGGCCGCCGGCAAGGTCACCGTCGACCTGAACAACAACGGCGACTTCACCGACGACACCGCCATGAAGCCGTACAAGGACGGCTTCCAGGTCGGCTACTTCGGCACCGACAACCCGGCGACCGAGGTCGCCGAGCGGATCCCGTTCGTCGTGGAGATCCGCAAGGACGTCCCGATGGACCCGTTCGGCGGGGACTGGGTCGGCAAGAAGGCCGACTTCGTCAACATCGGCATGATCTCCAGCGAGCACGGCACCCACGTCGCCGGCATCACCGCCGCGAACAGCCTGTTCGGCGGCCGGATGAACGGCGCCGCCCCCGGCGCCAAGATCGTCTCCTCCCGGGCCTGCGTCTTCGGTCCCGGCTGCACCAACGTCGCGCTCACCGAGGGCATGATCGACCTCGTGGTCAACCGCGGCGTCGACATCGTCAACATGTCGATCGGCGGCCTGCCGGCGCTGAACGACGGCAACAACGCCCGCGCCGAGCTGTACACGCGCCTCATCGACACCTACGGCGTCCAGCTCGTGATCTCCGCGGGCAACGAGGGCCCCGGCGCCAACACCATCGGCGACCCCGCCCTGGCCGACAAGGTCATCTCCGTCGGCGCGGCCATCTCCAAGGAGACCTGGGCCGCCAACTACGGCTCACTGGTGACGAAGAAGTACGCGCTGCTGCCGTTCTCCTCGCGCGGCCCGCGTGAGGACGGCGGCTTCACGCCGACCCTCGTCGCCCCGGGCGCCGCGATCAACACCATCCAGACCTGGCTGCCGGGCGCCCCGGTCGCCGAGTCGGGCTACACGCTGCCGGCCGGCTACGCCATGCTCCAGGGCACCTCGATGGCCTCCCCGCAGGCCGCGGGCGCCTCGGCGCTGCTGCTGAGCGCCGCGAAGCAGAAGGGCATCGAGCTGACGCCGGCCGTCCTGCGCACCGCGCTCACCTCGACCGCCGAGCACGTCAAGGGCCTGCAGGCCTACGAGGAGGGCTCGGGCGCCATCGACATCGTGGACGCCTGGGACTCCATCGAGGACGGCGCCACCGCCCACGAGTACACGGTCAAGGCCCCGGTCGACACCGCGATCGACTTCGCGCTGAAGACCCCGGGCTTCGGCACCGGCGTCTACGACCGCGAGGGCGGCCTCAAGGCCGGCCAGAAGAAGACGTACGACGTCACCATCACCCGCACGTCCGGCGCCGACAAGGCGATCCGCCACGAGCTGGACCTGGTGAACAACGCGGCCGGCACCTTCAGGATCCTCGGCGACGACGAGGTGAAGCTGCCGCTGAACAAGCCGGTGACCGTCAAGGTCCAGGCCGCCCCGCGGTCCAAGGGCATCAAGAGCGCGATCCTCGAGGTCGACGACCCGAGGACCGAGGGCGTCGACAAGCAGATCCTGAACACGGTCGTCGTCTCGACGCCGGTGGCGCACACCTTCTCCACCGAGAACACCGTGCAGCGCAACAGCTCGCAGCACTACTTCCTGACCGTCCCCGAGGGCGCCACGTCCCTCGAGGTCGCGATGAGCGGGCTGAAGGACAAGAGCCAGACCCGGTTCATCTCGATCCACCCCTACGGTGTCGCCGTCGAGGACAGCGCCACCATCTACTGCTACAACAACTACCTCGACGGCAACGGCTGCAAGCCGGACGCCCGCTCCTACGCCGACCCGCAGCCGGGCGTCTGGGAGATCGAGGTCGAGTCGCGCCGCACCTCGCCGCTGCTCGACAACCCGTACAAGCTGGACGTCACCGTGTACGGCGCGGCCTTCGACCCGGAGACCGTGACCGTGCCCGAGGCGAAGGTCGGCACGCCGGCCGCCGTCTCCTGGAAGGTGACGAACAACTTCGCCGCCGTCGACGGCAAGCTGGCGGGCGGCCCGCTCGGCTCCTCCAAGGCGGCCCGTCCGACGATCAAGGACCACGAGAACCAGACCACCACGGTCGTGGTCCCCGAGGGCGCCGCGTCGCTGGACGTCTCCATCGGCGGTGTCTCCGACGCCTCCGCCGACCTCGACCTGACGGTGTACGACGCCGACGGCAACCAGGTCGCGCAGCAGGCCGACGGTGACTCGGAGGAGGCGGTCTCCATCCCGTCGCCCGCCGCAGGCACCTACACCATCGAGGTCGCGGGCTACTCGGTCCCGGCCGGCTCCACCGAGTACGACTACCTGGACGTGTTCTTCTCGTCCTCGCTCGGCACGGTCGACGTCGACGAGTCGACGCCGGTGAAGCTGGCCACGGGCGCCTCGGCGACGGTCTCCGCGACCGTCACCGCCCTGGCCCCCGCGCCGGAGGGCCGGGCGTTCTTCGGCCAGGTCCAGCTGGTCAACGCCCGCGGCACGGTCGCGGGCCTCGGCAACGTGGCCATCGAGAAGGTCACGCCGTGACACCGCGGTGAGCCGAAGGGGGCGGGCGTCCGTACGGGCGCCCGCCCCTCGCTTTTGGCGCCCGCCCTCGCCCTATTCGCAGGTCACACCGTCCAGGGAGGGCGCCGCCCGGGCGATCGCCGCACGCTCGGCGGCGATGTCGGCCGCGCCGACGGCCCAGACGTCCGGGGACGCCGACCCCTTGGCCAGGCCCACCAGGACGTGGTCGCCCTCGGCGAGCAGCGGGTCCATGCCCTCCTCCATCACGAAGCCGACCTCGGTCGTCGTGGGCCGCTCCGGCTTGTACGAGCGGGTCACGCGCAGGGTGACCCGCTCCTGGGCGGTGCCCGGCACCCGTTCGACGTCCGTCACGTCGCCCTCGACGACGAGCCGGGCCTCGCAGGCGAGGTAGGCGGGGTCGCCGAGCAGGCTGCCCGCCGCCGACGACTCCGCCTTCTCGTCGGCCGCCGCGCCGTCGTCGGCGCTCTTGGACGACGCGTCGATGCCGACGCCCTGGCCGGCCTGTACGACCAGCCATCCGCCACCGAGGACCAGCACGCCGGCGGCGGCCACCCCGACGGCCCGCAGGGTGAGCGGAAGCAGCCGGCGCCGGGCCGCGCGGACGGGCCGCACGGGTACGGGCTCCGGGGCGGGCCGTCCGACGGGCTCCGTGAGGGTGTCCGCGAGCAGCCCCAGCTGCTCACGGAGCAGCGCCACGTCGGCCGCCGCCGCACGGTGGGCGGCCAGGAAGACGGGGTCGGCGCGGGCCTCGTCGGACAGGGGGGCGCCCGTGACGGCCATCATCAGCGCGTCCATGTCGGGTGCGTCCTGGTTGGTCTGTGTCTCCTGGTCGAGCTGTGCCTCGTGGTCGTCGTGGTTCTCGTGTTCGTGGCCGGCCGGCATGTCACACCACCTCGTCCTCGTGCAGGCGGGTGCGCAGGGCGCGGACCGCCGTGTGCAGGCGGCTCTTGACCGTGCCCTCGGGGACGCCGAGCTCCAGGGCGATGGAGCGCACCGGGAGGTCGGCGTAGAAACGCAGGACGAGGACCTGGCGCTGGGCGTCGGGCAGCTCGTCCAGGCCCTGGGCGACGGCGAGGGAGAGCACGCTGGTGTCCTCGCCGGACGGGTGCTCGTGCTGGCGCAACGAGGCCAGCCGCTCGCCGAGGCGTTCCTGGCGGCGTTTGGCCCGGTGCCAGTCCATGGCGAGGTTCGAGGCCACGACCGCCGCCCACGCGGAGACGTCCCGCGGCGCCTCGTACCCCTTCGCCGCGCGCTCCAGCAGCCGCAGGCGGACCTGCTGCACCCCGTCCGGCAGGTCCGCCTGCGGCACGCCGCCGAGCGCGAGCACCGCCCGCACCCTGCGTTCCTGCGCCGGGTCCAGGGGATCGCCGTGCGCGTCCCCCTGGGCCCGGCGGGCCGCCTTTCTGCGCAGCACGGACACCCCTCCCCTCGCCGCGTTTCCTCTACGACGCCGCAGCGCGCCAAAACGTTCGGCCTCATCGTGCAGAGGTGTACGTCACACCGCGGCGGCAGGCAGCACAGCTTGCGGCCCGGAGCGTGCGCGGGACGAACATCTGCAGCTCAGAGGGGGTACGGACGGGAGTTCCGCAACCGCCGACGGCGCCGGGGCGTCCCATCCATCGGGCATGGCGGCCAAAGAATTGGACAGGCGGGCCCATGTCGGCCGCATCATGGAAAAGCCTCGGCCAGGCAACACGCACGCAAGGACGGACAGAGGGAGTCACCGTGAGGGTCGGAATCGTCGGAGCCACCGGTCAGGTCGGCACGGTCATGCGCAGGATCCTCAAGGAGCGGAACTTCCCGGTCACCGAGCTGCGTCTGTTCGCCTCCGCCCGCTCGGCGGGGACGGTCCTGGACGGCGTGACCGTGGAGGACGCGGCGGCCGCGGACTACACCGGCCTGGACATCGTGCTGTTCTCGGCGGGCGGCGCCACCTCCAAGGCGCTGGCCGAAAAGGTCGCCTCGCAGGGCGCGGTCGTGATCGACAACTCCTCGGCCTGGCGCAAGGACCCCGAGGTGCCGCTGGTCGTCTCCGAGGTGAACCCGCACGCGATCGCCGACCGCCCCAAGGGCATCATCGCCAACCCGAACTGCACGACGATGGCCGCGATGCCCGTGCTGAAGCCGCTGCACGCGGAGGCGGGCCTGGAGGCCCTCGTCGTCGCCACCTACCAGGCGGTGTCCGGTTCCGGCCTCGCGGGCGTCGCGGAGCTGCACGGCCAGGCGCAGAAGGTCGTCGCCGACGCCGACAGGCTGACGCACGACGGCGAGGCGGTCGACTTCCCCGAGCCGGGCGTCTACAAGAGGCCCATCGCGTTCAACGTCGTGCCGCTCGCCGGCTCGATCGTGGACGACGGTCTGAACGAGACGGACGAGGAGCAGAAGCTCCGCAACGAGTCCCGCAAGATCCTGGAGATCCCCGAGCTCAAGGTCTCCGGCACCTGCGTGCGCGTGCCGGTCTTCTCGGGCCACTCCCTCCAGGTCAACGCCCGCTTCGCCCGCCCGATCAGCGCCGAGCGCGCCACGGAGCTGCTGGCGGACGCCGAGGGTGTCGTCCTCACCGACATCCCGACCCCGCTCCAGGCGGCCGGCAAGGACCCGTCCTACGTGGGCCGCATCCGCCGGGACGAGACCGTGGAGAACGGCCTCGCCCTGTTCATCTCCAACGACAACCTCCGCAAGGGCGCGGCCCTGAACGCGGTGCAGATCGCGGAGCTGGTGGCGGCGGAGCTCAAGGGCTGACTCCTCAGTCCCGGCGCACCTCGTAGAGGAAGCACCCGTACTCGACGCCCCGGACGTGGACGAGCGCCACGGCCGGGTCGTCGAACGCCTCCCGGAAGGCCTGCGCGAAGCTCTCCCGCGAGGGCTCCGCGACGAGGCGTCCGCCCAGGATGCGGCCCTCGGCCGAGTAGCGGCGGACGGTGCGGTGGGTGTTCGTGAACGGCAGCGTGCCGTCGGCCGGCTCCGGGCAGGGGCCGGCGTGGACGAAGACGGGGCCCTGTTCGTCGTAGGCGCCGGGGTCGGCGCCCGTCGCGGCCGCCCAGCGGCGCAGGGGGGCGTAGGAGACGAGGGCGATCCGTTCTCCGGGCCGGCTGCGGCGCAGGCAGCAGCGCAGGGGGGCGTCGCCCTCGGGGTCGGTGAAGGGGGTCGTGGGGCGGCCGGCGTCGTCGGTGACGCGCAGTTCCTCCAGGACCTCGGGGGCGATGGGGCGCGCGGTGTACGTCCTGGCGGTGCTCGTGGTGGTCATGCGTCCCAGGTTCGCCCGCGCCGCCCCCGCTCACCGGCGGGATCCGGACGTCGTTCTCGGCGCGCCGGGCGCACGTGAAACGCCGGGGGCGCCCGGTGCCGCGGCACCGGGCGCCCCCTCATGGCGTACGGGCGACTACCGCGCGTCGGCCGCCTGGGCCCTCAGTGCGCGCTCCACGCCCGCGCGGGACTCGGAGACGAGGCGGCGCAGGGCCGCGTTCGGCTCGGCGGAGGTCAGCCAGGCGTCCGTCTTGCGGAGGGTCTCGTCGGAGACCTGGATCGACGGGTAGAGGCCGACCGCGATCTGCTGGGCGATCTCGTGCGAGCGGGACTCCCAGATGTCCTTCACGACGTCGAAGTACTTGTCCGTGTACGGCGCGAGCAGCTCACGCTGGTCGGTCTGGACGAAGCCGCCGATGACGGCCTCCTGGACGGCGTTGGGCAGCTTGTCGGACTCGACCACCGACGCCCACGCCTCCGCCTTGGCCTCCGGCGTCGGCCGGGCGGCGCGGGCGGTGGCCGCGTGGCGCTCCCCGGCGGCCGTCTTGTCGCGCTCGTACTCGCCGGCGATCTCCGTCTCGTCGAACCGGCCGACGGCCGCGAGGCGCTGTACGAACGCCCAGCGCAGCTCGGTGTCGACGACGAGGCCCTCGATCGTCTGCGAGCCGTCCAGCAGCGCCTCCAGCAGGTCCAGCTGCTCGGGGGTGCGGGCGGTGGCCGCGAAGGCGCGCGCCCAGGCCAGTTGGTGGTCGCCGCCCGCCTCGGCGGACCGCAGGTGGGCCAGCGTGGCGTCGGTCCAGCGGGTCAGCAGCGCCTCACGGGCGGTCGGGTCGGCGTAGAGGTCGATGGCGAGCTTGACCTGCCGGTGCAGCGACTGGACCACGCCGATGTCGGACTCCTTGCCGATGCCGGACAGCACCAGGGCGAGGTAGTCGCGGGTGCGCAGTTCGGCGTCCCGGGTCATGTCCCAGGCCGACGCCCAGCACAGGGCGCGCGGCAGGGACGCCTCGAAGTCGCCGAGGTGCTCGGTGACGAAGGCGAGGGACTGCTCGTCGAGGCGGACCTTGGCGTACGACAGGTCGTCGTCGTTGAGCAGGACGACGTCCGGCCGGCGCTTGCCGGACAGCTGCGGGACGGCGGTCAGCTCGCCGTCGACGTCCAGCTCGACGCGCTCGTCGCGCACCAGCTTGCCGCTGGCCTCGTCGAGGTCGTAGAGGCCGATGGCGATGCGGTGCGGGCGCAGCGTCGGCTCGCCCTTGGCGCCGGCGGGCAGGGCCGGGGCCTCCTGGCGGATCGCGAAGGAGGTGATGACACCGTTGCCGTCGGTCTCGATCTCGGGGCGGAGGATGTTGATCCCCGCCGTCTCCAGCCACGCCTTCGACCAGGCCTTCAGGTCACGGCCGGAGGTCTCCTCCAGGGCGCCGAGGAGGTCGGACAGGCGGGTGTTGCCGAACGCGTGGCGCTTGAAGTAGGCCTGCACGCCCT
This sequence comes from Streptomyces sp. NPDC052016, assembly GCF_044548445.1. Taxonomy (NCBI): domain Bacteria; kingdom Bacillati; phylum Actinomycetota; class Actinomycetes; order Kitasatosporales; family Streptomycetaceae; genus Streptomyces; species Streptomyces sp. NPDC052016. Next base: position 27,224 of record NZ_JBIUBX010000045.1, read on the forward strand.
TGAAGAACTCGTCCATGCCGACGTAGGCGACGAGCTGCTTGAGGACGCTGGCGCCCTTGGCGTAGGTGATGCCGTCGAAGTTGACCAGGACGTCGTCGAGGTCGCGGATCTCGGCCATGATCGGGTGGGTGGACGGCAGCTGGTCCTGCCGGTAGGCCCACGTCTTCATGGAGTTGGCGAACGTCGTCCAGGAGTGCGGCCAGCGGCTGCCGGGCGCGTACGCCTGGCAGGCGATGGAGGTGTAGGTGGCGAACGACTCGTTCAGCCACAGGTCGTTCCACCACTCCATGGTGACCAGGTCGCCGAACCACATGTGGGCCAGCTCGTGCAGGATCGTCTCCGCGCGGAGCTCGTACGCGGCGTCGGTGACCTTCGAGCGGAAGACGTACTGGTCGCGGATGGTGACGGCGCCCGCGTTCTCCATCGCGCCCGCGTTGAACTCCGGCACGAAGAGCTGGTCGTACTTCTTGAAGGGGTACCGGTAGTCGAACTTCTCCTGGAACCAGTCGAAGCCCTGCCGGGTGACCTCGAAGATGGCGTCCGAGTCGAGGAACTCGGCGAGCGAGGGACGGCAGTAGATGCCGAGCGGGACGGACTGACCGTCCTTCTCGTACACGCTGTGGACGCTGTGGTACGGGCCGACGATGAGCGCGGTGATGTACGTCGAGATCCTCGGCGTCGGCTCGAAGGCCCAGACGTCGTCCTTGGGCTCGGGCGTCGGGGAGTTGGAGATGACGGTCCAGCCGCTCGGCGCCTTCACCGTGAACTGGAAGGTGGCCTTGAGGTCGGGCTGCTCGAAGCAGGCGAAGACGCGGCGGGCGTCCGGAACCTCGAACTGCGTGTAAAGGTAGGCCTGGTCGTCGACCGGGTCGACGAACCGGTGCAGACCCTCACCGGTGTTGGTGTAGGCGCAGTCGGCGACGACCCGCAGGACGTTGCGGCCCTCGAGCAGTCCGGGCAGGGCGATCCGGGAGTCCGCGAAGACCTCGGCCGGGTCGAGGGCGTCCCCGTTCAGCGTCACCTCGTGGACGGTCGGCGCCACCAGGTCGATGAAGGACTGGGCGTCTTCCCCGTCCGCCACGTCGAAGCGCACCGTGGTCACGGACCGGTAGGTACCGCCCTCCTGCGCGCCGGAGAGGTCGAGATCGATCTCGTACGAGTCAACGGTGAGCAGCTTCGCCCGCTGCTGCGCCTCTTCGCGAGTCAGGTTTGTGCCAGGCACGCGGTCATCTCCTCGTTATGTGTGGGTTGCGCCATCCTTCCACGGAGGCAGGGGGTTGGGCGACGACGTTGTCGCCGGGGCGCCGCCTGTCGCAGGGGGCGGGGGCGGGCGGTGGTGGCGGAGGGGCGAAAGAGGGCGCCCGGCCGGCCGGCCTCCTATGCTGCCGGTCATGACGACCCTGGAGCGGCTGCGGGCCGACCACGCGGACGCCCTGCTGGCGTTCGAACGGGAGAACCGCGCCTACTTCGCCCGGTCCGTCCCCGACCGCGGAGACGCGTACTTCGCCGAGTTCCCCTCCCGGCACCGCGCCCTCCTCGAGGAGCAGGACGCCGGCGTCTGTCACTTCCACGTGGTCCTGGACGAGGACGGCCGGCTGATCGGCCGCGTCAATCTGGTGGACGTCACGGACGGCTCCGCCGAGCTGGGCTACCGGATCGGCGCGCACGCGGTGGGCCGGGGTGTGGCCACGGCCGTGGCCGGGGAGGTCTGCGAGCTGGCCGCCACGGCGTACGCCCTCACCGCCCTCACCGCCGTCACCACCGTCGACAACCGGGCGTCCAGGACCGTCCTCGAACGGAACGGGTTCACGACCGTGGGGGACGTCGTCGTCGACGCGCGGCCCGGGGTGCGGTACCAGCGCGGGCTCCCCTAGGGCCTGTCCCGGGTGCGGTTCCCGCAAGCCAGGTTCCCTCGGGCACGGACCGCCACGGGGTCGTCCCTCGGGCTCGGGCTCCCCGAGGCGGCTGCCGCCGCCCGTAGCCCCCTTCGGCAGGCGGACCGGAGCGCCGCTCTACCGTCGCAGCGCCGGATCTGTCAGGTCCGCGGCATCCGTTCGCCTGTCCCTCCGAGGAGAGCTGGAAGGTGCGGCCAACGGCGCCGCCGCTGATGCCGCGCACGGGCGCAGGCGGGGGCGCGGGGTGAGCTGCCCCGCCACCGTCGCGCCGAACGCCAGCGCCATGCCCGCCAGTTGCACCGCCGTCAGCGCCTGTCCGAGGGCGACCCAGCCGACGACCGCCGCGGTGAGCGGGGAGAGCGGTCCGAGGAAGGTGACCTGCGTGGCGGTGAGCCGGCCGATACCGCGGAACCAGAGCCAGTACGCGACCGCCGTGTTGGCCAGGGCCAGGTAGAGGTAGCCGCCGACGGCACGGGCGTCCAGGGCGGGCGGGGCGCCCTCGACGAGGAAGGCGACGGGGGCGATGAGCAGCCCGCCCACGGTGAGCTGCCAGGCGGTGAGCGCGAGGGGGCCGACGCCGTCGGGGCGGCCCCACCTCTTGGTCAGGACGATGCCCGCCGACATCGAGGCGGTGGAGGCGAGCGCCGCCAGCACGCCGAGCGCGTCCAGCGCCCCGGCGGCCTCGAGGACCACCAGGCTGACGCCGAACGCGGCCGCGATGCCGGTCAGCAGGGTGCGGGCGGTCGGCCGCTGCCCGAGCAGGAGCGCCGAGAGGCCCACGACGAAGAGCGGTCCGACCGAGCCGACGACGGCCGCCATGCCGCCGGGCAGCCGGTAGGCGGAGAGGAAGAGGAGCGGGAAGAAGGCGCCGATGTTCAGGGCGCCGAGCACCGCCGCCTTGCCCCACCAGAGGCCTCGGGGCAACACGCGGGCGACCGCGAGCAGCAGCAGGCCGGCGGGCAGGGCGCGGGTCAGGGCGGTGAAGAGGGGGCGGTCGGCGGGGAGGAACTCGGTGGTGACCGCGTAGGTGGTGCCCCAGGAGACGGGGGCGAGGGCGGTGAGCAGGACGGTGGCGGGCCGTGTCATGGCCGGCCCCCCTTCTCGGAAGCGTCGGGGCGGGGTGGGCTCAGGGGGCAGGGTGGCGTCGGGGCTCAGGGCCGGACGCGGAGGCGGACGGCGTGGAAGGCGGACGATGTCGCGCGGAACAGCTTGGGCACCAGTAGCTTGGACATAAGTAGCTTAGCGCTAAGCCACTTGCTGTCAAGCCACTTTCTTGCAGGCGAGCCGAAGCCGGGCGGATACTCCCCGCATGAGTGCACAGCGCAGGGACGCCGTCGACGCGATCATCGGGCAGTGGGCCGTCGAGCGGCCCGACCTCGACACCACCGCCATGGAGGTCTTCGGCCGGATCCACCGGCTCTCGCGCGCGATCGGCGACCGCATGGAGAAGGCGTACGGGGCCCTCGGGATCTCACGCGGCGAGTTCGACGTGCTGGCCACGCTGCGCCGCTCCGGCGAGCCGTACGCCCTCTCCCCCCGCCAGTTGTCGGCGACGCTCATGCTCACCACCGGCGGGATGACCGGCCGCCTCGACAAGCTGGAACGGGCGGGACTGCTGCGCCGCTCCCCCGACCCGCACGACCGCCGGGGCCTCCAGGTGACCCTCACCGAACGGGGCCTGGAACTGGTCGAGGAGGCGGTCGGCGCGGGGCTCGCCGTCCAGACGGAGGCGCTCTCCGCCGCCCTGGACACCGAGCAGGCCGGCCATCTGGCCGGCCTGCTGCGGGAGCTGCTGCTCGCGACGGAGAGGTAGCCGCGGGCCGGCTCAGCCGACGTGGGCGGCGAGGGCGGCCTCGATCACGGCCGGGTCGGCGTCGTCGGCCGCCCAGGCCGCATATCCGTCGGGGCGCACCAGCAGCACCGTGCGCCGGTCGCTCGCCCAGCGCTCCACGGCGAGCCGGCCATCGCGGGCGCCGCCCCGGTCGCCGTCGGCGTCCCGCGCGGTGATCAGGACGAAACGGCCGCCCCGCAGGGCCTCGTGCAGACGACGGCCGCCCGCCAGACGGACGTCCGGGACACGGAGGCCGGTGAGGCGATGGGCGCCGCGGGGAGCCGGGTAGCTGTAGCCGATGCCGGTGATCTGGCCGAGCACCCTGCGGCGGGCCGGGGCGACATGGTGGAGGAAGGTGGCGCCCGCGGCCCGCAGCGCGAGCATCCCTGGGCTCTTGGCCATCGCGAACCGCACGATGCCGCCGCTGCTGCGCAGCACCGTCCGGCCCACGGGGTGGCGTTCGGCCTGGTAGGTGTCGAGGAGGGCGTCGTCCGCGCGGCCGTGGACCACCTGCGCGAGCTTCCAGCTCAGGTTGGCCGCGTCCTGCAGCCCGGTGTTCAGGCCCTGCCCGCCGGCCGGGGTGTGCACGTGCGCGGCGTCGCCCGCGAGGAAAACCCGGCCCACCCGGTAGGCGGGCGCCTGACGCTCGTCGCTGTGGAAGCGGGACATCCAGCGGGCGTCGTGTATGCCGAAGTCCCGGCCCAGGGCCAGGCGGGTGATCTCCCTGACCTCGTCGAGCCCGAGGGGGGCGTCGTCGGGCGCCTCACGGCCGCGGTGCCAGCCGATCACCCGGTAGTAGCCGTCGCCGAAGGGCGCGACGAGGGCGAAGGTGTCACCGACGGCGTTGAAGGTGAGCACCGTCTCCGGTTGCTCGGCGAGCCGGACGTCGGCGAGGACGACGGAACGGATGACGGAACGGCCGGGGAAGGGGAGGCCGACCGCGCTCCGCACGGTGCTGCGCATGCCGTCGGCGCCGACGACGTAGGAGGCCCGCAGGGTCTCGGCCGCGCCGGTGGGCGTTCGGACCTCGACGGTGACGCCGTCCGGGTCCTGGGCGAGGCCGGTCACCTCGGTCTCGTACCGGAACCGCGCCCCGGCCTCGACCGCGCGCCGCTCCAGGACCTTCTCCACCTCGTACTGGGGGATGACGAGGACGTGGTTGAAACGGGAGGGGAGCGTGTCGAGGGTGAGCGTGAGCCGCCCGTACAGGCGGAGCCGGTCGAGCGGGCGGCCGACCGCCTCGAGTTCGTCGGCGAGGCCGCGCGCGTCGAACTGTTCGAGGGTGCGGGCGTGCACGACGAAGGCGCGGGTGAGGTTGCTGATGTCGTGGTGGCGCTTCTCGAGGACGGTGACGGGGACACCGGCGGTGGCGAGGTCGCCGGCGAGGAGGAGGCCGGTGGGCCCGGAGCCCACGACGGCGACGGGGTCGGGGGTGCTCGCGTCGTGCGGGGTGCCGTTCATGAGTGCCTCCTGCCGGCATGACCCGTTTCCGGCGGGGTCGGTCCGATCGCTTCCAGCGATGACTGTGACGTGCGGCGGTCTGCGCGGGGAGAGACGAGGGCGAGGTTGGCCCCGAACGGGCGGGGCGCTGTGGGCACGATGGCGGATCGGGCCGGGGGCGGACGGCGGGCGGCCGACGGCGGCCCCGCCGGTTTCGGCTCCGACTCCGTCCCCGGTTGCGGGTGCGGGTCCGGCTCGGGTGCGGGTCCGGCTCGGGTGCGGGTTCGGGTACGGGTCCGGATCCGGGTGCGGGTCCGGCTCGGGTGCGGGTTCGGGTACGGGTCCGGATCCGGGTGCGGGTCCGGCTCGGGTGCGGGTTCGGGTGCGGGTTCGGATCCGGGTGCGGGTGCGGGTGCGGGTCCGGCTTCGGCGTGTGCGGAACGCGAGAGCGCCGTCTCCTCGGTCGTACGGCGCATGTGGCGTACGACCGAGGAGACGGCGCTCTCGGCGGGTGCGGGTGGCGGACTCGGTGGTCCCGTCGGGGGCCCCGGTCAGGCCTTGGCCTGCGTCGTGCCCTTGCCCTTGACGGTGATGTTGGAGCTGGTCGTGTCCTGCCGGTCCTTGGACCGGTCGAGGACCCACACCAGGCCGGCGATGACCGCGAACAGCGCGAGCGGGGCCACCACGAAGAGGCCCAGCGTCTCGATGACGCTCAGGCCCGTGCCGGGGTCGTCACCGTCGTCGCGGGTCAGCGCGAGCGCGGGGGACGACATGAGCAGCATCATCAGCGTCGTACCGGCGGCCAGGGCGCCGGCGCGCAGGGCGTTCTTCTTGTCCACGGTGCCCAAGTTAGCGAACGGCGATCGGGCACGCTCGTCCGGGGTGCCGTATGAGCCGGGCGGGGGCCGGGCGGGGGCTCCGCCTCGCCCCGCAGGACGCCGATCCGGGCGCGGCCCCGGGCGGCGGTCGCCGCCGACGGGGCCGCGCCTCATCCCTGCCGCAGGACGTCGATCAGCGCGCGCAGTCGTGGTGACGCCGCCAGCTCCTCCAGCGTCACCGGGCGTCCCTCCGCGTCGGCGATCGGCAGGCGCCAGTTCGGGTACTGGTCCCAGGTGCCGGGCAGGTTCTGCGGCCGGCGGTCGCCCACGCCGTCCGGGAGCCAGACGCCGATCATCCGGGCGGGGGTGCGCAGCAGGAAGCGGTGGACGGCCTGCACCTCGGCCTCCTCGGAGAACGTGTCGCCGCCCCCGCCGGTGCCCCGGAGGAGTCCGAGCCGGGTGAGCAGCCCGAGCCACTCCCCCGTGTCGGCGCGGGCCTCCGCGCGCTCCTCCTCCAGCGACCGGGTCAGCAGGCCCAGCCGTTCGCGGAGTTCGACATGGTCGCCGGTGAGGCGGGCCGCGGTGGACGGAAGGTCGTGGGTGGTGGCGGTGGCGAGGCAGTCGGAGCGCCAGCGTTCGGGGGGCAGGGGACGTCCGTCACCCTCCCAGTCCCGCTCGAACCACAGCACGGACGTGCCGAGCACCCCCCGCTCGCGCAGGGCCTCCCGGACGCCCGGCTCTACGGTGCCCAGGTCCTCGCCGATCACCACCGCGCCCGCCCGGGACGCCTCCAGCACCAGCACGGCGAGCATGGCCTCGGCGTCGTAACGGACGTAGGTGCCCTCGGTGGGCGGCTCGCCCTGGGGCACCCACCACAGCCGGAACAGGCCCATGACATGGTCGATGCGCAGAGCGCCCGCGTAGCGGAACAGGGCGCGCAACAGCCGCCGGAACGGCGCGTAGCCGGACTCGGCGAGCCGGTCCGGACGCCAGGGCGGCAGACCCCAGTCCTGGCCGCGCGCGTTGAAGGCGTCCGGGGGCGCGCCGACCGACATGCCGGCGGCGAGGAACTCCTGTTGGGCCCAGGCGTCGGCGCCGCGGGGGTGCACGCCGACCGCGAGGTCGTGCACGATCCCGACCGGCATGCCCGCCTCACGCGCCGTGCGCTGCGCGGCGGTGAGCTGGGCGTCCGTGAGCCACGCGAGCCGCGACCAGAAGTCGACCCGGTCCATCAGCTCGCGCCGGGCCCGGGCGGTGTCCGCGGAACGGGGATCCCGCAGCCCCTCCGGCCACCGGTGCCAGTCGGAGCCGTGCACCTCGGCGAGCGCGCACCAGGTGGCGTGGTCCTCCAGCGCCTCGCCCTCCTCGGCGAGGAAGTCGCAGTAGGCGGCGCGCCGGCCGGGGCCCAGCGGCACCGCGGCGACCAGCTCCAACGCCTCCCGCTTCAGCTCCCACACCGCGTCCCGGTCGATCAGCGCCCCCTTCTCCAGCACGGTCTCCCGCAGCCGGCCGGCCCGCTCCAGCAGCGCCCGCACGCGGTCGGGCTCGTCGACGTACGCGAACTCGGGGACGTCCTCGACCCGCAGATGCACGGGATCGGGGAAGCGACGCGAGGACGGCCGGTACGGCGAGGGGTCGGTCGGCGCCCCGGGCACCGCTGCGTGCAGCGGGTTGACCTGTACGAACCCGGCCCCCAGCGCTCGCCCGGCCCAGTCGGCCAGCTCGGCCAGGTCGCCGAGGTCGCCCATGCCCCAGGAGCGGGCGGACAGGAGGGAGTAGAGCTGGACGAGGAGTCCGTACGTGCGTCCTGGAGGGGTGGGCGTGGAGGCGGGGGTGGACGTGGCGGTGGGCGTGGAGGTGGGGGTGGGTGTGGACGTGAGGGTGGGGGTGGCGGTGGCCGTGGGCAGGTGGCGTGGGGCCACGATCAGGTGGGCGCTTGCGGTGCGGCCGTCGGGTGCGGTGGCGGTCAGCCGGTGGACTCCGGGCGGCAGGCCCTCGACGGACGTGTGGGTTCCGCCCTGCTCCGTCTCGATCAGCAGTCGGGTGCCCGGCGGGAGGGCGGCGAGGTTGGCGCAGGCGGCGTGCTCGCCGCCGTGGTCGCCTGTGGTCCAGGACACCACGGTCGGCGGCAGCAGCCGTTCGGCCGCCTCCCGCTCCCGCGCGGCGAGCGCGGCGCGGACGGCCTGCGGAGTGCCGGCGTCGACGCCCAGGGCGGCCAGGGCGCGGGTGACCGCGGTGGCCGAGGCGGTGACCGTACGGCCCGGGGACGGGCTGTAGGAGGTGGCGACGCCGTGCAGGGCGGCGAGGCGGGTCAGCTCGTCGCTGGGGGGTGCGGGGGGTTCGTCCGGCCGGGGTGCGGTCATCTAGGGCCTCGTGACGTCGGAGTCCGCGGCGGCGAGCGGCGGTTCGCTGGTGAGGGGCTCGGCGTCGGGCAGCGGCGGCTCGCTGGTCAGCGGGGCCTCGGCGCAGGTTCCCTCCGCGCTGAACACGCACAAGTGGGTCTCCTGGGGGTGGGCGGTCGGCACCGCCGGGCGTTTGGAGTGGGCCGGCAGCAGGGGGGGTGTCGATGCGGGCACGGTGGCCTCCTCTGTCGGGTACGGCGTCTGACGGTTACCGCAGCCCTACCCAGCGGGCGCGACCGCAGACGTCGGGGAAGCGGACAACGCGCATCTCGTCACATTCCTCACCCGGACGTTCTTCGCAGAACTGGCGTATGCAGAGATACCACCCGGAGTTGTCGGTGACGGGGGAGGGTGGGTGGGTCGGGGGGGGGGGGGGGGGGGGGGGGGGGGGGGGGGGGGGGGGGGGGGGGGGGGGGGGGGGGGGGGGGGGGGGGGGGGGGGGGG
>NZ_JBIUBX010000046.1:0-35446 GCF_044548445.1 Streptomyces sp. NPDC052016
CCGCGGGTGTGCCGGGGGCGGCTTTCCTGATGATGACACACCCCACCACCCCCACCCCCCCCCCCCCCCCCCGCGCGCGCCCCCCGCCCCCCCCCCCCCCCCCCCCCCCCCCCCCCCTCTCCATGGGTTCCCGTCCCCCGCGCCGAGTTCGGCTCCGGGTTCCATGCCGGCGTGCCTCCCGTTCCGCTCCGTCCGCTGATCCGACCGGACGATGAGCTGCCGATGACGCCGATGGGCTGATGTGGTGCCGGGGCCGCAACCGGGGCGGGCCGCGCGGGTCTCTTGTCCGGCAGATCCGCAACCTGCTGGTGAGGAGACAGACGTGACCGCCATCGCCGTCGAGCACAGCTCGCCCCACGCCTTCGTCGACCCCTACGCCGTCGACGACCCCGCGTCCGCCCGGCCGGCCGCGGCCGGCCAGTGCCACGACGCCGACTACCTGCTGCCGCCGCCCAACCCCGCCGAGCGCCTCAGCCTCGCCATCGGCCCTCGGGACCGGCGACGCCTCGACCTGTACGCGGCGCTGACCGCGGCGGGCATCCCGCCCCGACCCGAGGACCGCGACGCCATCGACCAGCTCAGCGCCCTCTCCGGCAGCGTCAACGCCGCCCTCCAGCGGTGGCTCCACCACACCGCGCTCGGGGAGCTGCCCTTCCCGGACGGCCCCGACGCCCACGGGGTGGACTGACGGTCACGGGGCCGCCCGGACCACGCCGCCGAACCGGACGTCGTACGCCGACTCCCCGTGCAGCGCCGTCAGCAGGCGCGCTCCCTCGGCGCTCACCTCGTCCCGCTGGGCCTTGGTGAGCGTGCCGAACGCCTCGACGACCAGCGCGTTCCCTTCCAGCGTCCACACGCCCGCGACGAAACCGTCGACGAGGAGGGTGCGGTAGGCCTGGTTGCCCTGCCAGGTGCGGCCCCGGTGCTCGGCGGGTACGACGCGGGTGCGGTCGGCGTGGGAGAGGAGCAGGTTGTCGAACTCCGGGAGGAACCGGGGCGGGGCCGGGGCGTCGGGGTCGGGACGAGGGGCGTCGGGCAGGTCGAAGAGCTCGACGCCCTTCTCGTCGCGGAAGGTCAGCAGCCGTGGGCGCAGGCGTTCGAAGGCCGGGCGCAGCCGGGTCAGGCCCGCCCAGGTCTGCATGTCCCTGACGGAGGCCGGGCCGAAGGCGGCGAGGTAGCGCAGCACGGTGGCGTCGGGCGTGGGGGCCGGTTCGGCGGGGCGGCCGAGCCAGTGCTCGGCGGTGGTCAGCGCGACCTGCCCGCTCCGGCCCCACAGCCCGCGCGGGGTGACCTGCACGAGCGGGAGCCTGCAGCGGGCCGCGATCGCGAGGGCCTGGGGGTCGGCGTCGGGCCACTCGGCGAGGAGCGCCTCGCGGAGCTGCTTCATGGTGCGCGGCTCGGCCTCGACGAGGTCGCGGGCCAGGACGGCGAGCCGGTCGAGGTCGACGCCGGCGAGGCCCGCGCGGAAGCCGGTCAGCTCGCGGTCGCGGGCCGGCTGCACCAGCGGCCGCAGGGTGAGGCAGTCGTCGGCCGTGTGGGTGTGGATGGTCGAGCGCATGGTGACGATGCGGACCACCTCGCGGTCGGCCATGAGCGTCGACAACCGCTCGGGCGTGAAGCCGTCGAGGCGGGAGGCGAGGGCGTAGTACGGCGGCTTGACGTTCTGCGCCTGCAGACCCAGCAGGTGGGCCACGGCCGCCTTCGCGGACAGCGGGGCGCGGCGCAGCAGGAGCTGCCGGTCGAGGGTCGCGCGGTTGAGGGCGCGGGTGGACAGCACGGGGGACGCCGCGGACGTCGTCGTCTTCGTCATACGGGCACGCTAACGAGACTTGCGGACATCCTCTGTCCGCAACTCTCGCGGACTCCGCCCTTCCGGCCGTCCTTCGGTCCCGGTGGATCAGGACCGACCCGCACCGCACTCGGTGCGCGCCACGCGCCGCGCGCCGCGCCGGGACCGTCACGGTCCACCGGCGCGAGGCCGGCGCGCCGTGACCGGCACCGTCCACCCAACCCGGCCCTCGGCCACCCGCCGTCCCGGGCGTCGATGCTTGCGCCGGTGGGCGGCGGCCCCGGCCGGTACGGGCGAGGGTGCGTTCGTCGAGCCGCCCGCCAGTCCGCCGACCGGGGGCGCGCGTCGTCGAACCCCCGGGCCTCGACGAGGCGGACGACGGCGGGAGAGCCCCGGGACCGGACCGGACCGGCGCCGTCCGGCCGGCCGGCGCCCGGCGTCCCCCGTGCCGTCCCCGTGCCGCCGTCCGGGGGACGGCACGGGGACGCGGCGGACCGGAGCGGTGCAGGTCACGCTCTCGGAGAGAAGAAGGTCACAGCCGCGGCCCCTGCTGCTCCTTCGTCGATCTGACCTAGCATCCGGGCATGACTGTCCTGCCTGATGACGGGCTCGCGCTGGCCGCCGAGTTCCCCGACGCGACACACGAACAGTGGCAGCACCTGGTGGCGGGCGTTCTGCGCAGGTCGGGCAAGGAGGTCTCGGGCGACGCAGCGGAGGACGCCCTGGCCACCGTGCTGGAGGACGGGCTCGGTACCCGGCCGCTGTACACCGCGCGCGACGCCGCTCCGGACCCCGGCCTGCCCGGTTTCGCGCCCTTCGTGCGCGGCGGCCGGGCGCAGGGGAACACCGTCGGCGGCTGGGACGTACGCCAGCGGCACACGGCGGCGGACGGCGGCGCGGTCCTGACGGACCTGGAGAACGGCGTCACCTCCCTCTGGCTGGTCCTGGGCGAGGGCAGCGGCATCCCCGTCTCCGCGCTCGGCCGGATGCTCGACGGCGTCTACCTCGACCTGGCGCCCGTCGTCCTCGACGCGGGCGGCGAAGTCGAGTCGGCCGCACGGGAGTTGCTGCGCATCCACGAGGAGCGGGGCCTCGCCCCCGACGCGGCGCGCGGCAACCTGGGCGCCGACCCGCTGGGGTACGAGGCGCGCACCGGACGGTCGTACGAGACGGCGGCCGTGGCCGGACTCGCGCGGCGGTGCGCCGAGGAGTACCCGGGGCTGCGGGCACTGACCGTGGACGCGCTGCCCTACCACGAGGCCGGCGGTTCGGCCGCGCAGGAGCTGGGGTGCTCGCTGGCGACCGGGGTGGCGTACCTGCGGGAGCTCACCGAGACCGGGCTGAGCGTCGAACAGGCCTGCGGACAACTGGAGTTCCGGTACGCGGCCACCGCCGACCAGTTCCTGACGATCGCCAAGCTGCGGGCGGCGCGCCGCCTGTGGGCGCGGGTCGCCGAGGTGTGCGGGGCGCCACGGGCGGGGGCTCAGCTCCAGCACGCGGTGACCTCGCCGGTGATGATGACGCGCCGCGACCCGTGGGTGAACATGCTGCGCACGACCATCGCCACCCTGGCCGCGGGAGCGGGCGGCGCCGACGCCGTCACCGTGCTGCCGTTCGATCACGCGCTGGGCCTGCCGGACGGGTTCGCGCGGCGCATCGCCCGCAACACCTCCACGATCCTCATCGAGGAGTCCCACCTGTCCCGGGTGATCGACCCGGCGGGCGGCTCCTGGTACGTGGAGCGGCTCACCGACGAACTCGCCCACGCGGGCTGGGAGTTCTTCCGCACCCTCGAGCGGGCGGGCGGCCAGGCGGCCGCCCTGCGCTCCGGGATGGTCCGCGACCGGCTCGCCGAGACCTGGTCCGTGCGCGGGGCGAAGCTCGCCGCGCGGCGCGAACCCGTCACCGGGGTGAGCGAGTTCCCGCACCTGGCCGAGAAGCCGGTCGTGCGCGAACCCGCGCCCGAGCCGCCCTCGGGCGGCCTCCCGCGCGTCCGCCGCGACGAGGCGTACGAGGCGCTGCGGGCCCGTTCCGACGCCCACCTGGCCGCCACCGGCGCCCGGCCCCGCGTCTACCTGGCCGCCCTCGGCCCGGCCGCCGCGCACACCGCACGGCTGACCTTCGCCGCGAACCTCTTCCAGGCCGGCGGCATCGAGCCCGTCACGGAGGGCGGTTTCGCCGAGAGCGGGGCGCGGGAGGTCTGTCTGTGCTCCAGTGACGCGCTGTACGAGGAGCAGGCCGAGGCGGCCGTGCGGGAACTGCGGGCGGCGGGCGCCGCCCACGTGTTCCTCGCCGGGCGGCCCGGGCCGTACGAGGGAGTCGACACCTACGTCTTCGCGGGCTGTGACGCCGTCACCGTGCTCGCCGCCACGCTCGACCGCATGGGAGTGTCCTGATGTCCTTCCCCTCCATCCCCGACTTCTCCGGGATCGAGCTGGGGATCCCGACCCCCGACGGCGGCCCCGACGAGTGGCGCACGGCCGTCAAGAAGGCGGCCGACGGCGGCGACCTGCTCTGGGAGACCCCGGAGGGCATCGCCGTCAAGCCGCTGTACACCGGGCAGGACCTGGAGGGCCTGGACTTCCTCGGCACCTACCCGGGCGTCGCCCCGTACCTGCGCGGCCCGTACCCGACGATGTACGTCAACCAGCCGTGGACGATCCGCCAGTACGCGGGCTTCTCCACGGCCGAGGAGTCCAACGCCTTCTACCGGCGCAACCTGGCGGCCGGCCAGAAGGGCCTGTCGGTCGCCTTCGACCTGCCCACCCACCGGGGGTACGACAGCGACCACCCGCGGGTGACCGGTGACGTCGGCATGGCGGGCGTGGCCATCGACTCGATCTACGACATGCGGCAGCTCTTCGACGGCATCCCGCTGGACCGGATGACCGTGTCGATGACGATGAACGGCGCGGTGCTGCCCGTGCTCGCGCTGTACATCGTGGCGGCGGAGGAACAGGGAGTTCCGGCGGAGAAGCTGGCGGGGACCATCCAGAACGACATCCTCAAGGAGTTCATGGTCCGCAACACCTACATCTACCCGCCGAAGCCGTCGATGCGGATCATCTCCGACATCTTCGCCTTCACCTCGCAGCGGATGCCCCGCTACAACTCCATCTCCATCTCCGGTTACCACATCCAGGAGGCCGGCGCCACGGCCGACCTGGAGCTGGCGTACACCCTCGCCGACGGTGTGGAGTACATCCGGGCCGGCCGGGAGGCGGGACTGGACGTGGACGCCTTCGCACCGCGGCTCTCCTTCTTCTGGGCGATCGGCATGAACTTCTTCATGGAGGTCGCCAAGCTGCGGGCGGCACGCCTGCTGTGGGCGAAGCTGGTCAGGCAGTTCGACCCGAAGAACACCAAGTCCCTGTCCCTGCGCACCCATTCGCAGACCTCGGGCTGGTCGCTGACCGCGCAGGACGTGTTCAACAACGTCACGCGGACGTGCGTCGAGGCGATGGCGGCGACCCAGGGCCACACCCAGTCGCTGCACACCAACGCCCTCGACGAGGCGCTCGCGCTGCCCACCGACTTCTCGGCGCGCATCGCCCGCAACACCCAGCTGCTGCTCCAGCAGGAGTCCGGCACGACCCGGGTGATCGACCCGTGGGGCGGCAGCGCGTACGTGGAGAAGCTGACGTACGACCTCGCCCGCCGCGCCTGGCAGCACATCCAAGAGGTGGAGCAGGCGGGCGGCATGGCGCAGGCCATCGACGCCGGCATCCCCAAGCTGCGGGTGGAGGAGGCCGCGGCCCGCACCCAGGCCCGGATCGACTCGGGGCGCCAGCCGGTCATCGGCGTGAACAAGTACCGGGTGGAGAACGACGAGCAGATCGAGGTGCTGAAGGTCGACAACTCCTCGGTGCGTGCCCAGCAGATCGAGAAGCTGCGGCGGCTGCGCGAGGAGCGGGACGAGCGGGCCTGCCAGGACGCGCTGGACGCGCTGACGCGGGCCGCCGGGGGCGAGGGCAACCTGCTGGAGCTGGCCGTGCACGCGGCTCGCGCGAAGGCGACCGTCGGGGAGATCTCCGACGCTTTGGAGAAGGTGTACGGACGGCACGCGAGCCGGATCCGTACGATCTCCGGCGTGTACCGCAACGAAGCAGGGGAGTCACCGTCCGTGGACCGCACCCGCGCCCTGGTGGACGCCTTCGAGGAGGCGGAGGGCCGCCGCCCGCGCATCCTGGTCGCCAAGATGGGCCAGGACGGCCACGACCGCGGCCAGAAGGTGATCGCGACCGCCTTCGCCGACCTCGGTTTCGACGTCGACGTCGGCCCGCTGTTCCAGACCCCGGCCGAGGTGGCCCGTCAGGCCGTCGAGGCGGACGTGCACATCGTCGGGGTGTCGTCCCTGGCCGCCGGTCACCTCACGCTCGTCCCGGCACTGAAGGAGCAGCTGGCCGAGGAGGGACGCGAGGACATCATGATCGTCGTCGGCGGGGTGATCCCGCCGCAGGACGTGCCCACGCTGCTGGAGATGGGCGCGACGGCCGTGTTCCCGCCCGGGACGGTGATCCCGGACGCGGCGCACGACCTGGTCAAGCGGCTGTCGGCCGGTCTCGGTCACGGCGTCTGAGGCCGGCGCGCGCATGGCACTCGACCTCGAGACGTACGTGAAGGGCGTCCTCGACGGGAAGCGGGCGACCGTGGCCCGCGCCATCACGCTCGTCGAGTCCACCCGGCCCCAGCACCGGGCGCTGGCCCAGGAGTTGCTGACCGCACTGCTCCCGCACAGCGGCCGGTCCCGGCGGATCGGGGTCAGCGGGGTGCCCGGCGTGGGCAAGTCGACGTTCATCGACGCCTTCGGCACCCTGCTGACCGGGCTCGGTCACCGGGTGGCCGTCCTCGCCGTGGACCCGTCCTCCAGCCGTACCGGCGGCTCGATCCTCGGCGACAAGACCCGTATGGAGCGCCTGGCCGTCGATCCGGCGGCCTTCGTCCGGCCCTCCCCCTCCGCCGGCACGCTGGGCGGAGTGGCGAGGGCGACGCGTGAGTCGATCGTGGTGATGGAAGCGGCCGGCTACGACGTGATCCTCGTGGAGACCGTCGGCGTCGGCCAGTCCGAGACCGCCGTCGCGAACATGGTCGACTCCTTCCTGCTGCTCACCCTCGCCCGCACCGGCGACCAGCTGCAGGGCATCAAGAAGGGCGTCCTGGAGCTGGCCGACGTGATCGCCGTCAACAAGGCGGACGGTCCGCAGGAGCGCGACGCCCGCGCCGCCGCACGGGAGCTGGCGGGCGCGCTCAGGCTGATGCACGGCAAGGACGCGGTGTGGGCCCCGCCGGTGCTCAGTTGCAGCGCGCGGGAGTCGACCGGACTGGACGTGGTCTGGGAACGGCTGGAGCAGCACCGCACCCTGCTCGACTCCACCGGCCGGCTCGCCGCCAAGCGCCGCGACCAGCAGGTGGACTGGACCTGGAGCATGGTCCGTGACGAGCTCCTGGACCGCCTGCGCCGTGATCCTTCGGTGCGGGCCCTCGCCCCCGTGCTCGAACAGCGGGTGCGGGACGGCGAACTGACGGCCACGCTGGCCGCCGAGCGCATCCTGGGGGTCTTCCGCGGGACCGGCGAGGCCGCCGCGGACGCCCGCTGAGGACGGTGCGGCGGGCCTGAGCGAGCGGCCCTCCGCACCGTCGTCCGCCGCCCGGCCGCGCGGCACCCCCTCTCAGGCATCCCACCTCTCCGGCACTCCCCCTCCGGCGCGCCCGCCGCGGCGATCCCCGCGCCCCTTCCGTCGCCTCCGTCGGCCGAAAGACCGGCAGGACAGGGAATCCGCGGCCTCTTATGTTGTGCATTTTCTTGACGACGGTATCCGAGAAGCCTAAGTTCGCGGTGTCCTTCCCCCGGTCAAGGGAGACCGCGATGCCCACGTCCCCCGTCGCAGCACCGCCCCCGAACTCCGAACAGAGGCGTCAGCTGCGCCGAGTCGCTCTGTCCGGACTGCTCGGCACCGCCGTGGAGTTCTACGACTTCCTCGTCTACGGCACGGTCGCCGCCCTCGTCTTCGGCGAACTGTTCTTCCCCGGCGCCGACCCGGCCGTCGGCACCATCGCCGCGTTCGGCACGTTCGCCGCCGGCTATGTCGCCCGGCCGCTCGGCGGCATCGTCTTCGGGCACTTCGGCGACCGGCTCGGCCGCAAGTCCATGCTGCTGCTCACCATGGGCCTGATGGGCGGCGCCAGCTTCCTCATCGGCCTGCTGCCCACGTACGGCACGATCGGCGTGTGGGCGCCCGTCCTGCTGATCACCCTGCGCGTCGTGCAGGGCATCGCCATCGGCGGTGAGTGGGGCGGCGCCACCCTGATGGTCGTCGAGCACGCCGGGGAGCGGCGTCGCGGCCTGTGGTCCAGCTTCACGCAGATGGGAGCCCCGCTCGGTTCCCTGCTGTCCTCGCTCGTCGTCACCCTCGTGGTGGCCATGCCCAGGGAGCAGTTCACGGCCTGGGGCTGGCGCGTGCCGTTCCTGCTGAGCGTGGTCCTGCTCGGCGTCGGGCTCTTCGTACGGCTCAAGGTGGTGGAGAGCCCGCTCTTCGCCGAGGTGAAGAAGGGCCGCGCCGAGGCGCGGCTGCCGATCCTCGACGTGCTGCGGCGCCCGCGTCCCGTGCTGCTGGCCTGCGGCGTCGGCATCGGCGCCTTCACCGCCCAGTCGCTGCTCACCAGCTACATGATCGCGTACGCCACCGGCATCGGGTACGCCCGCCCGCAGGTGCTCAGCGCGCTCACGGTGTCCGCCTGCGTGGCCCTCGTCGTCCTGCCCTGCGCCTCCGCGCTGTCCGACCGGGTGGGCCGCCGCCCGGTCGTCCTCGTCGGAGCCCTCGCCTCGGCCTCCCTCGCCTTCCCCGTCCTCGCGCTGGTCGACTCCGGATCGCCCGGTCTGCTGGTCCTCGCCGTCGTCCTCGGCCACGGCATCGCCCAGTCCACGATGTACGGCCCGCTGGGCGCCCTGCTCACGGAGATGTTCGGCACCCGGGTCCGCTACACCGGCGCCTCCCTCGGCTACCAGGGCGCCACCCTGGTCGGCGCCGGGTTCTCCCCGATGATCGCCTCCAGCCTGGTGGCCGGGAGCGGCAGCGGCACCCCCGTCGCCCTGCTGCTGTGCGGCGGCGCCGCGGTCACCGCGCTGACGGTGTGCTTCGTGCGCGAGACCAGCCGCACCTCCCTCGCCGGCCCCGCCGAACGCCCCGCCGCCCCCCACACCCAGGAGATCAGCAGCCGGAGCGTCCCGGAGGACCGGGCGGCCACTCTCCTTGAGCCATCAACGGCAACTCCGCATCAGCCACACCCGGTCCTCCCGGACCGCCGACAGTCTTAGGGATCTCCGCATGAGGACCGGCACCCGCGGCCGTACCGCCTTCGTCACAGCCCTTCTGCTCGCCGCCGGCGTCCTGCCCGCCTCGGCCGCCACGGCCGCCGCCGACGTGTCCCACGTGGACGGCCGGCTGCCCTCGGGCGCCACGTACGTGATGGACGTGCCCGCCGACTGGAACGGCACGGTCCTTCTCTTCAGCCACGGTTACGCGACCGGCCCGGCCAACCCCGCCCACAACGCGCCGGACGAGGCCACGAAGGGGCTGCTCCTGGAGAAGGGCTACGCGCTCGTCGGCTCCTCCTACGCCACCACCGGCTGGGCGGTGACGGACGCCGTCCCCGACCAGCTCGCCACCCTGACCGCCTTCACCGACCGTTTCGGCACGGCCTCCCGGACCGTCGCCTGGGGAAGGTCGTACGGCGGGCTCGTCACCACCGCCATCGCCGAGCGCCACCCGGAGCGGATCGACGGCTCCCTCTCCCTGTGCGGCCTCGTGCAGGGCGGCGTCGCCAACTGGAACAGCACCCTCGACCCGGTCTTCGTCCTCAGGACGCTCCTCGCCCCCGACGCGGACGTCCCGCTCGTGGACATCCCGGACCGGGCGGCCGCCGACGACGCGGCGAACGTCCTGACCACCGTGGTCGACGAGGCGCAGTCGACGGCCGCCGGGCGGGCGCGGATCGCCCTCGCGGCCGCCCTGCACAACATCCCGGTCTGGAACCAGCCGTCGCAGCCCCGGCCCGCGGCCACCGACCGGGACGCCCAGCAGGCCAATCAGTACGAGGCCGTCAAGGGACTGCTGAAGGTCGCCGCCTTCCACTGGCGGCAGGAGGCCGAGGCCCGGGCCGGCGGCAACATGTCCTGGAACACCGGCGTCGACTACGCGCGGCTGCTCGGCCGGTCCTCCGTCCACAAGGCGGTCACCGAGCTGTACCGGAAGGCCGGTCTTTCGCTCCGCGCCGACCTCGCCGCCCTGAACCGCGCCCCGCGCGTCGGCGCCGACCCGGACGCCGTCGCGTGGATGAGCCGTACCAGCTCCTTCACCGGCGAGCTGACCAAGCCGCAGCTCTCCGTCCACACCGTCGGTGACGCCCTCGTGCCCGTCCAGACGGAGAGCGCCCTGCGGCGGGCCGTCTCCGCCGCCGGTTCGTCGGCCCTGCTGCGCCAGGCGTACACCGACAACGCCGGCCACTGCACCTTCAGCCCCGCCGAGCAACTCGCCGCCCTGCACACCCTGGAGGACCGCCTCACCACCGGCAGCTGGCGGGGAACCGACCCCGCGTCCCTCAACTCCCGCGCGAGGACGGCGGATCCGTCGACCCCTACGCGCTATGTCACCCACCGCCCCACCCCGTACCCGCGGCCGTACGACCTTGCCCACCCCGCCGACGGCCGGTGACCCCGTACGGCCGCCGTCCGCCGCGCCGTCGGCGGGCGGCCGTACGCTTGCCACCGTGGAGGACGACGACATCCTGGACCCCTCGGACGGCCCGCAGCCGCGCCCGCAGTCGCTCATGCTCGCCTTCTTCGGCAACCACGTCCTGGAGGAGGGAGACCTGTGCGTCTACTCGGGCAGCATCATCGACGTCCTCGGCCGCGTCGGCGTCGGTGAACAGGCCGTCCGTTCCACCCTGACCCGCATGGTCAACCGGGGCCTGCTGCGGCGCCAACGCGAGGGCCGCAGGATGTACTTCGGCCTGACCCCGCAGGCGGCGCGCGTGCTGGAGGACGGCCGCACCCGCATCTGGACCCAGGGCGCCGTCAACGACGACTGGGACGGTTCCTGGACGCTGCTGGGGTTCTCCCTGCCCGACTCCTGGAAGCGCCAGCGCCACGACCTGCGTTCACGTCTCACCTGGACCGGGTTCGGCGCGCTGTACAGCGGGCTGTGGATCGCCCCCGGGCACGTCGACGTCTCCGCCGTCGTCTCCGAACTCGGACTGGCCGACCATGTGAAGATCTTCCACGCCCGGGCGGACCAGGCCACCGACATCGAGCTGATGGTCCGCGACACCTGGGACCTGGAGAGCATCGCCGCCCGCTACGTCACCTTCGAGAAGCGCTGGGCCGCCCACCTCGGCGCCGGCCCCGGGGACGATCCGATCGCCACCCGGCTGCGGCTGGTCACCGAATGGCTGGGGACCATCCGCACCGACCCGCGGCTGCCCGCCCGGCACCTGCCGCCCGAATGGCCCGCCCGCGCCGCCCAGGACACCTTCCGGCGCGTCGCCGAACAGACAGCGGGACCCGCCCGCCACATGGCCCGGCAGCTGCTGGAGACCACGTCGTCGCGCTAGGGGGGTGTCCGCAAAGTCGCGTCGTCCGCCCGGAGGGCGGGGCCTGCGGCGTCTGGTGCGTGCTCTCGGCGTACCGGGCGGACGCCCGCGTACCGGTCGTACTCGGGTGTTCGCCGGGTGCGGCGAGAGTGCGTGCCGGGCGTCGCGGGCCAGGCGAGACTTTGCGGACACCCCTAAAGCCTGTCTGACAGGCTCTGGGCGGCCGTCAGGCGTCCTGAGCCACACGCGCTCTGCGCGCCCTGTGCGGACACCGGGACCGGCACGGTGCCGGCCGGCCCGCTGGGCACCCTGGGTCCGCGGCGGGCTACGACGCGCTCGGCGTCGCCGCCGGACCCGTGCTCCCCAGGTGCTGGACGGTCCCGCCGAGCTTGGTCCGGAACCGCTCCAGCATCTCCGGCTTCGCGCTGACCACCCAGCGTTCGCCCACCAGGTACTGGCCCCCGTACACGGAGGCGGCGTCCAGCCAGGTCAGTTTGTACTTCTCCTCGGGGAAGGTGGTGATGAGGTAGTCGGCCTCCCCGGTGTGGCACACGCCCTCGCGAAGCTCGTCCGCCTCGGTGCGGATCTCGGCCGTGCAGCCGGTCAGGGCGGCGATCACCTCGACCTTCGCCGGGGCCACGACTCCGGCCCCGGGGGCGGCGCTGATCGTCGACGGGTCGCCGTTCGTCGCGACGTCCTCCGCTCCCCCGCCGCAGGCCGCGAGGAGGGGCAGCAGTGCCAGGCCCCCGACGAGTGCGACGCCGCGCGGCAGGCGGGCGGTGGACATGGTGCGGCCGGTGAGTCCTCGCTGCGGCTGCTGTGGCACGTACCTCTCCGTTGTTGCGGTCCCCGGCGACGCCCGGCCGCGCGCGCGGCGGACGTACGGCTCTCCCCAGGGGTACGGACGACCGGAGGGCCGTGTTCACCGGCCGGCCTCCCCGGCCGCCGGGGCCGGGGAGGGAAGGGGAAGGCAGGGGCGGGGCGGGGCCCGGGGCGTCAGGTCGCGGTGTAGCCGAGCTGGCGGTTCTGATGTACGGCGTCATCAGCGTCTTCGCCTTGGCCAGGACGGAGGTGCGGCTGCCGAGGACCGCGGTCTCGCCGCCCGGCACGGGGAGCATGGTCACGCCGTCGGCCGGGCCGAAGGGCACGATGAGCGGGGTGCGGTGGACGGACCGGTACAGGCGGGGCTCCTTGCGGTGCCTGCCGGAGCTGTGCAGGTGCGCGCGGATGTTCCAGGCGGCGAGGTCGGCCTGGGCGAGCGCGGCGGGAGTGATCTTGAGCTCGGTGGCGTCGTTCACGTCGCCGACCGCGAACACGTCCAGCCGGCCCGCGACCCGCAGGGTCCGGTCGACCTGGACGTGCCCGGTGGCGTTGAGCCAGTCGCCGTGCCCGGCCAGGCGCAGCCAGAGCGTGTTGGGGGTGGTGCCCGTGGCCCAGAAGGAGAGGTCGGCGGCGAGGACGTCGCCGCGGGCGTCGCGGTAGGTGCCGAAGTCGTGGCCGGGGGACATGAAGGAGTCGAGCCGCACCTCGATGCCGTGGGTCTCCAGCCACGCCCGGGTCCTGCGTCCGGCCCGACGGCTGCCCGTGGAGTCGAGCAACTCCGGCCCGGCGTGGGCGAGCGTGACCCGGGCGTCCGGTCTGGCCAGGCGGATCTCGGCGCTGAGCTCCACGCCGCTGGGACCGCCCCCGACGACGAGGACGTGCTCGGCGGCGGCGATGCCGCGCTGGTGCGCGGCGAACGTCTTGGCGGCCTCCTCGATGGTGGTGCCGGTGAACCGGGCCGGTTCGGGATAGTCGGCGCCGGTGGCGATCACCAGCACGTCGTACGGCAGCCGCTCCCCCGTGGCCAGCACCACCTGCCGCTCCTCCGTCTCGATCCGGACCGCCTTGCCGGTGACCACACGGCCGTGGCGCAGCAGCCGGTCGTACGGGATGAAGGGGGTCGTCGTCCACTCCGGGCGCACGCCGGCGCGCAGTGAGGCGATGCGGTGGAAGAAGACCTCCTTGCGGTCCACCAGGGTGACCCGCGCCGTCGCGTCCAGCCGTTTCGCCAGTCGGACGCCCGCGTAGCCGCCGCCGATCACCACTACGTCGCCGTCGCGCACGCCGTCTCCTGTACCTGGTGGGAGGTGTGAGTGGCCGACACGGGAAGCCCCGCGCCGTTCCGCGCCACCGGACCGGCGACGAGCCTAACCTTTGAAACTTAAAGTTACCGAGGGCGTCGTGTGCGCGTTCTGTGAAGCGTCAGCGCACGCCCGCGGCGTCGAGCAGGGTCGCCGCCGTCGGGACGATCAGACCGCGCAGATCGTCCGCGCGGATCCCCGCACGGGCGCTCGCCCCGTCGAAGAGCAGGGTCAGCTGCCGGGCCAGCAGGACGGGATCGGCCGCCCCGCCGCGCTCGGCCTCGGCACGGAAGAACTCGGTCAGCACGCCCTTGACCCGCCGCGCGACCCTGCTCGCCGGATGGTCGGGGTTCTTGAGCTCGACCTGGACGGCGAGGTACGGACAGCCGTGGTACTCCGGCAGACCCGCCTGCTCCTCCACCAGCTCGAAGACGCGCAGGACCCGCTGCCGCGGGGTGCGTCCGTCGTCGGCGGGCGGGAGCAGCAGGGAGGTGAAGGCGGAGGCGCGCCGCTCCAAGCTCGCCGCGAGCAGGTCGTCCTTGCTGTCGAAGAGCTGGTACATCGAGCGCTTGGAGACCCCGGCGGCCTTGCACAGCGCCTCCACGCCGATGCCGACGCCCTCGGTGTAGGCGAGCGCGGCCGCCGCCTCCAGCAGCCGGTCGCGCGAGCCCGGCCTGCCGCCGGCGCCCGCGGCCCCGGCCTTCTCGGCGTCGGTCCTCGCGGCGTGGGTCCTGGTGGTGTCCGCCCCGGCGGCCTCGGTACTCATAGGGAGAGGCTAACTCCGCCCACCACGCCGGGGAAACCGAGCGGTTTCCCCAGCGGGCGGGTGCGGACGCCGGCCGTACGGGCGCCTCATCGTGCGAGCTGCTCGTACATCCCCGCCACGTCCCCGGAGAGCTGGGCCTTGACCCACCGCGTGACGTCGTCGGCCAGCACCTCGTACGCCCCCGACTCGACGCCCTCCAGCGCCGCCGCGGCGACGTCGCGCGGGCTGGACTTGGGCGCGTCGATCCCGGCGGTCATGTCGGTGTCGACGTACGCCATGTGCAGGCCGGTGACACCGATGCCGCGCGGCTGCAGTTCCAGACGCAGGGCGTTGGTCTGGGACCACAGGGCGGCCTTGGTGGCGCCGTAGGCGGTGCCGTCGGAGAGCCAGGACAGCACGGAGTGGACGTTGAGGACGTGGCCGCCGCCGTTGCGCTCGATGAGCGGCACGAAGGCGCGGGTGACCAGCAGCGGTCCGTAGAAGTTGGTCTCGAACTCGCCGCGCACGGCGTCGAGCGGGTCGCCGAGGAAGCGGGCGCCGGTGGCGACGCCGGCGTTGTTGACCAGGACGGTGACGTCCTGCGCCCGGGCCGCCGCGGCCGCGACCGAGTCGGGGTCGGTGACCTCCAGGGCGAGCGGGACGGCGTCCGGGTGGGTCACCGTGCGGGGGTCGCGCGCCGTGGCGTAGACCTTGCCGGCGCCCCGCGCGTACGCCTCCTCCACCAGCGCCTTCCCTACGCCCCGGCTGCCGCCCGTGACGAGGACGACGGCGTTCTTCAACGTGGTCATGACTGCCTCCTGGGCCACAGCGGGCCGCTCGCACAAGGAAACCGATCGGTTTCCTCTTCTGGTACAGGAGCGTAAACCGATCGGTTTCCGACGTCAAAGCGGACGCGGGTGAGCGCGCCCAAACCATTGACGGGGACATGGCCACCCCCTATCTTCTGGCCGAAGTTACGAACTGCATTCGAAATTACGAACAGAGGCGGTCTCGTATGCCTCGGATGTCACCTGTCAGCAGTGGCGCCTCGTGCCCACCGCCTGAGACCCGCACTCCTCCTGGAGACCCCTTGAGACGCATCGCCCTACGGCTGCTGACAGCCGTCCTGCCGGCCCTCATCGCCGCCCTGCTGTCCCCCGCCCACCCGGCCCAGGCCGCCGCACCGGACTCCCCCGCCGTGACCTACACCAACCCCGTCGCCGAGAAGCGGGCCGACCCGCACATCGTCAAGCACACCGACGGCTACTACTACTTCACCGCCACGGTCCCCGAGTACGACCGCATCGTGCTGCGCCGGGCGACGACCATCCAGGGTCTGTCGACGGCCCAGGAGGTCACCATCTGGACCAAACACACCAGCGGGATCATGGGCGCCCACATCTGGGCACCGGAGATCCACTTCATCGACGGCAAGTGGTACGTGTACTTCGCGGCCGGCGCCACCAACGACGTCTGGGCCATCCGCATGTACGTCCTGGAGGGCACCGGCAGCAACCCGCTCACCGCGACCTGGACCGAGAAGGGCCAGATCAGGACCACGTGGGAGACCTTCTCCCTCGACGCCACCACCTTCGTCGTGAACGGCGTGCGCTACCTGGCCTGGGCGCAGCGCAACCCGGCCGAGAACAACAACACCAGCCTGTTCCTCGCGAAGATGGCCAACCCCTGGACCATCACCGGTACGCCGGCGGAGCTTTCCCAGCCGACCCTGTCCTGGGAGACGATCGGCTACAAGGTCAACGAGGGTCCGGCGGTCATCCAGCGCGGCGGCAAGGTCTTCATGACCTACTCGGCGAGCGCGACCGACGCCAACTACTGCCTGGGCATGCTGACCGCGTCCGCGAGCGCCGACCTCACCGACCCCGCGTCCTGGTCGAAGAGTTCCCAGCCGGTGTTCAGGTCCAGTGACGCGACCTCGCAGTACGGTCCCGGCCACAACTCCTTCACCGTCTCCGAGGACGGCAGGTCCGACATCCTCGTGTACCACGACCGCAGCTACAAGGACATCACCGGCGACCCGCTGAACGACCCCAACCGCCGCACCCGCGTGCAGAAGGTGTACTGGAAGGCCGACGGCACCCCCGACTTCGGCATCCCGGTCGCCGACGGGGTCACCCCGCAGCGGTTCTCCTCCTACAACGCCGCCGACCGCTTCGTCCGGCACTGGGAGTACCGGGCCCGCGTCGAGGCCGACGTGAGCCCGCTCGCCGACTCGCAGTTCCGCGTCGTGCCCGGTCTGGCCGGCAGCGGCACGGTCTCCCTGGAGTCGGCCAACTTCCCCGGCTACTACCTGCGGCACCGGAATTTCGAGGTGTGGCTGGAGAAGAACGACGGCACGGCGCAGTTCGCCTCCGACGCCACGTTCCACAGGCGGACCGGCCTCGCCGACTCGGCGGGGCTCTCCTACGAGTCGTACAACTTCCCGGGCCGCTACATCCGGCACTACAACCACCTGCTGTACGTGCAGGCGTTGAGCACGGCGACGGACCGGGCGGACGCGACGTACCACGCCCAGTGAGGCGTCGTCCGCCCGGGCGCCGCTCCTGACCCGCGGGATCCGGTGACGTCTCCGGCCGGCGGAGTCCGCCGGCCGGGGACGCGTCGTGGTGGAGCACGCCGCCGCGCCGCCGTCCCGGCCGCCGTGTCACCGGACGGGGCCCCGCCCGGCACCCGGTTTGCCCCTGTTTCGCCCCGGGGACCCGGCAGCGAGGAGGTGATGGCCGTGCCCGAACCCGGAAGCAAGAAGTACGACACCGAGAGGGCCCGGCTGCGCAAGGAGGCCGAACGGTCCGGGATCTCCGACAAGGACGCGAACGAAGCCGCGAACGAGGCCCTGCAGGACGATCCCGAGTTGCGGAGCCGGGGTCCGCGCACCGAGCGGGGCCGGGGGCCGAAGGGAGAGCGCCCGGAGAACGCCTAGCGCGGCGCGGCGGCGCGTGGTGCCGTGCGAGCGGGGTCGCCAGGGTCCGCGGCGGCCCCGCTCGGCGTTCCGGCGCCGGTCAGGCGCTTCGGTAGGCCTCGGTGATCGCCCGTTCGTCCGCCAGCACGTGCTGCGTGGGCGGGCCGGTCAGCAGGCCCCGCGCGGCGGTGAGGAGATCCGGCGCCACGTGTGCGGCCGCGGCCGTCTCCCGCGGGCGGGTGGCCGGCGTGGGGACGAAGATGCCGTGGGCGCCGGCCCGGCGCGCGGCCTCGACGGTGTCCCCGTCGGCGCCGATCACGGCGATCCGCTCGGGCGGCGTGCACACGCGTCCGGCCGCCCACAGCAGCAGCCCGGGCCGCGGCGCGCGGCAGTGGCAGTCGTCCTCGGGGGCGTGCGGGCAGACCGCCCAGACGTGGAAGGGGCCGAGGAGGTCCTCGATCCGTTCGTCGACGCGGCGCAGGTCCGTCTGCGACAGCGTCCCGCGGGCGACGCCCGGCTGACGGGTGACCACTCCGGTGCGCAGACCGTGTGCCCGCAGCAGGGCGAGCGCCTCGCGGGCGCCGGCGACGGGGGCGGCGCGGCCGGGGTCGGCGTTGTCCGGGACGTCCTCGACGAGGATGCCGTCGCGCTCGAGAAGCACGACGCGGATGCGGGGAGCGGGTCGGACGGCGTTCACGGTGCCACCTCCTGCCAGGGCACGGCGTGCCGGTGCCGCCAGGCGCCGCTCAGCCGGTGCCAGGTGGCCGCGGGCGGGATCAGCACGCTGGTGGCGACCAGGGTGGTCACCTCGTCACGGGTGCGGGGGCCGGGCGCGATGCGCGCCCACGCGAACGAGCCGGTGCCCAGCGCCCAGCCGAGCCCGGCGGCCGCGGCGGCCCGGCGGCGGCCGGCCGCGGCGAGCCCGCCGGCGGCGAGGCCCGCCGCGGTGGTCGCGACGTGGGCGCGGATCCGGCCGCGCGGCGCGAACGCCCGGTGCTGCCAGGCCGGGCCGTGCAGCCGCCGCATGAGGGCGTCGTCGGCGGCGCCGCGCTCGGCGCGCAGGGACGCCCAGCGGTCGGCGGCCAGGACCGGATGGCGGCTGGTGCGCCGCCCCTGCCGGATGCGCCACCCGGCGTCGAGCAGGCGCAGGGCGAGGTCGGTGTCCTCGCGGAAGGAGTGGCGGAAGCGTTCGTCGAAGCCGCCGGCCTGTTTGAGCGCCTCGGCGCGGTAGGCCATGTCGGCGGTGATCCAGCGGGCCCGCGCCAGCCCGGCGACGGCGCGCTCCCGGTCCGTGGGGCGGCGTCCGCCCGGCAGGGGGACGGTCAGCACGCCTTGGACGCCCGCGGTGTCGGGGGTGGCCTCCGCCAGGTCCTCGGCGAGCTGCTCGCCCCAGTGCGGTCCGACCTGGACGCCGTCGTCGAGGAAGGCGATCCACGGTGAACCGGCCGCGCGCAGACCGGCGTTGCGGGCGGCGGCGGGTCCGCGGCCGCCGCTGTGCAGGACGGTGGTGCGCTCGCGCAGGTCGCCGAGGACGTGCAGCGGGTGCTCCAGCGGGCCGGGTTCCGGGTCGGGCCGGTCGTCGACCAGGACGATCGCGGCCGGCTTCGGCCCCTTGGCGGCGGCGAGCGCGGCGAGGCAGTCGGAGAGCGAGTCCCGCACGAGGGTCGGGATCACGACGGTGTAGGCGGTCATGCGTGTGCCTTCCTCCGCCGGGCGGCGGGTGGACGGCTTCCGACCTCTCGGGTGCCAGCTGACGGCTGCCTCAAACACAGGCGCATCAGGGCAGCTCAAAGGCTATACACTCCGTTTCTACACGCTGTGTATAGTCCCGGCATGCCTTCTCTGACCACGAAGATGAAGAAAACGGGGACCGCGTTGCGCCGGGCGGCCGTCGGGGCGGCCGCCGTGTGTCTCCCGCTGACCCTCACCGGGTGCACCGGGCTCGACACGACCGCGCCCAGCGCCGTCCGCGCGGACCCCGCGCCCACCGCGCAGGCGGCCCGCTTCGGCACCGTCGACTGCCGCGTGGCCAAGTGCATCGCGCTCACCTTCGACGCGGGGCCCAGCGAGAACTCGGCCCGGCTGCTGGACATCCTGAAGGAGAAACAGGTCCCGGCGACGTTCTTCCTGCTCGGCCCGCGGCACATCGAGAAGTACCCGGAGCTCGTCCGGCGCATGGCCGACGAGGGCCACGAGGTGGCCAGCCACACCTGGACCCACAGGATCCTCACCCAGCTCGAACCCGAGGAGATACGCGAGGAACTCGAGCGCCCCAACGAGGAGATAGAGCGCCTCACCGGCCGCCGCCCCACCCTGATGCGCCCGCCGCAGGGCCGTACGAACGACACCGTGCACGAGATCTGCCGCGAGCTGGGACTCGCGGAAGTGCTGTGGACGGTGACCGCCAAGGACTACACGACGGAGGACTCCGCGCTGATCCAGCGCCGTGTCCTCGCCCAGGCCGACCGGGACGGCATCATCCTGCTGCACGACATCTACGCCGGGACCGTGCCCGCGGTACCGGGGATCATCGACGCGCTGAAGGAGCGGGGGTACGTCTTCGTGACGGTGCCGCAGCTCCTGGCGCCCGGACAGGCCGAGCCGGGCACGGTCTACCGCTGAGCGTGACTGGGCCGACCGTGTGAGCCGAGGGGGATCCCACCGCCGGGCCGCCCGGAGTCCCTACGATCACCACGTGGTCACCTTCCAGTTGGAACGCACGGTCCCGCTCCCCCTCGACGAGGCCTGGCGCCGGCTCACCGCATGGCGCCGGCACGGAGACGTGGTGCCCCTGACCCGCGTCACCGTGGTCACTCCGGGGCCGACCCGCGAGGGCACGGTGTTCGTGGCCCGTTCCGGTGTCGGCCCGCTCGCCTTCGACGACCGGATGGAGGTGACCGTCTGGTGCCCTCCGGCCGAGGACGAGCCGGGCCTCGTCCGGCTGGAGAAACGCGGCCGGATCGTCCTGGGCTGGGCCGAGATCGAGGTGCGCCCCGGTCCGGGCGGGCGGGCCCGGGTGCTGTGGCGCGAGGAGCTGCGGCTGCGACCGCTGCCGTCCCTGTTCGATCCGGTCCTGCGGACCGCGGCCCAGGTGGTGTTCGGGCGGGCGGCCAACCGGCTGCTGCGCCGCCCGTGACGCCCACCGGGCCGCCCTAACGGCGGCTTTGGGAGGAACACTTCGCCGCGGGCCTCGGCTTCCGGCGCGCCGACGAGCACGAGCTGCGCCTGCTCGCCGACGCCGTGCGACCGGGCCCGGACACCCGCGTCCTGGACGTCGGCTGGGCCTCGGCGCGTACGCCGCCGCCCTCGCCGGGCCGGGCTGCCGCAGGCTCGCCGTGGACCGGGCCGACGCGGCGGTCGCCGCCGCCCGTGACCGGTACACGGACGTCGCGTCACGCCTCCGGGTCCGCCGGCTGGACTTCGCGGACCCCACCGAGGCCGCGACCCCGCCGGAGCGCTCCTTCGACCTGGTGACGATGCGGCTGGTGCCGGCCTTCCTGCCCGACAAGGCGGCCGTGGCGGAGCTGGTGCGCCGGCTCCATGCTCCGGGCGGGGTGTGGCCGGTGACGACCCCGCTCACCGGGCGGCTGCCCGAGGAGCGCCGCTCCATCGGCCTCACCCCCGAGGACGTCCCGACGGTGACCGGCCGCTGGAACCGGGGCCACTGGTACGACCTGGAGCCGGGCGGACTGCGCTGTTTCGTGCTCCGCGACTGATCCCGGCCCCCCTCTGGGCAGGTGCCGAACGGCGTGCCAGGGTGGACGCATGACGGCGGTGGACAGGGACGGGGCGGCGCCGGAGGTGGACGGGGCCGAGGCGCCGGCGACGGACGAGATCGAGGCGCTGGCGGTGGACGGGCTGCGCTGGCTGCTGGGGGTCGCCCGGGAGACGGGCGGCGGCGGTCTCGGCTGGCCCGCGCTGCCCTCGGACCCCCGGCCCGAACCGATGCTGTACAGCGGCACCGCCGGGATCGTGCCGGTGCTGCTGGAGGCGCGCCGGCACTTCGGGGACGACGTCTACGGGGACGCCGCCCTGCGCGCGGCCCGGAGTCTGGCGGTCGCGGCCGAGGAGTGCCGGGACGACTCGCTGTACTTCGGCCGCACCGGGATGGCGCTCGTGCTGCGGGCCGTCCACCGGGAACTGGGCGACAGCGCGGCGGCCGCCGCCGCGGACCGGGCGATGGCACGGGTGCGGTCACGCTTCGACGGGACGGGCTGGGGGGAACTGTTCGAGCTGATGGGCGGCAACGCGGGCATCGGCCTGGGCGCGCTCGCGGCCGGCGACCCGGAGCTGGCCGTGCTCGCGGTGGAGCCCTACGCGCGGACGGCGGAGGCCACCGCGGCGGGCGTCCAGTGGGCGCACCGCAGGGGCGTCGGGGCGCGCCTGCACCACGTCTCGCACGGCACCCTCGGCATCGTGTACGGGCTGGCCGCGGTCGGCGGGGCGACCGGCCGCGCGGACCTGGTGGAACTGGCGCTGGCCGGGGCCGCGGACGTCGTGGCCCGCGACGAGGCGGGGCCGGACGGCTTCCTGGTCCCCCACTCCGATCCGCAGTACCTGCCCGACCTGATCGAGCGGCACAGCTACGGCTGGTGTCACGGCCCGGCCGGTGACGCCCAGGTCTTCCGGCTGCTGCGGGACGTGCTGGCCGATCCCGGCTGGCAGGCGCTCGCCGACCGCTGCTGGCACACCGTGACGCACTCCGGTCTGCCGCGCCGGCTGCGCCCCGGCTTCTGGGACAACAACGCCCGGTGCTGCGGCACGGCGGGCGTCCTGGCGCTGGCCTGCGACCGGATGGCGGAGCGGGGCGACGCCCCGGACTTCGCCCACGTCCTCGTCGCGGACCTGGTCGCCCGCGCCACCCGGGACGCCGGCGGGGCGCGCTGGTCGAACGTCGAGCACCGGGCCACCCCCAGCCTGCTCGAACCGCGCACCGGCTGGGGCGCGGGCACCGCGGGCATCGTGCGCGAGCTGCTGCGCTTCGTCCGGCTGAGCGACTCGGGCGACCCGTACTACGCGTTCGTCTGGCCGGACCAGCCGGTGGTCCGGCGGATCACGGTTCCGCCTCAGGCGACCGAGTCGATCCGCCCGGCCGGCACCGACGTCGCGTCGTGATGGATCGGGGTGTGCGCCCCGGTCAGTGCGGCCCCGCTGCCGCCCCGCCGGTTCGCGACGATCTCCGCGGCGATCGACAGCGCGGTCTCCTCGGGCGTGCGGGCGCCCAGGTCGAGGCCGATGGGTGAGCGCAGCCGCGCCAGCTCCAGCTCGGTGACGCCGACGGCGCGCAGCCGCTCGTTGCGGTCGAGGTGGGTGCGCCGGGAGCCCATGGCGCCGACGTAGGCGACCGGGAGGCGCAGGGCGAGTCGGAGCAGGGGGACGTCGAACTTGGCGTCGTGGGTGAGGACGCACAGGACGGTCCTGCCGTCCACGTCCGTGCGCTCCAGGTAGCGGTGCGGCCACTCGACGACGATCTCGTCGGCCTCTGGGAAGCGGGTCCTGGTCGCGAACACGGGCCGGGCGTCGCAGACGGTGACGCGGTACCCGAGGTACTTGCCGATCCGTACCAGCGCCGACGCGAAGTCGATCGCGCCGAACACGATCATCCTGGGCGGCGGCACGCAGGCCTCGACGAGCACGGTGAGCGGGGCTCCGCAGCGGGAGCCCTGCTCGCCGATCTCCAGGGTGCCGGTGCGGCCGGCGTCCAGGAAGGCGCGGGCCTCGGCGGCGACCGTGCGGTCCAGTTCGGGGTGGGCGCCGAAGCCGCCGTCGTGGGCGCCGTCGGGGCGGACGAGGAGGGCGCGGCCGACGAGGTCCGCCGGGCCCGAGACGATCCGGGCCGTCGCCGCCGCCTCCCCGCGAGCGGCGGCGGCCAGTGCCGCGGCCACCACCGGGCGGACCGGGTCCCCGGTCCGGACCGGCGCGACGAGGATGTCGATGACGCCGCCGCAGGTGAGGCCGACGGCGAAGGCGTCGTCGTCGCTGTACCCGAAGCGCTCGAGGACCGGCTCCCCGTCCTGCAGCGCCTGTCGGCACAGCTCGTACACCGCGCCCTCCACACAGCCGCCGGAGACCGAGCCGATCGCCGTGCCGTCGGCGTCCACCGCGAGGGCGGCGCCCGGCCGGCGGGGTGCGCTGCCGCCGACGGCCACCACGGTGGCGACGGCGAAGTCACGGCCCTGCTCGACCCACCGGTTCAGCTCCTCGGCGATGTCCAGCATGTCTCGGTCTCCTTGTCTGCGGTCGTGTGGAGGGTGCCCCGGCAGAGCTAGTGGACGCCCAGCCAGCTCTCGATCGGGTTGAGGGCGAAGTACACCAGGAAGATCACGGTCAGCCCCCACATGAAGGCGCCGATCTCCCGTGCCTTGCCCTGGGCGGCCTTGATGGCCACGTAGGAGATGACGCCGGCGGCGACGCCCGCGGTGATGGAGTACGTGAACGGCATGATCACCACGGTCAGGAACACCGGGATCGCGGTGGCCCGGTCGGCCCAGTCGACGTGCCGGGCGTTCATCATCATCATCGCGCCGATGACCACCAGCGCCGCGGCGGCCACCTCGCCCGGCACGATCGCCGTCAGCGGGGTGAAGAACAGGCAGGCGGCGAAGAAGAGTCCCGTGACCACCGAGGAGAGGCCGGTGCGGGCCCCCTCGCCCACGCCCGTCGCCGACTCGACGAACACCGTCTGGCCGGACGCGCCCGAGACGCCGCCGATCGCCCCGCCGGCGCCGTCGACGAACAGCGCCTTGGACAGGCCCGGCATGCGGCCCTGGTCGTCGGCGAGCCTGGCTTCGGTGCCGACGCCGATGATGGTGGCCATCGCGTCGAAGAACCCGGCGAGGACGAGCGTGAACACGATCATGCCGACGGTCATGGCGCCGACCTCGCCCCAGCCGCCGAACTCCACGTCCCCGAAGAGCGAGAAGTCGGGCATCGAGACGGCGCCGCCGTGCAGTTCGGGGGCGCCGCTCGCCCACTGCTCGGGGTCGATGACGTCCAGCGCGTTGAGGACCACGGCGAGGAGGGTGCCGCCGACGATGCCGAGCAGGATCGCGCCGGGGATCCCGCGCGCCTGGAGCATGAAGATGGCGAGGAGGGTGACGGCGAAGAGCAGCACCGGCCAGCCGGCCAGCTCGCCGGCCGGGCCCAGCGAGACGGGCGTCGCCTCGCCCTGGTGCACGAAGCCGGCCTTGTAGAAGCCGATCAGGGCGACGAACAGTCCGATGCCCATGGTGATCGCGTGCTTGAGCGCGAGCGGGATCGCGTTCATGATCATCTCGCGCAGGCCGGTGACGACCAGCAGCATGATGACCACGCCGTACATCACACACATGCCCATCGCCTGCGGCCAGGTCATCTGCGGGGCGACCTGGGAGGCGAGCACGCCGGAGACGGACAGGCCCGCGGCGAGCGCGAGCGGCACCTTGCCGACGAAGCCCATCAGCAGGGTGGTGAGCGCCGCGGCGAACGCGGTCGCGGTGATCAGGGCCTTCTGGCCGAGCGTGTCCCCCGCCGCGTCCGCGCCGGACAGGATGAGGGGGTTGAGCAGCAGGATGTACGCCATCGCCATGAAGGTGGTGACGCCGCCGCGCACTTCACGCGCGACCGTGGATCCCCGCCGGGATATGTGGAAGTACCGGTCGAGCCAGGACCTGCCGGCCGGGACGCGGGTGCCTTCGCCCGCGTCTTCGGCTGTGGTCCTCGGCTCCAGTGACTGCTGGGTCATGTGGGGCCTACTCCCAAGGTTCAAAGGGGCACCCGTGGCGACGCTGGGGCGCCGCGGGATTTGGGAAGGTGCTGCGGCCGCACGACCCGGGGGACGGCCCGAGACGAACGATCTGGGTACTCCGGGCGGCGCGGAGTGTGTGACGTTCCGTGCACCGCCCGGAGGGTCTGTCAGGCGGTGCCGGTCAGGTGCTCCGGACGTACCGGCGTCCTGTTGAGCTCCAGGCCCGTCGCGTC
Source organism: Streptomyces sp. NPDC052016 (assembly GCF_044548445.1). Classification (NCBI taxonomy): domain Bacteria; kingdom Bacillati; phylum Actinomycetota; class Actinomycetes; order Kitasatosporales; family Streptomycetaceae; genus Streptomyces; species Streptomyces sp. NPDC052016. Next base: position 25,125 of record NZ_JBIUBX010000046.1, read on the forward strand.
GCGGATCGCCGCGAGGACCGCCGGAGTCGAGGACAGGGTGGGGGCCTCGCCGATGCCGCGCAGCCCGTACGGGGCGTGGTCGTCGGCGAGTTCGAGGACGTCGACCGGGATGGTCGGCGTGTCGAGGATGGTGGGGATCAGGTAGTCCGTGAAGGACGGGTTGCGCACCTTCGCGGTCTTCGGGTCGACGACGATCTCCTCCATGACCGCGATGCCGAGACCCTGGGTCGTGCCGCCCTGGATCTGGCCGATCACGGACAGCGGGTTGAGGGCCTTGCCGACGTCCTGGGCGCAGGCCAGTTCGACGACCTTCACCATGCCCAGCTCGGTGTCGACCTCGACGACGGCCCGGTGGGCGGCGAAGGAGTACTGGACGTGGCCGTTGCCCTGTCCGGTGCGCAGGTCGAAGGGCTCGGTCGGCCGGTGCCGCCACTCCTCCTCGACCTCCACGGCCTCGTCGCCGAGGACGTCCACCAGGTCGGCCAGGACCTCGCCGCCGTCGGTGACGACCTTGCCGCCCTCCAGGAGCAGTTCGGCGGTGGCCCAGGCCGGGTGGTAGGAGCCGAACCTGCGGCGCCCGATCTCCAGGACCTTCTCCCGCACCAGCTCGCAGGCGTTCTTCACGGCGCCGCCGGTGACGTACGTCTGCCGCGAGGCCGACGTCGAACCGGCGCTGCCCACCCGGGTGTCCGCCGGGTGGATGGTCACCTGGGTGACGCCCAGCTCGGTGCGGGCGATCTGCGCGTGGACGGTGACACCGCCCTGGCCGACCTCCGCCATCGCCGTGTGCACGGTGGCCACCGGCTCGCCGGCGACGACCTCCATGCGCACCCTGGCGGTGGAGTAGTCGTCGAAGCCCTCGGAGAAGCCGACGTTCTTGATGCCCACGGCGTAGCCGACGCCCCGGACGACGCCCTCGCCGTGCGTGGTGTTGGACAGACCGCCGGGGAGCTGCCGCACGTCGGGGCCCTCGCTGCTCTCCCACTGGCGCTCCGGCGGCATGGGCATCGCCTTGACGCGGCGCAGGAGTTCGGCGACGGGGGCCGGGGAGTCGACCGGCTGGCCGGTGGGCATCAGCGTGCCCTGTTCCATGGCGTTCAGCTGCCGGAACTCCACCGGGTCCATGCCCAGTTCCTTCGCCACCTTGTCCATCTGCGCCTCGTAGGCGAAGCACGCCTGGACCGCGCCGAAGCCGCGCATGGCGCCGCAGGGCGGGTTGTTGGTGTAGAGGGCGATGGCCTCGATCTCGACGTCGTCGACGACGTACGGGCCGACGCCGAGCGAGGAGGCGTTGCCGACGACCGCCGGGGAGGCGGAGGCGTAGGCCCCGCCGTCCAGGACGATGCGGCACTTGACGTGCGTGAGCTTGCCGTCCCTGGTGGCCCCGTGCTCGTACGTCAGCTTCGCGGGGTGGCGGTGGACGTGGCCGAAGAAGGACTCGAAGCGGTTGTAGACGATCTTGACGGGTTTGCCGGTGCGCAGCGCCAGCAGGCAGGCGTGGATCTGCATCGACAGGTCCTCGCGCCCGCCGAAGGCGCCGCCGACGCCGGCGAGTGTCATGCGCACCTTCTCCTCGGGCAGGCCGAGGACCGGGGCGATCTGCCGCAGGTCGCTGTGGAGCCACTGGGTGGCGATGTAGAGGTGGACGCCGCCGTCCTCGTCCGGCACGGCGAGGCCGGACTCGGGGCCCAGGAAGGCCTGGTCCTGCATGCCGAAGGTGTACTCCCCCCTGACGACGACGTCGGCCCTCCTGGAGGCCCGCGCCACGTCGCCGCGGACGATCGGCTGGCGGTGGACGATGTTCGGGTGGGGGACGTGGCCGATGTGGTGGTCGGTGCGGTTCTCGTGGACGAGGATCGCGTCCGGGGCGGTCGCGGAGGCCTCGTCGGTGATGACCGGCAACGCGCGGTACTCCACCTTGATTTTGGCGGCGGCGCGGCGGGCGGTCTCCGGGTGGTCGGCGGCGACGATCGCGACGGGCTCGCCGTGGTGGCGGACCTTGCCGTGGGCGAGGACGGGGGTGTCCTGGATCTCCAGGCCGTAGTTCCTGACCTCGGTCGGCAGGTCGTCGTACGTCATGACGGCGTACACGCCGGGCGTGGCGAGGGCCTCGCTCGTGTCGATGGAGACGATCTCGGCGTGGGCGACCGTGGAGCGCAGGATCTGGCCCCAGAGCATGTCCTCGTGCCACATGTCGGACGAGTAGGCGAACTCGCCGGTGACCTTGAGGGTGCCGTCCGGGCGGAGCGTGGACTCGCCGATGCCGCCCTTGGTGCGGGAGCCCTGGGTGATCTTCGTGGGGGCGCCGTTCGTGGGCATGGGGGTCAGACCGCCTCTCCCTGCCGGGCGGCCGCCAGGCGGACCGCGTCCATGATTTTCTCGTAGCCGGTGCAGCGGCACAGGTTGCCCGAGAGCGCCTCGCGGATGTCCTCGTCGGACGGGTCGGGGTTGCGTTCCAGCATCTCGTCCGCCGCGACGAGCAGGCCGGGGGTGCAGAAGCCGCACTGGACGGCGCCGGCGTCGATGAAGGCCTGCTGGATCGGGGAGAGGTCGGTGCCTTCGCCGGTCTGGGAGTCGGTGCCCTTGGCGGCCCACTGCCTGGCCTCGTCGAGCGAGGTTCCCGAACCGCCGCAGGCGCCGGTGGCGCAACCGCCCTCGGAGCGCTGCCTGGCGTACTCCGCCAGGCCCTCGACGGTGACGACCTCGCGGCCCTCGACCTGGCCGGCGGCGACCAGACAGGAACAGACCGGCACGCCGTCGAGGCGGACCGTGCACGAGCCGCACTCGCCCTGCTCGCAGGCGTTCTTGGAGCCGGGGAGCCCCAGACGCTCGCGCAGGACGTACAGCAGGCTCTCGCCCTCCCACACGTCGTCGGCTTCCTGCGGACGTCCGTTGACAGTGAAGTTGACGCGCATTACGCGGCTCCCTCCGAGGCGCGGCGGGTGCCGCGGTACGACTCCCAGGTCCAGGTCAGGGTGCGGCGGGCCATGACGCCGACCGCGTGGCGGCGGTAGCTCGCGGTGCCCCGCACGTCGTCGATCGGGTTGCAGGCGGCGGCGCACAGGTCCGCGAACCGCTTGGCGACCGACGGGGTGATGATCTTCCCGTTGTCCCAGAAGCCGCCCTCCTCGAGCGCCGCGTTCAGGAACTCCTCGGCCGTCCTGGCCCGGATCGGGGTCGGGGCGGCCGAGCCGATGCCGGTGCGGACGGTGCGGGTCTCGGGATGCAGGGCAAGGCCGAACGCGCAGACGGCGATGACCATGGCGTTGCGGGTGCCGACCTTGGAGTACTGCTGGGGGCCGTCGGCCTTCTTGATGTGGACGGCGCGGATGAGCTCGTCGGGCGCCAGCGCGTTGCGCTTCACGCCGGTGTAGAAGTCGTCGATCGGGATCAGCCTCGATCCCCGTACGGACTCGACCTCGACCTCGGCGCCCGCCGCGAGGAGGGCGGGGTGGGCGTCGCCGGCCGGGGAGGCGGTACCGAGGTTGCCGCCGACACCGCCGCGGTTGCGGATCTGCGGGGAGGCCACGGTGTGGGAGGCGAGGGCCAGTCCCGGGAGCTCGGCCCGCAGGTTCTCCATGATCTTCGTGTAGGGGACGGAGGCGCCGAGCCGCACGCCGCCCTCACCGGCCTCCCACTCGTAGAGGTCGCCGACGCGGTTGAGGTCGAGGAGGTACTCGGGCCGCCGGTGGTCGAAGTTGATCTCGACCATCACGTCGGTACCACCCGCAATCGGCACAGCGGTGGGATGCGCGGCCTTCGCGGCGAGCGCCTCCTCCCAGCTGGCGGGGCGAAGGAAGTCCATGACCGGCTCTCTTCTTCGTCTCGTGGTCGTTCGGATCGAGCCAGAATCGGGTGCGGCGGGCCCGGCTCGTTCAAGTGCTGTTCACGTGGAGTGGGGCCAGTACACAGCGCGGTACTCCGACCGGGTCAGTCACCGAAACCATGAAGGAGTTGGCTGGTCGACACGGGCATCTTGTAGATTCGTATGAACGGAGGCCATCAGTAACCTCCAGGTTTTCCTGCGGAAACGCGGGGAACAGCCCGACGGCCGAAGAATGGCGGCTCACGAGGGCGCTCGTGAGGGCCGGAGCCCGTCGGAGGGGTCCGCTCACCCCTCGGCACCCCGGCGCTTCATCGTAGATTTCGAGACAAGGAACGGCGGCGACGAGAATGCGGCTGCGCGCACTGCTGGACACCGACGCGCTGGGCCTGCGGCTGCTCGGCGGCGAGGACGAGCTGGACCGCACCGTGCGCGGTGTGATGACCACCGACCTGCGCGACCCGAGCCGCTACCTCTCCGGGGGCGAACTGGTGCTGACGGGCCTGGCCTGGCGCCGTGACGCCGCGGACTCGGAGCCGTTCGTACGGATCCTGGTGCAGGCCGGCGTGGCCGCCCTCGCCGCCGGCGAGGCCGAGCTGGGCGATGTGCCGGAGGACCTCGTCGTGGCCTGCGCCCGGCACCGGCTGCCGCTGTTCGCGGTGCACGAGTCGGTGGCGTTCGCGACGATCACCGAGCACGTCGTACGGCAGGTGTCCGGCGAGCGGGCCGGGGACCTCGCGGCCGTCGTCGACCGGCACCGGCGGATGATGACCTCGGGCCCGGCGGGCGGCGGACCCGACGTGGTCCTGGACCTGCTCGGCTCCGACCTGGACCTGCGCGCCTGGGTCCTCTCCCCCACCGGGCGGCTCATCGCGGGCCCGAAGGTGGCGGGCGCCGGGCCGGCGTCCGAGGTGTGCGCGAAGCTCGCCGCGGAGCACCTGGCGGCCACCCGCACCGGCCGGCGCGGCCCGCACCGGGTGATCGTGGGCCAGACGACGTACTCCCTCTTCCCGGTCCGCTCCAGCGGCCGCTCCCCGCAGGCCGCGCGGGACGTGCGCGAGACGGTGCTGTCGGACTGGCTGCTGGCCGTCGAGGCGGACGCCGGTGACTGGGCGGAGGAGCGGCTCGACCTGCTGCAGGGCGTCACCCAGCTCATCGCCGTCGAGCGGGACCGCCGGGACGCGGCGCGCACGGTGCGCAGGCGGCTCGCGCAGGAGGTGATGGAGCTGGTGCAGACGGGCGCCGCGCCGGCCGAGATCGCGGCGCGGCTGCGGGTGGCGGCGCCGGTGCTGCTGCCCGGCCTGGGGGCCGCCCCGCACTGGCAGGTGGTCGTGGCGCGCGTCGAGTGGGACGGCGGGGAGGTCGACGGCGGGCCGGTCGCCCAGGCGCTCCTGGAGGAGATCCTCGTCGACCCGCACACCTTCGGCCCCGAGCCCTCCGACCGCATCGCGGTCGCCCACTCCGGCGACGAGGCCATCGCCCTCGTCCCGCTGCCGGCGGTCTCCACCGAGCACGACGGTTCCGAGTCCGGCGTCCTCGCCGACGCCCTTCTCGCCTCCGTACGGGAGCCGCTGTCGGCGGGCCTGGACGGCGACGGCCGCGTCACGCTGGGCGTCAGCGCGGCGGTGCACTCGGCGGAGGGACTGCGGGGCGCGCTGGAGGAGGCCCGGCACGCCCGCCGGGTCGCGGCGGCGCGGCCCGGCCGGGTGTGCGCGGCGGGCCACCAGGAGCTGGCCTCGCACGTCCTGCTGCTGCCGTTCGTCCCGGACGACGTCCGCCGGGCGTTCACCGCCCGTCTGCTGGACCCGCTGCGCGACTACGACCGCCGGCACCGCGCCGAGCTGATCCCGACGCTGGAGGCGTTCCTGGACTGCGACGGCTCGTGGACCCGCTGCGCGTCCCGGCTGCACCTGCACGTCAACACGCTGCGCTACCGGGTGGGCCGTATCGAGCAGTTGACGAGTCGTGACCTGTCGCGGCTGGAGGACAAGCTCGACTTCTTCCTGGCGCTGCGGATGAGCTGACGCGACGGCGGTCGCGGGCCGAAACCGCGACGGCCCGGGACACCCACGACTTTGTGAAATCCTTCACCCGCCCCCTTGGCCCGGTACCGTGATCCGTGCTGAGATGCCGCCACCAACTCAAAGCTCGACGGCGCGCTCGGGGAGGGCAACGTGGCGCATTCCGCCATGTCTGGTAACGGAACGACCGCAGGTGACGATCCCCTCCAGACCGCGGTATGGCGGCTGCGCTCGCGGGCCTGCTGGGCCGACGCGGCGGCCCTGCTCCCGCCGGACACCCCCGCGGGCTCGATGCAGCGGGCCGCGCTGCTGGTGGAGCGGTGCCTGTACACCGAGCAGGGCTGGCAGGACGCGGAGGACGCGCTGCGGACGGCGGAGGCGCTGGCGCACACCGACGAGGAGCGCGGCGCTGCGGCTTGTGAACGCGGTCACCTGGCGTACGCGGCGACGGTGCACGGGGTACGCGACCGGGTCGACGAGGCGCGGGCCGCGCTGGGGCGGGCGGCCGCGCTGATCCATCCGGAGGCGCCGGGCCGGGCCCTGCTGGACTTCCGCCGCGGTCTGCTCGCGGAGAACCTCACCCGCTCCCCGCAGGCCGCGCGCGCCGCCTACCGACGCGCCCACACGGCCGCCGCGGCCCACTCCGACGCCCTGCTGCTCTCCTTCACCTGGCGCCATCTCGCGGGCCTCGCCCTGCGCGACGGCGAGACGGCCGAGGCCCGCCACGGCTTCGCCGAATCCCTGCGGATCCGGGAGGAGTTGGGCTACCTGGTCGGAACCGCTCCGGCCCTGGCGTCACTGGCGGACGCCGAGACCGAGCCGGAGGCCTCACGCCTGCGCGAGGAGGCCCGGCGCCTGTTCCGCCTCCTCGGCGGTGTACCGACCTGGCTCTCCCGGCAACTGACCCCACCGGCGGCCACGGCGTAGGGACACGGACGGAGGGGTGGAGGCCCCACCCTGCGTGGTGCGAGGCCGGTCCCGGCGTGGTGCGGGGTCGGAGCCGGGCGTGGTGGGAGGTCGGCGCCGGGCGTGGTGGGAGGTCGGAGCCGGGCGTGGTGGGAGGTCGGCGCCGAAGCCGGCGAGGGTCGGCTCACGGGCTGGTTGTGGGGGGTCCCGCCGGTGTGCTCAGCTCGCGCCCGCGAAGTGCTCCCGCACCAGCGCCTGGACCACGTCCAGGTCTCCCGCGCCCAACGCCTCCAGCAGGGCCATGTGTTCCGCCGCGTCGGCGACGAGGTCCGCCCGTCCCCGGGTCGCCGGGCCGCCCACCAGCGGCCACTGCGAGCGGCGGTGCAGATCCTCGGCGATGCCGACGAGTTGTTCGTTGCCGCACAGGGCGAGCATCGCGCGGTGGAAGACGCGGTCGGACTCGGCGTACGTGGCGCGGCAGCCGGAGGTCGCGGCACGGACGGTGTCCTCGGCGAGGGGGCGCAGGTCCGCCCACCGTTCGGCGGGGACCGTGCGGGCGAGCCGCAGCATCACGGGGACCTCGATCAGCGCCCGCACCTCGGCCAGCTCGGCCAGCTCGCGGGCGCCGCGCACGACCACCCGGAAACCCCGGTTGGGCACGACCTCGACGGCGCCCTCCAGCGCGAGCTGCTGCATCGCCTCGCGGACCGGGGTCGCGGACACCCCGAAGCGTTCGCCGAGGGCCGGCGCCGAGTACACCTCGCCCGGGGTGAGCTCGCCGGTGACGAGCGCGGTGCGCAGGGCGTCGAGGATCTGCCCGCGCACGGAGGCCCGCTGCACGACGGGGCGCGGCCGGGGGATCGGCACCTCGCTGTGCGTGTGCTCGCCCCGTACGGCGCCGGAGTCCCGCACGTCCCCGCCCCCGGAGCCGGCCGTACCCCGCTCGCGCTCGGCCGCCCGCGACTGCGCCGGCACGCGGGCCTCGTCCGCGCGTACCCGGGGGATGCCCGTCCCGGCAAAGCCCTGTGCGCTCTGCTTCACGGGTCCTCCTCCGGACGTGTCGGTACTTGGGGTCATTACGGCTGGTTGTTACTCGTCCGTCAAGCACCTTAGGCGTACTGGCCGCCAGTTCAAATCGCGGAGATACTGAGTAAGGTAAGCCTTACCTCGCAGTCGCTCATGGATCGGTGGTCCCGGTATGCCCGTACGCCCCTCGGCCGTGGCGGACGCCTACGCCCGCCTCATGAACGCCTACCCGGGCCTCAGCGTGACGGAACTGACCGACGGGGAGCCCGCGCCCCGGGGCGGCGGCTGGGTCGCGGCGGCCGAGCTCGCGGACGGCGGAGCGGGCCTGGAGGCCTTTCTCGCCTGGGACGACGCGCAGGTGGTGCGGGACTACGGACAGAAGGCCCGCCCGGACGTCGTGGCGAGCTTCGGACTGCACCGGTACGCCTGGCCCGCCTGCCTGCTGATCACCGTCCCGTGGTTCCTGGACCGCCGAGTGCCCCGCTTCCCCGTGACGCACGTCTCCTACGACCGGACCGGTGGGGGCATGCGGATGGCCGTCCGCGCGCCGGCCTCGTTCGCCTGCCTGCCGGGCGACCCGGCGGCGGCGCTGCCCGGCGCCCGTGTGGTCGCGGACGAGGAGGCCCTGCGGGCCGAGGTGCGCGCGGCGGTCGCCGAGCACCACCAGCCGGTCCTCGCGGGCTTCGGGCCGCGGATGCGGCGGCGCGGACGGGCCCTGTGGGGCATGGTCACGGACGAGGTGGTGGAGGGGCTGTGGTACGTCGCCCATCTGCTGGGGGAGGGCGAGCAGGAGCGGGCGCGGCACGAGCTGGAACTGCTGCTGCCGGGCGCGACCCGGCCGTACGTCGGTTCGGCGGCCTTCCGCGAGCTGACCGGACCGGACGGCGAGTCGCTGCCCACCCGGGACCGGGCGAGCTGCTGCATGTTCTACACCGTGCGCCCCGAGGACACCTGCGCCACCTGCCCGCGCACCTGCGACGCCGACCGCGTCACCAAACTGACGGGGGCCGCGTCGAGTTGACCACCCCTCAGGCCGGAACGCTCCCCCGCGTCCCGTAAGATCACCCGAACGAGACTCCCGCTCGGCCGCAGGCGATTCACAACTTCCTCACGGGCCACAGGAACTTTCCGTGGAACCACCCGTGTGGGTAGTCTTATTCGAACTCAACTCCCGCCCCTCAAGCGGCAGTTCGAGCAGATCGTCGCCCTGGGCATCCCCTTGCACCTCCTTGGCGGCCTCTTGCCCCGAAACCCCCTGAGGGCCGACGGGAGTGGGCCACTATGGCGGGCGTTACGCCCTATCCCAATGCAAGGGACCCCAGATGAGACTGACCGACATATCGCTGAACTGGCTGCTTCCGGGCGCCGTCCTGCTCCTGGGCATGCTGGCGGCGGTGGCGGTGCTCGCGCGCGGCAAGCGCTCCTCCGGGGAGAACGCGAGCGCGGACGACTCGTGGGAGCGCAGCGAGGAGCGCCGCAGGCGCAAGGAGGCCCTCTACGGCACGGCCTCCTATGTGCTGTTGTTCTGCTGCGCGGCGGTCGCCGCCGCGCTCTCCTTCCACGGCCTGGTCGGCTTCGGCCGGCAGAACCTGAACCTGTCCGGCGGCTGGGAGTACCTGGTGCCGTTCGGCTTGGACGGTGCCGCGATGTTCTGCTCGGTCCTCGCGGTGCGCGAGGCCAGCCACGGTGACGCGGCGCTCGGTTCCCGGATACTCGTGTGGACGTTCGCGGGCGCCGCGGCCTGGTTCAACTGGGTCCACGCGCCCCGGGGCCTGGGCCACGACGGCGCCCCGCACTTCTTCGCCGGCATGTCGCTGTCGGCCGCCGTCCTCTTCGACCGGGCGCTGAAGCAGACCCGCCGGGCCGCGCTGCGCGAGCAGGGCCTGGTGCCGCGGCCGCTGCCGCAGATCCGCGTCGTGCGCTGGCTGCGCGCCCCCCGCGAGACCTACAAGGCGTGGTCGCTGATGCTCCTGGAGGGCGTGCGCAGCCTGGACGAGGCCGTCGAGGAGGTCCGCGAGGACAAGCGCCAGAAGGAGCAGGCCCGTCAGCGCCGCCGCGAGCAGGAGCGCGTGGAGCGGGCGCAGCTGAAGGCGATCAGCCGGGGGCACCGGGGCTTCCCGGGCCGCGGCGGCCGTGAGCTGGAGACGCAGGCCACGCTGGAGCGGGCCGGCGATCGGGTCTCCGCGGAGCCTGCCATAGCGAACGCGCCGGAGCAGCTGCCCGTGCGCACGCGGCCCTCCCTCCAGCCCGTGCGCCAGAGCTCTGACCCGATCACCGTCGACCTCACGGCGGAGGACGACACCATGGCCCTGCCGCGTCTGGACTCCCTGGAGCGCAAGCTCAAGGACCTGGAGCAGCAGTTCGGCTGACCGGTGGTCACGGACGGGGGACCGACGGGAAGGGGCGCGACCTCAGCGGTCGCGCCCCTTCCCGTTCGTCCGGTCGGCACGACTAGATGAATGAGTCCGATGTCTTCAGTGGTCGTAGGCGATCAGCGATCGTTTGATCTTGGCGCCGGTGGTCCAGTTGTGCCAGATAGCGGCCGC
>NZ_JBIUBX010000047.1:0-35436 GCF_044548445.1 Streptomyces sp. NPDC052016
CGCCGCCATCTGGCACAACGACCAGACCGGACAACCGACCCCCCGCTCACTGACCGCCTACGATCACTGACCCCTTGGAATAGATCATCTAGCCCGCGACCGTCATTCCGTCTCGTAAGGGAAGCGTGCGAGCGGCGCGTCCTGCGCGAAGAACGTCTTGGCGCGCGCCAGCGCCTCCGTGTCCTTGAGGACGTCGCCGGGCTTGCTGCCGTTGCCGAGCAGGACGCCGCCGAACCGCATCCCCATGTACGCCGCCGAGTTGTGCAGCGCCCCGACCAGCGGGTCGGCGACCACCGTCTCCTCGTGGGCGAGCGCGGTCACGCCCCACAGGGTGCGTCCGGCGAGGGTCGCCTTGAAGTCGAGGCCGGGGGTGCGCAGCCAGCCCGACCAGTAGTCCAGGTAGCGCTTGGTGTGGCCGGAGAGCGTGTACCAGTACAGCGGCGAGGCGATCACGATGTCGGTGGCCGCGAGCGTGGCGTCGAGCAGCAGGGCCACGTCGCCCCCGGTGGGGCGCACGTGGTCGTCGTCGTGGCGCAGGTCCTCGAAGTCGGGCAGCGGGTGCTCGGCGAGGTCGATCCACTCCTGCTCGACGTCGGCGGGCAGCTGTTCGGCGGCGCGACGGGCCAGCAACTCGGTGTTGCCCTCGCTGCGGGCGCTGCCCAGCACGAACAGGAAACGGCGGGTGCTCATGGATCCCCCAGATAGTCGGCGAACGACGATTAAGCGCACACGCATTATATGTGCGTGCAACTACATCCGCCAGCCCCACCCGCGGCCGCCGGTCGGCGGTTCGCTGCCGGTTGGCGGTGGGCTGCCGGTTGGCGGTGGGCTGCCATGGTCGGCGGTGGCATGCCGGTTGGCAGTGCTCTGCCGGGCGGCGGCGGTGCTCTGCCGGTCGGCGGTGGCATGCCGGTTGGCGGTGCGCGCTGCCGGTCAGCAGTGCTCTGCCGGGCGGGCAGGAGGCAGGAGAACGCCGGTCTCCTCCTCCGCGGCCGCTGCCACGGCCAGCAGCAGCGCCTCCCTTCCGTGCGTCGCCACCGCCTGAAGTCCCGCGGGGCAGCCGTCCGTGCCGACCCCGGCCGGGATGCTGATCGCCGGGTGCCCGCTGAGGTTGAACGCCCAGGTGAGCGCCGTTGAGTAGCGTTCACCCGGGCCTGCGTGACCGTGCGGGGGATGGGGCGTCGTGGGGGTCAGCAGCAGGTCGGCGCGGGCGAAGAAGTCGGCCAGGCGCCGGTCGTTGACGCCTTGGACGGTCACGGCGGGTTCGACGTCGGCGGGGTCGATGTCGGCGGGGGCGACGGCTCCACCGGTCCTCCGGGCGCGGAGCGCGAGCCAGGCGGGTGCGGGATCCTCCAGCCGCAGCGGTACCTCGGGTCGCAGCAGCCGTACGACGCCCGCGTCCGCGAGACGCGCGGCGGCAGCGCGGGCCAGCGCCAACGGCTCCGGATCGGGATCGGCGTAACCGAGGCCGGGGGAGAAGACGGCGGTGGGCCGACCGGGCACGCCGAACCCGTCCGTGCCCCCGGTCGCCACCCGCCCACGGGACGGCGCGTCCGCGTTCGCCGCCCCGGTCGCCACCCGCCCACGGGACGGCGCGTCCGCGTCCGCCACCCTCGTCACCACCCGCCAGTACGCCTGCGCGTCCGCCGCGTACCGTGCGAGGACCCCCGGCGCCGCCAGCCCCGTACGGTCGGCCGACGGGAACCGGCCACGGGTGGCCTTCAGGCCGACGATCCCGCACCACGCCGCCGGGATGCGCACCGAGCCGGCCCCGTCGCTGCCCGTCGCGAGCGGGACCAGACCGGCCGCGACCGCCGCCGCGGCCCCGGCCGAGGAGCCGCCCGGCGTGCGGTCGGAGCGCCACGGGTTGACGGTGCGGCCGTGCGCGCCGAGTCCCCAGGTCTGCCAGGGAGTTCCCGGCCCGGGGACCGCGGTCGCCCCCACCGCCACGCACCCGGCGCCGATCAACGCCCCCGCCGCCCGTAGCCCGTTCCGTCCCTTGACTCCGATCGGCACCCCGGCCAGCGGCAACCACTCACCCGCGGCGACCCGCCCGTCGACGGCACGCGCCGCCGCCACCGCCGCCTCCTCCCACACCTCGGCGAAGGCACACACCTGGGGGTCGGCCCGCCGGATCCGCTCCAGCGCCCCGGAGACGACGTCGACGGCCCGCAGTCGTCCCTCCCGCACCGCGGCGGCGATCCCGACGGCGGACGGGGGCGGCGGCGGTGTTGGCGCCGCGGTGCCCGCCCGCCGGCTCAGCGCGTCCGCCGCGTGAGAGCACCCGTGAGGCGGGACAGTGTCGCCGTCTCCCGGGGCGGCTCCCCGGAGAGGTCGCCGAGACGCCAGGACTGGACCCAGGGGACGCGGTACACGTCGATGGCCGACTCGATCAGCCGTATCCGCTGGACGAGTGGGCGGGGCAGGCGGCCCGGTGCGTCCGCGACCAGGACGACCGCGTCGAGGTCCAGGCCGGGCGGGGCCTCGCCGCGGCGGAAGACTTCCAGGGTGCGCAGGGCGGACTCCAGCCCGGTCGCGTGCGTCCGGGCGACCAGCAGGACGGACGAGGGGGCGCCCGGGCCGGGCCAGTCGCGTCCGCAGTCGTGGCCGCCGTAGACGGCGGCCAGGGTGGAGGCGCCGGCTCCGCCGTGGGTGGCGAGCCAGGAGAAGCGCCGGGGAGTGGCGGCCGGGGCGGCCACGGACTCGTACGGCCCGGGTACCGGCTCCGGTGTGGCCACCGGCCCGCGGATCCAGATCTCCGGTCCGCGCTGCCCGTCCCTCGTCCGCATGATTCGTGCTCCCTCCCCGTCCCCGTCCCATCCCGGTGCCGGTCCCGTCCTTCCCCTGTCCCCGTCGCTGTTCTGCCCGGTTTTCCCGGTGCCGACGGCCGCCCGTTGGAACGAGGCTGTGACGCCGTGGTGACGCGAGGACAGGGAGCGAGCGGAGAGACTCAACAGTACGTGTACGTGTGCGTGCACGGGTTATGAGCACGAGGTACGTGCACGGGAGACGTGTTCGAGTGAGGGAAGCGATGTCGCGACTCAGCCGCGAGAAGAAGCGGGAACAGCAGCACGCCGGGCGTCCGGCCGCCATGGCGGCCCCGCTCGACGTGCGGGTTCCCGGGGGCGGGCCCGCGACGATCGGCGGCGTGCCCGTCGTCGCGGCCGACGGCCAGGAGGTCCAGCACGCCGTCCTCGGCCACCTCCACCGCATCGCCCTCGCCGCCGGGCATCCGGTCGCCGCCACGATCCACGACGAGCGCATCGGCTACGTCGTCCCCCTGCGCGTCGAGCCGGACGGTTCCAGCCACTTCACGGGGGAGCCGCTGCGCGTACGACCCGCGCAGGAAACCATCCCGCAGGAGACCTCTCAGCACGAGATCCTCCAGCAGGAAGTTCCCGCGCAGTCCGGTCCGTCCGCGCAGTCCGGTCCGTCCGGGCAGGACAAGCCCACCCACCTGCTGCGATCCGTGCCGGAACCGGGGCGGGAGACAGCTCCCACCTTCGCGTTGCGCGCGGTCCCGCAGCCGCAGCCGCGGGACGGCATCCCGGCCGCCGGCACGGTCACCGCCCCGACGGGCGTCTTCGGTCCGCCTCCCACGATGGACGCCCCGCCGAGCCCGGAATCCGTCCTCCACCCGGCCGGGAATCCGGTCCCGGCCCCCGAGCCGATTCCGGGCCCCGAGGGGGGCCCGGGCCCGGAGGCGCTCGCGGGCTCCGAGGCGCTCCCGGCTCCCGAGCCGATCCCCGGCCCCGAGCCGATCCCGGCTCCCGAACCCATCCCGGCCTCCGAAGCCGGCCTGAGCCACGCCCCCGCCCCCCTCATCGAACCCGTTCCCGTCGTCTCCGCCGACCTCCACCTCGACCCCGACCCCAAACCCACCCCCGCCCGTGGTTTCGACGCCGTGGCGGAGGCCGTGCTCGGGGACGACCCCCGCACGGTTCCGGGCGACGGCGGTGCTCCCGCCCTCCTCGGAGAACCGTTGGCGCAGATCAACGAGGCCGTGCGGGCGGGCCGGATAGACGCGGCGGCGGCGCTCGCGGAGCGGACCGTGGCGGAGGCCTCGGGGACGCTGGGGCCGGAGCACGCCGAAGTGCTCAGGCTGCGCGAACTCACCGCGTACATCGCCTACTTGGCCGGTGACCCGCTCCGCTCCTTCCACCTCTCCCTCGACCTGGCCAGGATCCGCCGCCGCACCCGCGACGCGGAGGCCGCGTACGGCAACGTCCAGAGCGCGGCTGCGGCCTGGCGTGCCGTACGCGACCCCTTGCAGGGCCTCAACCTCGGAACCGAACTGCTCGCGCTGTGGACGGAGCTGACCACCGAGGAGGGGCCGGCCGCCGAGGACCTCGAGCAGTTGGAGTCCGCGCGCGCCCGCATGCTCCGGCTGGCCGAGCGGGCCCGGAACTCGGGCGCGAACGCGAGGGGTTGACCCGCAGGCCGTGGACTCGGGCTATGCCGACAGCGTCCACACCGCGTGCGCGAGGGCGTCCGCGTTGCGGTTCAGCGCGGTGTCGTTGACGTTGGCCGTGGTGTCGCAGGACGAGTGGTAGCAGCGGTCGAAGGCCTGCCCGGCCGTACCGCCCCACTTGGCGGCCTGCGCCGCGGTCTTGGCACGGCTGGCGCCCGTGAACAGACCGCCCACCGGGACACCCGCGCTCTTGAAGGGGGCGTGGTCGGAACGGCCGTCGCCCTCGGTCTCGATCTCGGTCGGGACGCCGAGGCCGGTGAAGTAGTCCTTGAAGGTCTTCTCGATGGCCGGGTCGTCGTCGTAGACGAAGTAGCCGGGATTCGGCGAGCCGATCATGTCGAAGTTGAGGTACCCGCTGATGCGGGCGCGGTTCGCGGCGGAGAGACTGTTGACGTAGTACCGCGAGCCGACCAGGCCGAGTTCCTCCGCGCCCCACCAGGCGAAACGCAGGTGCTTGGTGGGCTGGTAGCCGGTGCGGGCCACGGCCAGCGCGGCCTCCAGGACGGCCGCCGACCCGGTGCCGTTGTCGTTGATGCCGGCGCCGGAGCTGACGCTGTCGAGGTGCGAGCCGGCCATGACGACCTGGTTGGCGTCCCCGCCGGGCCAGTCGGCGATCAGGTTGTAGCCGACGCGGCCGGAGGCGGTGAACTGCTGGACGGTGGTGGTGAATCCGGCGGCGTCCAGCTTCGCCTTCACGTAGTCGAGGGAGGCCTTGTAGCCGGAGCGGCCGTGGGCGCGGTTGCCGCCGTTGGCTGTGGCGATGGACTGCAGCTGGGTCAGGTGAGCCTTGACGCCGGCCAGCGGGATGTCGGGGGCGGCGGCGATCGCGACGGGCTCGGGGGCGGGCGCCGCGCCGGCTGTGGATCCGGTGGTGAGCAGCGTGGCGGCGGCGACCACGGCGGCCGCCGTCGCCCGCCCGGAGACGGAGAGCTTCATGGTGGGGGGCTCCGAGTTCCAGGGGGGTTCCCATGGGGTGGCCACAGAGAACCCACAGTGAATGGGGTGCCTGGATCGTGAAGCTGTGGCCAACTCTCCGTCAAGGGCCGTAAATGGACAGGCAGTTCAGGCGGTCCGGCCGTCCGGTCGTCCGGGTGTGCCGCTCAGTGCACGCAGAACTCGTTGCCCTCCGGGTCCGCCATCACCACCCACTCCCCGGACGGTTCCTTCACCTCCCGCAGCAGGCTCGCCCCCAGGGCCGTCAGGCGCTCGACCTCGCCCGCGCGCCGCCCGTCACCGGGGTGCAGGTCGAGGTGGAGCCGGTTCTTGACCGTCTTCGCCTCCGGCACCCGCTGGAACAGCAGCCGCCGCCCCAGCCCGGTCCCGCTGTCCTTGTCGAACGGGTCCTCGGGATGCCGTACGGCGATCAGGTCCCGGAAGGCGGGCCGGCCGTGGAACTCCACCGTCGCCCCGCCCGGCAGCGCGCCCCCTTCCAGCAGCCGCTCGATGAGCGCGCTGTTGTCCTCGACCTCGTAGTGCAGCGCGGCGGCCCAGAAGTCGGCCTGGGCGTGCGGGTCGACGCTGTCGACGACGATTTTCCAGTGCACGGGCGCGAGTGCCTCGGTTGAATGTTCCGTCATGTGACCACTCCTATTGGTCACATGAGTGGGCGTGCAACGGAAACGCCGGAACAGTCGCCCGGCCTGACCCTGACCCCCTGTGACGTCAAGCCTGCCGCTTGGACCCGGGCTCCCTCTTCTGCCCGGAGCTGCCGACGGCGGGCGGCCCGGGCCCCTTCGCCCGCTAGGAGGTGCCGCACGAGCCCGCCGGCCTGGTCGCCCGGGCCGCCCGCAGCCGGCGGCCGGCTGCCTAAGGGACCGGACCGCACCGTCTCGACGCGCGAGCCGCGGCACGCCCGGGGCTTCCGCGACGCGCTCTTCCCCGCTCACCGGGGACCGCGCCCACGACCGTGCGCTCCAGCGGCATCCCCGTACTCGCTGATGCGGTCGGCCGTACTCGCTGATGCGGTCGGCGCAAGGCCCGCCGAAGAGGTCGACGGCGTCGCGGGCGACGGTCGACAGCAAGCCCGTGCCCGTCGCACCGGGAGCGCAGCCGCGCGTGCCGTCGAGGGGGTGGCCCGGAGCAGCGCTCCTGGCCGCGAACCCCCGCCTGCGGCCGCAGCGGCGGCTGCGCCCGGCTACGCCTGCGCGTCCACGGCGTCGGACGTCGCCACAGCCGTCGGCTCCCGCTTCGGCGTGGGCGCGGTGATGTCCCGGGCGCGCGCCGCGGAGCCCGCGATCCTCGCCCTCGCGCGTCGCGCCGTCCGCAGGGCGTCCCACGTCAGCAGCGTCAACGCCAGCCACACCAGTGAGAAGCCGGCCCAGCGCTCGGCCGGCATCGCCTCGTGGAAGTACAGGACGCCGAGCAGGAACTGGAAGACCGGCGCCAGGTACTGCAGCAGGCCCAGTGTGGACAGGGGGACGCGGATGGCGGCGGCGCCGAAGCAGACGAGGGGGAGTGCGGTCACGATGCCGGTCGAGGCGAGCAGGACGGCGTGCCCGGCGCCCTCGCCGGTGAAGGTGGAGCCGCCGTCGGCGGAGAGCCACACCAGGTAGCCGAGCGCGGGCAGGAACTGGATCGCGGTCTCGGCGGCCAGCGACTCGACCCCGCCCAGGTTGACCTTCTTCTTCACCAGTCCGTAGGTGGCGAAGGAGAACGCGAGGATCAGGGAGATCCACGGCGGGCGGCCGTAGGCGACGGTGAGGATCAGCACGGCGGCGACGGCGACGCCGACCGCCGCCCACTGCACGGGCCGCAGCCGTTCCTTCAGGATCAGCACGCCCATGGCGATGGTGACCAGCGGGTTGATGAAGTAGCCGAGGGAGGCCTCGACCACGTGTCCGCTGTTCACCGCCCAGATGTAGACGCCCCAGTTGACGGTGATGACGGCGGCGGCGATCGCGACCAGCCCGAGCCGGCGCGGCTGCCGCAGGAGCTCACCCGCCCAGGCCCAGCGCCGCACGACGACCAGCGCGGCGGCGACGAAGACGAGGGACCACACCATGCGGTGGGCGAGGATCTCCACGGCGCCGGCGGGCTTGAGCAGGGGCCAGAACAGCGGGACGAGACCCCACATCCCGTAGGCCGCGAAGCCGTTCAGCATGCCTATCCGGCCCTCACCCTTCGACGTCCCGCCCACGGGCCCTCCTTCTCACGACAGGCATGTCCTTCCATCACAGGCATGCGTGCACGAAGGTAACGCCGCACACCCCCGCCTGTCATGCCCGTATCGCCATACGGTCATGACAGGCGGGGGTGGGTGACGCATGTGCGCCCGGGCCTGCGCCGATCAGTCCCGGCGGCGCGTGCCGATCAGCCCTTGAGGGCGGCCGTGATCGCCTCGGCCAGCGGGGTCGTGGGGCGGCCCGCCAGGCGGGACAGGTCACCGCCGGAGACGACCAGCTCGCCCTTCTCGATCGACGCCTCCACGCCGGCGATGATTCCCGCGAGCGGCGCGGGCACGCCGGCGCCCGTGAGGATGCCCTGGTAGGTCTCGACCGGGACCGCGTTGTAGGCGATCTCCGTGCCGGTCTGCCGGCTCAGCTCGGCCGCGTACTCGGCGAAGCTCCACGCCTCGTCGCCGCCCAGCTCGTACGTCTTGTTCTCGTGGCCCTCGCCGGTCAGGACGGCAGCCGCGGCGGCCGCGTAGTCCGCGCGGGAGGCGGAGGAGACGCGGCCCTCGCCGGCGGCCTGGACGACCGCGCCGTGCTCGAGCACCGGGGCGAGCTGCTCGGTGTAGTTCTCGTGGTACCAGCCGTTGCGCAGCAGCGTGTACGGCAGGCCGGAGGCGAGCAGCGCCTTCTCGGTGGCGCGGTGGTCGTCGGCCAGCGCGGCGGTCAGCGTGCCGGGGGCGCTGGTGTACGCCAGCAGGGCCACGCCGGCCGCCTTCGCCGCGTCGATGACGACCTGGTGCTGCCGCGGGCGGCCCTTGTCGAACTCGTTGCCCGAGATCAGCAGGACCCTGTCGCCGGCGGCGAAGAGGCCGTCGAAGGTGTCGGGGGCGTTGTAGTCGGCGACCGCGAGCTTCACGCCGCGGGCCGCGAGGTCGGCGGCCTTCGCCTCGTCGCGCACGACAGCGGTGATCTGCTCCGCGGGGACCTTCTCCAGCAACTGCTCCACGACGTGGCGGCCGAGTTTTCCGGTGGCTCCGGTGACGACGATGCTCATGGTGCGTAACTCCTTGTGGGGTGCGTTGACACTAACCCTAGGAGAAGCGCTAACTCATCGAAAGTACCCACTTTGAAGTAAGGTACTGGCATGGCCGTAAGCAACCAGGGCGCGGGAACCGCCGGCGACGGTGAGGCGATGTGCCCCCACCGTCTTCTCCTCGAGCACGTCACCAGCCGCTGGGGCGTCCTCGTCCTCATCGAGCTGCTCGACCGTCCCCACCGCTTCAGCGAGCTGCGCAGGGCGATCAGCCGGTGGGGCGGCCGGGTCGTCAGCGAGAAGATGCTCACCCAGACCCTCCAGACCCTCGAGCGCGACGGCCTGGTCCACCGCGACGCCAAACCCGTGATCCCGCCGCGCGTCGACTACTCCCTCACCGGCCTCGGCCGCGAGGCCGCACAGCAGGTGCGGAGCCTCGCCGCGTGGACCGAGGAGCGACTGGACGACGTGGAGCAGGCGCGCCGGACCTACGACGAGGCCCGGGAGATCCGCTCCCGGGCCTCGTGAACCGCCGTCGGTCCGGCCGGTCTCAGCCGACGACCGTCCAGGTGTCCCCGCCGGCCAGCAGCGCCGCCAGGTCGCCCTTGCCGCGCTGCTCGATCGCGGTGTCAAGCTGCTCGGCCATCTGCGTGTCGTAGACCGGCCGCTCCACGGCGCGGAAGACACCGACCGGCGTGTTGTGCAGGGTGTCCGGGTCGGCCAGCCGGGAGAGGGCGAAGGCGGTGGTCGGGGACGCGGAGTGCACGTCGTGGACCAGGATGTCCGCCTCGTTCTCCGGCGTCACGGCGACGACCTTCAGATCACCGGTGGCCCGGTCGCGGACGACCCCCTTCGACCGGTCGGCGCCGAAACGGATCGGCCGGCCGTGCTCCAGCCGGATCACCGCCTCCTCGGCCGACTGCTTGTCCTTCAGCGCGTCGAAGGCGCCGTCGTTGAAGATGTTGCAGTTCTGGTAGATCTCGATCAGCGCCGTCCCCGGGTGGGCGGCGGCCTGGCGCAGCACCTCCGTCAGATGCTTGCGGTCGGAGTCGACCGTCCGCGCCACGAACGACGCCTCCGCGCCGATCGCCAGCGACACCGGGTTGAAGGGCGCGTCCAGCGAACCCATCGGCGTCGACTTGGTGATCTTGCCGACCTCGGAGGTGGGCGAGTACTGGCCCTTGGTCAGCCCGTAGATCCGGTTGTTGAACAGCAGGATCTTCAGGTTGACGTTGCGGCGCAGCGCGTGGATCAGGTGGTTGCCACCGATGGACAACGCGTCGCCGTCACCCGTCACCACCCACACGCTCAGGTCCCGGCGCGAGGCCGCCAGGCCCGTCGCGATCGCGGGCGCCCGGCCGTGGATGGAGTGCATGCCGTAGGTGTTCATGTAGTACGGGAAGCGCGAGGAGCAGCCGATGCCCGAGACGAAGACGATGTTCTCCCTGGCCAGGCCCAGCTCCGGCATGAAGCCCTGGACGGCCGCCAGGATCGCGTAGTCACCGCAGCCGGGGCACCAGCGCACTTCCTGATCGGACTTGAAGTCCTTCATGGACTGGCGCGCCTCGGCCTTGGGGACGAGCGAGAGCGCCTCGATCGTGCCCGTGCGTTCCGTGGACGTCTCAGCCATCGATGGCCTCCTTGAGCGCCGAGGCGAGCTGTTCCGCCTTGAACGGCATGCCGTTGACCTGGTTGTACGAGTGCGCGTCGACCAGATACCTCGCCCGGATCAGGGTGGCGAGCTGGCCGAGGTTCATCTCGGGGATCACGACCTTGTCGTAGGCCTTCAGCACCGCGCCCAGGTTCTTCGGGAACGGGTTCAGATGCCGCAGGTGGGCCTGCGCGATGCTCTCTCCGGCCGCCCGCAGCCGCCGCACGGCCGCGGTGATCGGCCCGTACGTCGAGCCCCAGCCCAGCACCAGGGTTCTCGCCTCGTGCGGGTCGTCGACCTCCACGTCCGGGACGTCGATGCCGTCGACCTTCGCCTGGCGGGTGCGGACCATGAAGTCGTGGTTGGCGGGGGCGTACGAGATGTTGCCCGTGCCGTCCTCCTTCTCGATGCCGCCGATGCGGTGCTCCAGACCCGGCGTGCCCGGGAGCGCCCACGGCCGGGCCAGGGTCTGCGGATCGCGCTTGTACGGCCAGAAGACCTCGGTGCCGTCCTCCAGGGTGTGGTTGGGGCCCTGCGCGAACTGCACGGTCAGGTCCGGGAGCTCGTCCGGCTCCGGGATCCGCCAGGGCTCGGAGCCGTTGGCGAGGTAGCCGTCGGACAGCAGCATCACCGGGGTGCGGTAGGTGAGCGCGATCCGGGCGGCCTCCAGGGCCGCGTCGAAGCAGTCGGCCGGGGTGCACGGGGCGACGATCGGGACCGGCGCCTCGCCGTTGCGCCCGAACATCGCCTGGAGCAGATCGGCCTGCTCCGTCTTGGTCGGCAGACCGGTGGACGGCCCGCCGCGCTGGATGTCCACCACCAGCAGCGGCAGCTCCAGGGAGACGGCGAGTCCGATGGTCTCGGACTTCAGCGCCACTCCCGGGCCGCTCGTCGTGGTCACGGCGAGCGATCCGCCGAAGGCGGCCCCCAGCGCCGCCCCGATGCCCGCGATCTCGTCCTCGGCCTGGAAGGTCCGCACACCGAAGTTCTTGTGCTTGCTCAGCTCGTGCAGGATGTCGGAGGCCGGGGTGATCGGGTACGAGCCCAGGAAGAGCGGCAGATCCGCCTGACGGGAAGCGGTGACCAGGCCGTACGCCAGGGCCAGGTTGCCGGAGATGTTGCGGTAGGTGCCGACCGGGAAGGCCTTGACCGCCGGCGCCACCTCGTAGCTGACCGCGAAGTCCTCGGTCGTCTCGCCGAAGTTCCAGCCGGCCCGGAAGGCGGCGATGTTGGCGGCCGCGATGTCCGGCTTCTTCGCGAACTTCGACCGCAGGAACTTCTCCGTGCCCTCCGTCGGACGGTGGTACATCCATGACAAGAGGCCGAGCGCGAACATGTTCTTGCTGCGCTCGGCCTCCTTGCGGGTGAGGTCGAAATCCTTCAGGGCCTCGACGGTGAGTGTCGTCAGCGGCACCGGATGGAGTTGGTAGCCGTCGAGCGACCCGTCCTCCAGCGGTGAGCTGTCGTATCCCACTTTCTGCATCGCCCGCTTGGTGAACTCGTCCGTGTTGACGATGATCTCCGCTCCGCGCGGCAGATCGCCGATGTTGGCCTTCAGCGCGGCCGGGTTCATCGCCACCAGCACGTTGGGCGCGTCACCCGGGGTGAGGATGTCGTGGTCGGCGAAGTGCAGCTGGAACGAGGAGACGCCGGGGAGGGTGCCGGCGGGCGCGCGGATCTCGGCGGGGAAGTTCGGCAAGGTCGACAGGTCGTTGCCGAAGGACGCCGTCTCGGAGGTGAAGCGGTCGCCGGTGAGCTGCATACCGTCACCCGAGTCCCCCGCGAACCTGATGATCACCCGGTCGAGACGGCGGACATCCTTCGTCCCGCCCGGTTTGCGCTGCTCTCCTACGACGGTTCCGTCGGCCTGTTCCGCTGGGCTGCTGACCTGACTGGTCACTGAACTGGACCTCCCTCGAGGTGGCTGTCCGGGAGCGGCCTCCGTGAAGGCCTCCCTGGATCAACCCTACGACCGTAGGGGGCGCCTTCCGGTGGCCATTCACATGGCGGACACGTCCGTGAGACGGTTCAGCGCCCTGACTTGTCATGATTTCCCGCCCTCCGGCGCCGTACCGGAAGACGCACCGGCCCACGCGCCGGTTCTCCCGCGATACGCCGACCGGGTGACGCGCTCACGCGCGGATCCGGTCGGCCCCCTGCCGCGGGCTGAGTGCCCTCACGTCATGAATTGAGGTAGGTGAGGACCGCCAGCACACGGCGGTGGTCCCCGTCGCTCGGAGACAGGCCGAGCTTGAGGAAGATGTTGCTGACGTGCTTCTCGACCGCTCCGTCGCTCACCACGAGCTGCCGGGCGATCGCCGAGTTCGTCCGCCCCTCGGCCATCAGCCCCAGGACCTCCCGCTCCCGCGGCGTCAGCCCCGCGAGCACGTCCTGCTTACGGCTGCGCCCGAGCAGCTGGGCGACCACCTCGGGGTCCAGGGCCGTACCGCCCTCGGCGACCCGCACCACCGCGTCCACGAACTCCCGCACCTCGGCCACCCGGTCCTTGAGCAGATAGCCCACGCCACGGCTGGAACCGGCGAGCAGCTCGGTGGCGTACCTCTCCTCCACGTACTGCGACAGCACGAGCACCCCCAGCCCCGGATGCGCCCTGCGCAGCTGTACGGCGGCCCGCACGCCCTCGTCGGTGTGCGTCGGCGGCATCCGCACATCGGCGACCACGACGTCGGGCAGCGACCCCTCCGCGTCCAGCTCGGTGATCGTCTTCACCAGCGCCTCTGCGTCCCCGACCCCTGCCACGACGTCGTGCCCCCGGTCGGTCAGCAACCGGGTCAGCCCCTCCCGCAACAGCACCGAATCCTCGGCGATGACCACCCGCACCCTGTCCTCCACGATCTCCGGCCCCCCAGCCCACGCCCTGCCCGCCCGTCTGGTCCAACAGCCCCAGCATCCCAGCAAACGGCGGGGGCGCGCCCCGCGAACGAGGGGTTCCGGTCTGTCGGGAGGGTCAGGAGGCCGGTCGGGGCACGGTCGGGGGCCGGCGGGGCACCCTCCAGGGCCGGCGGGGCACGGTTCGGGCCGCAGGGGGCGGAACCCCCTGCCCACCCTCTGGCGGACGGGCAGCCCGAGGGCGCTGTGGAAACCCTTGCGTAACCCCTAGGTGGGCGGGCAGCCCGAGGGCGGTGGGACGAGACCCCCACCGCCCGATACGCCGAGCCCCTGTCACCCCGCCCCTACGCCCGCCAGGGCAACTCCGCCGTGACCCGCGTCGGGCCCCCCGCCGGCGAGTCCACCACCAGAATCCCGTCCACCGCGTCCAGCCGCCCCGCAAGCCCGGCCAGCCCCGACCCGGCGGAGGCGTCCGCGCCGCCCACGCCGTCGTCGACGACCTGGACCATCAGCCGGTTCTCCACCCGCCACACGTCCACGGAGGCCGACCGCGCCCCGCTGTGCTTGCTGACGTTCTGCAGCAGCTCCGAGACGGTGAAGTAGGCGATGCCCTCGATGGCCGGCGCCGGCCGTTCCGTGAGGTCGACCTCCACCTGGACCGGCACCGTGCACCGGGAGGCGACCGCCGACAGCGCCGCGTCCAGGCCCCGGTCGGTCAGGACGGCCGGGTGGATGCCCCGCGCCAGGTCCCGCAGCTCCTGCAGCGCCGTCTTCACCTCACCGTGCGCCTCGTCCACCATCCGCGCCGCCGCCCGCGGGTCCTCGCGCAGCTTCTCCTTCGCCAGCCCCAGATCCATCGCCAGCGCCACCAGCCGCGCCTGCGCCCCGTCGTGCAGATCCCGCTCGATGCGCCGCAGGTCGGCCGCCGCGGTGTCCACCACGACCCCCCGGTCCGACTCCAGCTCCACCACCCGCGACGCCAGCCGCGACGGTCCGAGCAGCCCGTGCACCAGCACCCGGTCCACCGTCGTCAGCGCCCGCACGATCCACGGCGTGGCCAGCGTGAACAACAGCCCCACCAACGCGGTCACCGTGATCTCGAACGGGTTGTCGAGGTAGATCCGGTGCTGCTCGTCCCCGTACAGCTGGAGCCCGCCCTGCCCGCCGTACGTCGGGAAGACCCAGAACCACAGCGGATACGTCAGCATCGCCCAGCCGTACGACCAGAAGGCGACCGAGACGGCGAAGGAGAACACCGCCCACGGCAGGTGCAGCACCGCGTACAGCACGTGCCGCCAGGACGTGCCGCTCCTGAGCACCGCGCCCATCCACGACAGCGCGCCCTTCCCACGCGGGCGCAGCGGCTCGGGCGGGGCCACCTCCAGGCCGAGCAGCGCCCGCGCCCGCGTCCGCTCCAGCGACCCGAAGCCCCGGCACCCGGCCAGCCCCGCCGCCAGCACCGGAATGCCGAGGAACGTCACCAGCAGGCCCGCCCCCAGCGACAGCATCGTCACCGCGAACGTGAACAGCACGATGCTGATCGGCAGGCTCAGCAGCACATAGGCGAACTCGCGCCAGGCCCGTGCCTCGACCGGCGCACGCAGCGCGAGCGGCAGCCGGGGCCGGCGCTCCCCGCGACCGGTGCTGCGCCCGTCCGTGTACCGCGCGTGATCCCCGTACCGGCTGTACTCGCCGTGATCGCTGTATCCGCCGTACTGCGTGGCCATCGGCTCGTCCGTTCTACTCGTCTCGTCCGCAGAGGTCGTCCCGTACCTCCACCCTCCTGGGCGGCGGGCCGGCGGGCCATGGAGGCCGTCGGCCTCTTGGGAGGGGGGTTTTCCCTACCCCGTGCGTCCCCGCAGCCGCTACGGCCCCTCGGTCCGGTCCCGCCAGGGCAGCTCCGCGGTCACCGTCGTCGGACCGCCCGGCGGGGAGTCCACGACGAACAACCCGTCCACGGCGTCCAGCCGCTCCGCCAGCCCCCGCATGCCCGTACCGCCGTCGAGCCGCGCCCCGCCCCCGCCGTCGTCCCACACCTGGATGAGCAGCCGGTCCTCCACTCGCCAGACGTCCACGGACGCCGACCGCGCCCCGCTGTGCTTGCTGACGTTCTGCAGCAGCTCCGAGACGGTGAAGTAGGCGATGCCCTCGATGGCCGGCGCCGGCCTCGACGGCAGGTCGGCCGTCACCGTCACCGGCACCGTGCACCGCGAGGCGACCGACGACAGCGCGGCGTCCAGGCCACGGTCGGTCAGGACGGCCGGGTGGATGCCCCGCGCCAGGTCCCGCAGCTCCTGCAGCGCCAGCTTCACCTCGCCGTGCGCCTCCTCGACCATCGCCGAGGCAGCGTCGGGGTCCTCCAGCAGCTTCTCCTTGGCCAGACCCAGCCCCATCGCCAGGTTGACGAGCCGGGCCTGCGCCCCGTCGTGCAGATCGCGCTCGATGCGCCGCAGGTCGGCCGCGGCCGTGTCGACCACGACGCCCCGGTCGGACTCCAGCTCGGCGATCCGCCGCTCCAGCTCGTCGGACGGGCACAGCAGAGCCCGCACCATCGCCCGGTCCGCGTTGCTCAGCCCGCGCGCGATGAACGGCAGCACCGGCCACAGGACGAACAGCGAGGTGAGCACGACCGTGAACGTGACGATGCCCCACGGCAGCCGGATGAAGTCGTACAGGACCGTCCGCCAGGCCACCGGGTCCTTCAGCGCCAGCCACATCCCCTGGAACACGTTGCCCGCCCGGCGCAACGGCAGCGGGCTCGGCTCGTCGATCCGCACCCCGAGCAGCAGCCGCGCCCGCCCGCGCTCGAACCGGCCGATCAGCCGCGCCCCCAGCAGGCCCAGCGCGAGCAACGGCAGCCCGACCACCGTCAGGGTCAACGTGGCGCCGGTGAACAACACCGTCATCACATAGGTGAACCCGAAGAGCGACATCGGCAGGTTCGCCAGGAGGTGCGCGATCTCCTTCCACGTCTGCGCGGCGTAGGCGAGGCGGGCCGGCGGCAGGGGGTCCTGCCCGGCCCCGTCCGCTCCCCGTCCGGTGACCGGCACGGCGGGCCGCCGTCCGCCTCTGAGGGGCGATGGCGCGGCGGGGGCCGGGGCCGGGGGCGTGACCGCGGTTCGAGACGGCGGCGTGACCGGGGCAGGGGGCGTGACCGGGGGCGGCGGCGCCGCTCGGTACCCGCTCGTGGGAACTGGCTGGTGCGCGCCTCTCGGCGCGGGCTGGTACCCGGCTCCCTGAACGGGTCGGGGGCCGGCCCCGGGGGCAGGCTGGGGTCCGGGCCCGTGGGCGGGCTTGGATGCGGTCATATGGGCTAGCGTGCCGCGCGCCGCGCCCCCGCGCCATGGAGTACGCCGCCTCCGTGGCCCGGGGGAAAACCCCACCCCCGTTGCCCCAAGCGTGACGGGCTGCTTACCGTGCCTTTATCAGGCCCTAGACTCCCGTGCGTACAGATCGTCGAACAAGGCCGAGGTCGGGGAGCGAGGGACGGACGGTGCCGCAGACGTCGCACGCAACGTTGAAGGACCCGACGATCGTGGTCGCGTCGGACTACTTCCACTCCTACGCGGTCGTCGGACTCCTCGCCGCTGTCGGCGTGCTGTTCGTCGCGGTCGCCTTCGGCGCGGGCCGCCTGCTGCGCCCCGTGGTCCCCACCCCCGAGAAACTCCTGACCTACGAGTGCGGCGTCGACCCTGTCGGCGAGGGCTGGGCCCACACCCAGGTCCGCTACTACGTCTACGCCTTCCTCTACGTGATCTTCGCGATCGACTCGATCTTCCTCTTCCCCTGGGCGACCGTCTTCGCCGCCCCCGGTTACGGCGCGACCACCCTGGTGGAGATGTTCATCTTCCTCGGCTTCCTCGCCGTGGGCCTGCTCTACGCATACAAGAAGGGCGTCCTGGCATGGACGTGACCCCCTCGGAACCCGTACTGCTCCCGGAGCCGAAGCGGCTGGGCGCCCTCGCCCGCCTCGCCCCCGAGCCGATGAAGGTCGTCCTCAACTGGGGCCGCCGCTACTCCCTCTGGGTCTTCAACTTCGGCCTCGCCTGCTGCGCCATCGAGTTCATCGCCGCGTCGATGGCGCGCCACGACTTCATCCGCCTGGGCGTCATCCCCTTCGCGCCCGGCCCGCGCCAGGCCGACCTCATGGTCGTCTCGGGCACGGTCACCGACAAGATGGCCCCGGCCGTCAAGCGCCTCTACGAGCAGATGCCCGAGCCGAAGTACGTCATCTCCTTCGGCGCGTGCAGCAACTGCGGCGGCCCCTACTGGGACTCCTACTCCGTCACCAAGGGCGTCGACCAGATCATCCCCGTGGACGTCTACGTCCCCGGCTGCCCGCCCCGCCCCGAGGCGCTGCTCCAGGGAATCCTCAAGCTCCAGGAGAAGATCGCGCGCGAGTCGCTCGGGGAGCGCTACGCCTCCGGAACGTCCCGCCCGTCGGCCGCCGCGCTGCAGAGCGGGCTGGTGCCGCCACCGGCCGTCGCGCCGGGGGTCACCGCCTCGGACAGCAGCGCCTCGGACAGCACTGCCTCGGACAGCACTGCCTCGGAGGAGACCGCCTCCGGGAACACCGCCTCGGGGGAGGCGGGTCGATGACCGCGGTCGGCTGGCTGCCCACCCCCGCCGAGGAACTCTTCGGCCCCGACGCCACGGCCGAGGAGGCCTACGACGTCCTGACCGTCGACGTCCCCGCGGCCTCCTGGACCACGGCTCTCGAAACGGCCCGCGACCGCCTCGGCTGCACCTACTTCGACTGGCTGAGCGCCGTCGACGAACCGGGCACCGGCTTCCGCGTCGCCGCCCACGTCGTCGCCCTGTCACCGGTCCGCCGACTGCTGGTGCGCACGACGATCCCGCACGAGGCCCCGACGCTCCCCTCCGCCGTCGACGTCTACGCGGGCGCCGCCTGGCACGAACGCGAGACGCACGAGATGTTCGGCGTCGTCTTCGAGGGCCACCCCGCCCTGGACCACCTCCTCCTGCCGGACGGCTTCGAGGGCCACCCTCTGCGCAAGGACTTCGTCCTCGCGGCCCGTGTCGCCAAGGCCTGGCCCGGCGCCAAGGAACCCGGTGAATCCGAGCACGGCGGCCCCAAGCGCCGCCAGATGCTTCCCCCGGGCGTCCCCGACCCGAACGAGTGGGGGCCCCTCAAGGGCCAGCTCCCGCCCGCCCCGGCCCGCCCGGCGCGGGGCGCGGCGGCGGGCCGCACGGCCGGGGAACGCCCGGCGCGGGCCGCCGGCGAACGTCCGGCCCGCGCGGCGACCGGCGAACGTCCGGCACGGGCCGCGGGGGAGCGCCCGGTACGCCGCTCGCGCACAGCGGCCGAGGGCTCGGTCAGCCAGGCGGCGGACGTCTCCCCGACCGCGCCGACCGACGAGTCCACGCCCCCCACGGGTACAGCGCCCGGCACGGGTTCGGCGCCTGGCACGGGTTCGGCGCCTGGCACGGGTTCGGCGCCTGGCACAGGTTCGGCGCCCGCTCCGGCCACGGCCGGACCGCGCCGCTCCCGCAGCGCGAGCGGGGGATCGGCTTCCCAG
Organism: Streptomyces sp. NPDC052016; assembly: GCF_044548445.1. NCBI lineage: Bacteria > Bacillati > Actinomycetota > Actinomycetes > Kitasatosporales > Streptomycetaceae > Streptomyces > Streptomyces sp. NPDC052016. The sequence continues at coordinate 18,656 of NZ_JBIUBX010000047.1, forward strand.
CGAACCCGAGCCACGTCACCGGAGGAGCCGGAGGCCCCGCGAACGGCGGCGTCCGAGACGGCTGCTCCCGAGGCGGCGGCTTCCGAGGCGGCGGCTTCGGGAACGCCGGCTCCGGCAGGCCCGCGTCGTGCGCGCAGCGCCTCGGAGGGCTCGGCCTCCCAGCGGGCGGCCACCCCGGGTGAGGCGCCCCCGGCCGAGGCCCCGCAAGGTGCCCAGGGCCGCCGGTCCCCGTCCCCCCGCAGCTCCGACGCCCCGTGGCACCACGCCCGCCCCGCCTTCGAGGAACCGGAGCCGAAGCGGACGGAAACCCAGCAGCCGGAGCGGCAGACCGAGTCTCAGCAGCCGGAGCGGCAGACCGAATCCCGTCAGCCGGAGCCGGAGCCGGAGCCGGATCCGGAGCGGAAGCCGGAGCGGACGGAACCCGAGCCGCCGGAGCCGGAGCGGACGGAACCCAAGCCGCCGGAGCCGGAGCGGACCGGCTCCGAACAGCCGGAGCCGGGGACCGAACCCCAGCAGCCACAGCGGACGGAACCCCCGCGGCCGCAGCCGCAGCCGAACCGGACCGGCCCCGAGCAGCCGGAATCGGGCGAGAAACCGTCCTCCGGTACGGACGCCCCCGCGACGCCCGCCCCTGCCCGCGACACCGCCCACGACACCCCCGAGGACCCCCAAGGAGGCCCGCAGTGAACGACGCTCTCGACGTCGCCCTGCGACTCCTGCTCGTCTTCGCCGTCTTCCTCACCTTCCCGCTGATCATCGGCCAGACCGAGCACAAGGTGATGGCCCACATGCAGGGCCGCCTCGGCCCGATGTACGCCGGCGGCTTCCACGGCTGGGCCCAGCTCATCGCCGACGGCGTGAAGTTCGCGCAGAAGGAGGACGTCGTCCCCGCGGGCGCGGACCGCCGCATCTTCCAGCTCGCCCCCGCCGTCGCCCTCCTCCCCTACCTGCTCGTCCTCCTCGCCATCCCGATCGGCCCGGGGGAGGGCGCGGTCGGGATGGTGATCGACGCGGGCGTGTTCTTCGTCCTAGCCGTGATGGGCGTGGGAGTCCTCGGCTCCCTCATGGCCGGCTGGGCCAGCGCGAACAAGTTCTCCCTCCTCGGCGGTCTGCGCACCGCCGCCCAGCTCCTCGCCTACGAACTCCCGATGCTGCTCGCCGCCGCCTCGGTGGCGATGGCGGCCGGGACGGTGTCGATCCCCGGCATCCTCGACGCCTTCGAGTGGTGGTGGCTGCCCTGGCAGATCGTCGGCGCGATCGTCTTCTTCGTCGCCGGCCTCGCCGAGCTCCAGCGGCCCCCCTTCGACATGCCCGTCGCCGACTCGGAGATCATCTTCGGCGCGTACACCGAGTACACCGGCCTCCGCTTCGCTCTCTTCCTCCTCGCCGAGTACGCCGGAATCGTCGTCCTGTGCGGCCTGACCACCGTGCTCTTCCTGGGCGGCTGGCACGGCCCCTGGGGCGCCGACGGCCTCGGCTGGGTCTGGACCCTGCTGAAGACGGCACTGCTCGCCTTCCTGGTCATCTGGCTGCGCGTCACCTATCCCCGTCTGCGTGAGGACCAGCTCCAGAAGCTCTCCTGGACCCTCCTCGTCCCCCTCTCCCTCGCCCAGATCGCCTTCACCGGCATCGTCAAGGTGGTGATCCGGTAACCATGGCCGAGCCCTCACAGCCCACCCGGTCCCGCATCCCTGGCAGTGGCCTCGCCAAGGGCCTGGCCGTCACCCTCCGCACGATGACGAGGAAGACCGTCACCGAGCAGTACCCGGACGCCCAGCCCGACCTCCCGCCCCGCACCCGGGGAGTGATCGGCCTGTTCGAGGAGAACTGCACGGTCTGCATGCTCTGCGCCCGTGAGTGCCCCGACTGGTGCATCTACATCGACTCCCACAAGGAGACGGTCCCGGCGGCGACCCCCGGCGGCCGCGAACGCAGCCGCAACATCCTCGACCGCTTCGCCATCGACTTCTCCCTGTGCATGTACTGCGGTATCTGCATCGAGGTCTGTCCTTTCGACGCCCTGTTCTGGTCCCCGGAGTTCGAGTACGCCGAGACCGACATCCGCGACCTCACCCACGAACGCGACAAGCTCCGCGAGTGGATGTGGACCGTGCCGGCCCCGCCCGCCCTCGACCCCGGCGCGGAGGAGCCGAAGGAGGTCGCCGCCGCCCGCAAGACGGCCGAGAAGCTGGCCGCCGCCCAGGCACCGCAGGCCGCACCCGAAGAACCCCAGGGGGGACAGGCGTGATCCTCGCCCAGGCACAGCCCGGTTTCCTCTCCCCGACCGGCGTCGAGATCGCCTTCCTCCTCGTCGGCCTGGTCACCTTCGGCGCCGCCCTCGTCACCGTCACCACCCGGCAACTGGTCCACGCGGCCCTGTGGCTGGTCGTCACCCTCGGCGGCCTGGCCGTCGAGTACCTCCTGCTCACCGCGGAGTTCATCGCCTGGGTGCAGGTCCTCATCTACGTCGGTTCCGTCGTCGTCCTCCTTCTGTTCGGTCTGATGCTGACGCGGGCTCCCATCGGCCGCTCCCCGGACGCCGACTCCGGCAACCGCTGGGCCGCCCTCACCGTGGCCGTCGCCGCCGCGGCCGCCCTGGTGTGGGTCGTCGTCGACGCCTTCCGCACCACCTGGATCGACCTCGACGGCCCCGCCGCGGGCTCGACGAAGGTCACCGGCGAGAGCCTCTTCCAGAACTGGGTCCTCCCCTTCGAGGCCCTCTCCGTCCTCCTCCTCGCCGCCCTGGTCGGCGCGATCGTCCTGTCCCGCAAGGCGAAGGCGGAGTCGAGCTCTCCCCCCGTGAACGCCCGGGCGGTCACCGGAAGTTCCCCTGACGTCACAGAGAGTTCCGACCAGGAAGGCGCCCGCTGATGCACCTCGCCTATCCCGCCGTACTCTCCGCCCTCCTCTTCTGCACCGGCCTGTACGGCGTCCTCGCCCGCCGCAACGCGATCCTGGTCCTGATGTCGGTCGAGCTGATGCTCAACGCCGTCAACCTCAACCTCGTCGCCTTCGACGTCTGGCTCAGCAGGGCCGCCGAGGAGACCCTGCACTCCGGCCAGGCCCTGACCCTGTTCACCATCGCCATCGCCGCCGCAGAGATCGGCATCGGCCTGGCCATCGTCCTCGCCGTCCACCGCAACCGCGGCACCGCGGACATCGACAAGCTCCGCGACACCGCCGAAGGCCACGAGAGCCACCCGGCCGACGGCCCCGACAGCGATGCCCCGACGGCCGAGCCGACCGGGCGGAGCGAGAAGGCTGAGGCCACCGCGTGACCACGACCACCCTCGCCGCCCTCGTCCCCCTCCTTCCGTTCCTCGGTGCGGCCGCCGGCCTGCTCCTGGGCCGCACCGCCCCCGGCTTCGTCCGCCCGCTCGCCGTCCTGCCGACCCTCGCCTCCCTCGTCCTGGCCGCCCTGGTCGCCGTACGCCAGGGCGGGGACGCGGCCGTCGTCGCGTCCACCGAACTCACCCCCACCGGCTCAGTCCCGATCGAGCTGGCCCTGCACATCGACGGCTTCGCCGCCCTCGTCGCCGTCCTCGTCGGCCTCGTCGCCTCCTGCGTGCAGATCTACTCGACCGGCTACCTCCGCGAGGACCCGCGCTATCTGTCGTACGCGGCCCTCGTCTCCCTTTTCACCTCCGCGATGTTCCTGGTCGTCTACTCCGGCGACCTGATCGTGCTGCTGGTCGGCTGGGAAGTCATGGGCATCTGCTCCTACTTCCTGGTCGGCCACTACTGGGAGACCCCCGAGGCCCGCGCCGCCTCCCTCAAGGCCTTTCTGGTCACCAAGCTCGGCGACGTGCCCTTTCTCATCGGCCTGTTCGCCCTCGCCGCCGATGCCGGCTCCTTCGAGATCACGAAGGTCCTCGGCGTCGTCGCCGACGGCGGGCTCGACCATCCGACCGTCGTCGCCCTTCTGCTCCTGGCGGGCGTGGCCGGCAAGTCGGCGCAGTTCCCGCTGCACGCCTGGCTCCCGGACGCGATGGCGGGCCCGACGCCCGTCTCCGCGCTCATCCACGCCGCGACGATGGTCGCCGCCGGCGTCTACTTCATCGCCCGGCTCCTCCCGGTCTTCCAGGCCTCCCAGGCCGCGATGGTCGTCCTCGCCGTGATGGCGGCGGTCACCATGGCCGGCTCGGGTCTCGCCGCGCTCGCGCAGGACGACATCAAGCGCGTCCTGGCCTACTCGACGATCGGCCAGCTCGGCTACATGACCGGCGCACTCGCCGTCGGCGACCGCGGTGCCGCCGTCTTCCACCTCCTCTCGCACGGCGCCTTCAAGGCCCTGCTGTTCCTCGCCGCCGGTGTGATCATCCACGCCGCCGGAACCAACTCGCTGGCCGCCATGTCCCGCATGACCGGCCTGCGCGACCGCGTCCCGGACGCCTTCTGGACGATGACCGTGGCGCTCCTCGCGCTCGCCGCGATCCCGCCGTTCAGCGGCTTCTTCTCCAAGGAGTCGGTCCTCGGCGCCGCCGAGCACGTCTCCACCGGCCACACCGAGCACGCCCCCGCCGCCGCGGGCTGGATCGTCCTCGTCGCCGGCCTGCTCACCGCCCTCCTGACCGCCGCCTACGCGGCCCGCCTGTGGCTGCTGGCCTTCCGCGGCCGGGGCACGGAAGCCCCCGACCACGGCCGCCAGCCCCTGTCGATGACCCTCGTGCTGTGGGTGCTCGCCGTTCCCTCACTCGCCCTCGGCGGATTCGCGTACCGCTCGCTCCCCGACTGGTTCGACGGCCGCGACCTCGCCCCGACCCTCACCACCTCCGTCCTCGGCACGGGCGCGGCGCTGGTCGGCGCCCTGGCCGTCTACGGCGCCTGGCGGCACACCACCGCGCTCGCCGCCCGCGTCCCGCTCGGCGCGGTCGCCGCCCACCCCGAGGGCGACGCCGGACAGGTCGAGGCCGAGGCCATCGCCACCCACGCGCCCGCCTACGGAGGCGTCGCCTCCGCCCCCGACCCGGCCGACCCCGGACGACTCCTGCTCGGCCCGCTGCACCGCCACGCCGCCGTCGGCTTCCACCTCGACGCCGTCTACGCGGCACTGTTCGTCCGCCCGGTGCAGGCCGGAGCGAGCCTCGTACGGTTCCTGGACCGCGAGGTCGTCGACACCTACGTACGCGGCGCGGGCACCCTGCCCCGCTGGCTCGGCACCGCCGTACGGCGCGCCCAGACCGGCAACGTCCAGACCTATGTGAGCGCGCTGCTCGCCGGCACCGTCGTCCTGGCGGTCGCCGCCCTCCTCGTCGCCACGGGAGTGTGAGCAGGCGTGATCGATATCAGCGAGTCCGTGATGCAGTTCCTTCTGGCGTTCATCGTCGTCGGCCCGCTCCTCGGCGCCGTCGCCGCTCTCCTGCCCGCCCCGCCCGGGCTGAAGGGCAGGTCACCCGAGCAGGCCGTGCTGCGGCACGGCGTCACCGTGACCGGCGCCGTCCTCATCGCCGCGATCGTCCTCGCGCTCGGCTTCGACCACGACCAGCCGTCGAAGATGCAGGCCACGACCGATATCAGCTGGATCCCCGCACTGGACGTGCGGATCCACCTCGGCACCGACGGCATCTCCCTCCCCCTCCTGGTCCTGACCGCGCTGCTGACCTTCCTCTGCGCGCTCTACTCGTACTTCAACCTGCCCGCGGGCCCGAGCCCGAAGGCGTTCGTCGCGCTTCTGCTCGTCCTCGAGTCCGGCACCCTCGCCACCTTCGCCGTCCTCGACCTGCTGCTGTTCTTCCTCGCCTTCGAGATGGTCCTGATCCCGATGTACTTCCTCATCGCCCGCTGGGGCGGCGAGGGCCGGACCCAGGCGGCGTGGAAGTTCATCCTGTACACGCTGCTCGGATCCGTGGTCATGCTGCTCGGCCTGCTCCTGATCGGAATCAAGGCGGGCACGTTCGACATGGTGGCACTCGCCACTGACAACGACCGGCCGCTGACCACATCCGTGCAGGTCATCGCCGTTCTGGCGATCGGGCTCGGGCTCGCCGTCAAGACCCCGATGTGGCCGCTGCACAGCTGGCTGCCCGACGCCCACACCGCCGCCCCGACCGTCGGCTCGGTCCTCCTCGCCGGTGTCCTGCTGAAGATGGGTACGTACGGGTTCGTCCGGATCCTCCTTCCGATCGCACCCGACGGCTTCCATACCTTCGCGCCCTACCTCGCCGCCCTCGCCGTCGTCGGGATCATCTACGGATCCCTGGCCTGCCTGGCCCTCGCCAAGCAGGGCGCCAAGGGTGACCTCAAGCGCCTCATCGCCTACTCCTCCGTCGGCCACATGGGCTTCGTCCTGCTCGGCATCGCCTCCACCACCCCGACCGGCGTCAACGGAGCCCTCTTCGCCAACATCGCCCACGGCCTCATCACCGGCCTCCTCTTCTTCCTGGTCGGCGCGCTGAAGGACCGCACCGGCACCACCGACCTCGACACCCTCGCGGAGGAGACCGGCGCCGCCCTGTACGGCAGAGCCCCGCGCCTCGGCGGCCTCCTCGCCTTCGCCGCGGTCGCCTCGCTCGGCCTGCCGGGCCTCGCCGGATTCTGGGGCGAGATGCTCGCCATGTTCGGGGCCTTCGACCCCGCCGACGGCCTCAGCCGCCCCGCCTTCGTCACCTTCACCGTGATCGCCGCGTTCGGAACCCTGCTCACCGCCGCCTACCTGCTCGTCGTGGTCCGCCGCGTCTGTATGGGCGCCGCCCCGCAGAACCTCCCGCGGCTCACCGACGTCCGCACCTACGAGTTCGCGGCCTGGACGCCGCTCGTCGTCCTCACCGTCGTCGCCGGCCTCTGGCCCAAGACCCTCCTCGGCCTGACCGACCCGGCCGTGCAGCAGCTCCTCGCAGGAGGCACCCGATGAGCTCCCCGGCCCAACCCCTGGCCGCGTCGCTGGTCCAGTCCGTCGACTGGCTCGCGATCGCCCCGCCGACCCTCGCGGCGGTCGTCGGTCTCGTCGTCCTCGTCACCGACCTGTTCGTGCCCGACGCGAGAAAGCCGCTCCTCGGCTGGCTCTCCGTCGCGGGCCTCGCCGCGTCCACGGCCCTCCTGCTGCCCCTCCTCGACGGCGGCCGCTCCACCTTCTGCCTGACCGGCGACACGAGCGTGTGCAGCTACACGGCCGACCGCTTCACCCTGGTCATCCAGTTCCTGGTACTCGGAGGAGCCCTCCTGGCCGCCCTCCTGTCGGTCACCGCCCTCAAGGACGCCCGCAGGCAACTCCCCGAAGGGGAGTTCTGGTTCCTCCTGCTGTCCTCCGCCGCGGGCGCCGCCCTCCTGCCCGCCTCCCGCGACCTCGCCACCCTCGTCGTCGCCCTGGAGGTCGCCTCCCTGCCCGCGTTCGCCCTCGTCGGCATCCGGCACGGCGACCGCAGGTCCTCCGAGGCCGCCCTGAAGTTCTTCCTGTCCTCCGTCACCGCCACCGCCGTCAGCCTCCTCGGCATCAGCTTCGTCTACGCCACGACCGGCACCCTCTACCTCACCCAGGTCGCCGATCGCATCCAGGACGTCGACGGACAACTGCACACCCTCGCGCAGACCGGCGTCGTCCTCACCCTCGTCGGCTTCGCCTTCAAGACCGCCGCCGTCCCCTTCCACTTCTGGGTCCCCGACACCTACGTCGGCGCTCCCCTCCCCGTCGCCGCCTATCTGTCGGTCGTCGGCAAGGCCGTCGGCTTCTCCGGCCTCATCCTCGTCACCGTCATCGGCTTCCCCTCGTACGCCGACGTCTGGGGACCCGCCCTCGCGGCACTGGCCGCCCTCACCATGACCGTCGGCAACCTCGGCGCGCTCCGCCAGCAGGCCACGCGCGCGTACAGCGCCGTACGCCTGCTCGCCTGGTCCTCCGTCGGCCAGGCCGGCTACCTCCTCGTCCCCATCGCCGCCGCCGCGTACTCCGACGACGCCGACCACGCGATCGGCTCCACCGTCGCCTACGCCCTCATGTACGCCGCCGTGAACCTCGGCGCCTTCGCGGTTGCCGCCCTGGTCGGCCGCACCAACGCCGCGAACCGCCTCACCGACTACCGGGGCCTGTACGCGAAGAATCCCCTGGCCGCCCTCCTCCTGGCCTTCTTCCTTCTGTGCCTCGCCGGACTGCCGCCCGGCATCATCGGCCTCTTCGCCAAGGTCACCGTCTTCTCCGCGGCCGTCGACGCGGGCCTGGGGTGGCTGGCGGTCGTCATGGCCGTCAATGTGGTGATCGCCCTGTACTACTACCTCCAGTGGACGGCCCTGCTGTTCCGCGCCCCCGAGGGCGAACCCGTCAAGCACCGCGTCCCCGCGCCCCTCACCGCCGCCCTGGCCCTCACCGCCGTCCTCGGCGTCGCCCTCTCCGGAGCACCCCAGCTGGTCCTGCGCTTCACCGACACGGCCCTCTTCTGAGCCGTCACCCGGACGGCCCACGCATGCCCCCGGCCGCACAAGGGAACTTGTCCTCCTCGCCTGGCGTTGTCCAAAACGGGAGGTTCCACTGGACGTGACACCACGACACCGGTGGCACCGCAGATCAGAGGCAAGATCAACCAGCAAAGGGTTCCCCTGCCGCACGACTTGGAGGGCGTACCGTGCACCGCCGGCACAACGGACTCAGGACCGCAGTACTCCTCGGGGGACTGTCCGCGCTCATCATCGTCATCGGCAGCTTCTTCGGCCGTACCGGGCTCGTCGTCGCCGTCCTCATCGCGCTCGGCACCAACGCCTACGCGTACTGGAACAGCGACAAACTGGCCCTGCGCGCCATGCGGGCCCGCCCGGTGAGCGAATTCGAGGCTCCGGCGCTCTACCGCATGGTCCGCGAGCTCTCCACCCAGGCCCGGCAGCCCATGCCCCGCCTCTACATCTCCCCGACCGAGGCCCCCAACGCCTTCGCCACCGGCCGCAACCCGCGCAACGCCGCCGTGTGCTGCACCGAGGGCATCCTGCGCCTCCTCGACGAGCGTGAACTGCGCGGCGTCATCGGCCACGAACTGAGCCACGTCTACAACCGGGACATCCTCATCTCCTCGGTCGCCGGCGCCCTCGCCTCCGTGATCATGTTCCTGGTCAACTTCGCCTGGCTGATCCCCATCGGCCGCTCCAACGACGACGACGGCCCCGGCCTCCTCGGCATGCTCCTGATCATGCTCCTCGGCCCGCTCGCCGCCAGCCTCATCCAACTCGCCATCAGCCGCTCCCGCGAGTACGAGGCCGATGCCTCCGGCGCCCAGCTCACCGGCGACCCCCTGGCCCTCGCCGGCGCCCTGCGCAAGCTGGAACTCGGCACCAAGCAGCTTCCGCTGCCTCCCGAGCCCCGCATCGAGACCGCGAGCCACATGATGATCGCGAACCCGTTCCGACCCGGCCAGGGACTGTCCAAGATGTTCTCGACGCACCCGCCCATGGCGGAGCGCATCGCCCGTCTCGAGAAGATGGCAGGTCACCACCAGTGAAGACCATCCTGAACGTCATATGGCTCATTCTCAGCGGCTTCTGGCTGTTCCTCGGGTACGTGCTGGCGGGCCTGCTGCTCTGCATCACGATCATCGGCATCCCGTTCGGCATCGCGGCGTTCCGCATCGGCGTCTACGCCCTCTGGCCCTTCGGCCACACCACGGTCGAGCGCCGCGACGCCGGTGCCCCCTCCTGCGTCGGCAACGTCCTCTGGCTGGTCCTCGCCGGCTGGTGGCTGGCCCTCGCCCACATCGTCACCGGCATCGCCCTCTGCGTCACGATCATCGGCATCCCGTTCGGCATCGCCAACTTCAAGCTGATCCCGGTCTCACTGCTTCCGCTGGGCCGCGACATCGTGCCCACCGACCGGCCCTTCGCCGCCCGCTGACGCAGTCTCACCTCCCGCAGCGTCCCGCACCGCCGACCGCCGGCCACCACTCGACCGCCGCTTTTCCACAACTGCCCGGTTGTCCACAGGCCCACCCGAATGTCAGTGCCGGGCCGCATCATGAACGCATGACCGAGAACGAGTACGCACAGACACGACCGGCGGTACGACGGGCCGACGCCCGTCCGCGGCGCACGGTCGCAATATCCAGAACGGCCTGAGCGCAGCGCCGGCCACCGCCCCTCACATGCGAGCGCGGGACCTGGGCGCCGGCCACCGATCCTCGCGTACGAGCGCGGGACCTGGGCGCCGGCAACCCACCCTCAGATAGGTACCGGACCTGGGCGTCGGGCCGCCCGGGTCCGCCATCCCGGCGCGGCCCTCGATGCAGCACCGCCTGTGGCTCCTGCCCTACCGCCGCCTCGAGGCGAGCCACCCGCGCACCCCGTACGCGACAGCACCCGCGGCCAGCACGCCCGCCCCCACGACCACCGAGGTCCCCGGCAGCGCGAACGCCAGGACCACACACCCGACGACCCCCAGCGCGGGCAGCGCCCGTTTCAGGGGAGCCCGGTCCAGGGTCCACGCCGACGCATTGGCCACCGCGTAGTACGCCAGCACACCGAAGGAGGAGAAGCCGATCGCGCCCCGTACGTCCACCGTGGCGGCGAGGGCCGCGACCACCGCGCCCACGGCCAGCTCGGCCCGGTGCGGCACCTGGAAGCGTGGATGCACGGCCGACAGCCCGCCGGGCAGATGGCGGTCCCGCGCCATGGCCAGCGTCGTACGCGAGACGCCCAGGATCAGGGCGAGCAGCGAACCGAGCGCGGCCACGGCGGCCCCGCCCCGGACCACCGGCGCCAGCCCCGGCACACCGGCCGCCCGCACGGCATCGGCCAGCGGCGCCGTAGCGCTTCCGAGGTCCCCCGACCCCAGCACGGAAAGGACAGCCACCGCCACACACGCGTACACGGCCAGCGCGATGCCCAGCGCCAGCGGGATCGCGCGGGGGATGGTGCGCGCCGGATCCCGCACCTCCTCGCCGAGGGTCGCGATGCGCGCGTACCCGGCGAACGCGAAGAACAGCAGGCCGGCGGCCTGAAGCACCCCGCCGACGCCCCCGGAGGCGCCGACGTCCAGCCGCCCCGCGTCGGACTCCCCGGACCCCAGACAGACCACGACCACGGAAGCGAGGACCGCCAGGACCATCGCCACGATCACCCGTGTCAGCCAGGCCGACTTCTGGATGCCGCCGTAGTTCACCGCGGTCAGCGCCACCACGGCCGCGACCGCCACCGCGTGCGCCTGCCCCGGCCAGACGTACGCCCCGACCGTCAGAGCCATCGCCGCACAGGAGGCCGTCTTCCCGACCACGAACGACCATCCCGCGAGGTACCCCCAGAACGGGCCGAGCCGCTCCCGCCCGTACACATAGGTGCCGCCCGAGGCGGGGTAGAGCGCGGCCAGACGCGCCGACGCCATGGCGTTGCAGTAGGCGACCAGTGCGGCGAGCGCGAGTCCGAGCACCAGCCCGGACCCGGCGGCGTGGGCGGCGGGGGCCAGGGCGGCGAAGATGCCGGCGCCGATCATCGAGCCGAGTCCGATGACCACGGCGTCCCCGACACCCAGCGTGCGCCGAAGCTCGGCCGGTGAATCGGACTGTGTCATGGGCCGCACCCTACTGACCAAGGGAACCGCAGGGTTCAGCCCGGGCGTCGTCCCCCTCAACACAGCACGAACGCGCGCACCCCGCACGGACACACAGCCTGTCCGGAGCAGCACCACAGTCCCGGGACAGTGCGGGCACAGCGCGGAAGGGCAGGTTTAGAGCATGAGCATCATCAGCTGGATCATTCTGGGGCTCTTGGCCGGAGTCATCGCCAAGGTCCTCCTGCCGGGCCGGGACCCGGGCGGCTTCATCGGCACGATCGTCATCGGCATCGCCGGCGCGTTCATCGGCGGCTGGATATCGGTCCGCTGGCTGGACCACCCCATCACCAAGGACTTCTACGACGGCGCCACCTGGGCCGCGGCGATCGGCGGATCCCTCGTGCTGCTGATCGTCTACCGCATCCTGTTCGGCCACTCGCGCGACTGAGCGAGCGTCCCTGACCCGCAGCCGAAGGGCGGGAAGGGTGAGCACCACGCGGATGCCCACCCTTCCTGTTCACCAGCGACAGTGACGCAGCGCCGCAGGCGCCGGCCAGGGGTGCCTACCGGTAGTTCACGAACTGCAGCGCGAAGTCGAAGTCCTGGCCCTTCAGCAGGGCGATGACGGCCTGCAGGTCGTCGCGGCTCTTGGAGCTGACGCGCAGCTCGTCGCCCTGCACCTGGGCCTTGACGCCCTTGGGGCCCTCGTCCCGGATGAGCTTCGCGACCTTCTTCGCGTTCTCCTGGGAGATGCCCTCCTTGATCTCCGCGAAGAGCTTGTACTCCTTGCCGGAGAGCTGGGGCTCGCCTGCGTCCAGGGCCTTCAGAGAAATCCCGCGCTTGATCAGCTTCGACTGGAAGACGTCGAGGACAGCCTTCACCCGGTCCTCGGAGTTCGCCTCCATGAGGATCTTCTCACCGGACCATGAGATCGAGGCGCCCACGCCCTTGAAGTCGTAGCGCTGCGAGATCTCCTTGGCGGCCTGGTTGAGGGCGTTGTCGACCTCCTGCCGCTCGACCTTCGAGACGATGTCGAAACTGGAGTCGGCCATGTCCTGTGGCTCCTTGTATCGGGGTGTGTTCGGGTGCGTGTCGGCGTCCGTGGGGGCTGCCGCCGAGCCCGGCGTAAGACGCGGGCCGCATCCGGACAAGCCTAGCCACCCAGCTCCCTCCCGGCGGCGCGGAATCCAGGTGGCGAAGCACCCCTCTCCATCGGGTATCGTTTACGTCGTTGCCAGGGAGCACCGCCGAAAAGCGGTTCGAACGGCAGCAACCCCGGCGGTGTGCCCGAGCGGCCAAAGGGAGCAGACTGTAAATCTGCCGGCTCAGCCTTCCCAGGTTCGAATCCTGGCGCCGCCACGCTGAGTGAGACCCCCTCCGAACTGCGGAAACGCAGAGCGGAGGGGGTTTCTCGTCATTGGCGGGCGAGGCGCAGGTGAGCTGCCTCACTCCTCCCCGGAGGCCGTCTCCTCGGGGGTCTGCGCGGTCCGCCTCACCTCCGCCTCCACGTCCGCGCGGGGTTTGCCCTGGTCCTTGGCGTACTCGGTCACCGCGGCCTGGGCGTCCCGGGCGAGGTCGCGCCAGGCGCGCCACGCGGTTTCGTAGGTGTCGGTCTGGGTTTCCGACCAGGGGGCCGCCGTGGGCGCGCCGTAGGCGTCCCGCAGGCCCAGCACCCTCGCGTGGGCCTCGTCGGCCGCGCGCTGTTTCTCCACGAGTTCCTCGAAGGTATGTGCCACATGTACGGATGCTAGGGAGGAGGGCGAGGTTCCGCGCGGCGAGCGCGGCGCACGGCGGGAAGGGGGTACTCGCGTGGCCCACTCGGGCACACTGACCCCATGTCCAGCCGCCGCAGAACGTGCCCCGAGTGCCGCCGCGAGATCGCCGTCGTCGCCGGCCGGTTCGCTCGGCACGACCCGCCCGGGGCGCGGGGGAACGGGCAGCTCACCTCCTGCCCCGGCTCCCGCCGCACGGCGCAACTGGGCGCCGTGCAGCCGTCGTTGGACGGGTACGTCGTGCCCGAGATACCCGGGCAGCTGTCCCTGTTCTGACCACCGGCCGGAGGCCGAGGACCGGAGCCCGAGGCCGAGGACCGGACCCCGAAGAAACGGGCCCCGGCGGCCGGTTCCCGCCACTGCTTGCCGAGATCGCAGTTCGCGAGGTCTCAGTTTCCCGGGGGCTCGGTCCCCGGTGCTGCGTTTCCGCTCAGTTCCCCGCGACCGACTTCACCGCCACCGACACCGGCGTCGAGCCGCTGATCAGTTCCAGGGTCAGACCGGCCGTCGCGGGGGTGTCCAGCAACTCCGCCAGGACTGCGGCCACGTCGTCGCGCGGCACCGAGCCACGGCCGGTCTGCGCCTCCAGACGGACCAGCCCCTTGCCGGCGTCGTCCGTCAGCGAACCAGGGCGCAGGACCGTCCAGTCGAGGGCGTCCAGGCCCTGGACGTACCCGTCCGCCTCGCCCTTGGCGCGCAGGTACACGTCGAAGACCTCGTTGCCCTGGTGGTCGGGGTCCGCGCCGTAGGATGACACGATCAGGAAGCGCCGCACGCCCGCCCGGACCGCCGCGTCCGCGAACAGCACCGCCGCGCCCTTGTCCACGGTGTCCTTGCGGGCCGCCCCGCTGCCCGGGCCGGCGCCCGCCGCGAACACCGCCGCGTCCGCGCCCCGCAGCCGCTCCGCGACCTCCTCCACCGACGCCGACTCCAGGTCCAGCACGACCGGTTCGGCGCCCACGGCCCGCAGGTCGTCGCCCTGCTCGGTCTTGCGGATGATTCCCGCCACCTCGTCCCCGCGCGCGGCGAGCAGACGCTCCAGCCGCAGCGCGATCTGACCATGACCCCCAGCGATGACAATGCGCATGCTTCCGACCGTACGCCCGTACGGCCCCGCCCGCCGCCCCACGCGAACGCCCGAACGGGCGGGCCGCGTTCCGGCCGGCACACCCCCTCGGCGCCGCTTGACGGCATCCGCTCCTCGGCGCCGCTTGACGGCATCCGCTCCTCGGCGCCGCTTGACGGCATCCGCTCCTCGGCTCCGCTTCACGGCACCCGTTCTCCACGGCACCCGTCTCCACGGCGTCCGCTGTGCGATACCCGTCGCCGTGATCCGCCCTCCGGTGGCGTCCGCTCCGGGACACCGGTTCCCGCGCGAGCCCGACCTACGACAACTCGCCCCGCCCCTGCCGCGGCAGCCCCAACTCCGCTGCCGCCGCCGAGTCGCAGTACTCCCTCACCGCGCTCGTGCGGGACACCACCCGGCCCTGATGGATCACGATGCGGCTGTACGCCAGGGACAGCGCGGTCGGCAGGCGGTCGCTGCGGACGGCCAGGAGGTCGGCGGGGAAGCCGGCCTCCACGCGGACCTCGGGAAGGCCCAGGAGCGCGCGGGCGGAGGTGCTCACCGCGTCGTAGGCGTCCTCGGGGCGCAGGCCGTGGCGGGAGGCGAGGAGGTAGGCGGCCTCCAGGGGGTCGCCGCGGCCGACGGGGTTGGAGACGTCTCGCAGAGCGCCGCTCCCGGCCGCGACGCGGACGCCGGCGGCGCGCAGCAGCCGTACGGGGGCGGTGCCGCGGCGTTCGACGGCGCCGCAGGCACCCTGGGGCAGGCAGACCACCGTGACACCGGCGGCGGCCAGTCGGTCGGCGGTGCGGGTGACGGCCTCGGCGGGGAGGCGGTCGAGGGCGGAGCAGGGGCCGAGGGCGACGCCGGGGCGCAGACCGCCGGCCATCGCGGCGAAGCGGGCCAGACGGGCCGGATCGGCCGCGTCGGTGTGCAGGTCGACCGGGCAGCCGTGTTCGGAGGCGACCTCCAGCACGGCCTCCACGTAACCCGTCGGGTCGGGATCCAGGTCGGGGCAGCCGCCCACCACGGCGGCGCCCATCTTCACCGCGTCCCGCAACATCGCCAGACCGTCCGCGCCGGCCACCCCGGTCAGCATCCGGGGCATCGCCACCGCCGTCAGCTCGGCCAGTCCGCGCAGTGACCGACGGGCCTGCAGGACGGCGGCCAGTGCGCCGAGCCCCTGGACGTCCCCCACGCGCACGTGGGCGCGGAGGGCGGTCGCCCCGTGGCCGAGTTGGAGCAGCGCGGCCTCCGTGGCGCGGCGCTGGACGTCCTCGGGGGAGTAGGAGACGGGACCGTCCGCGGCGGACAGGGCGGTGTCGGCGTGCGCGTGGGGTTCGGCGGGGGCGGGGAGGAGGAGGTAGCCGCCCAGGTCCACGCGGGTGCCGGCGCCGCGGGCCGGGCCGGCTGCCAGGCTGCCGGCCGTACCGACCGCCTCGATGCGCCCGTGGCCCAGCCGTACGTCCACCGTCCGGCCGTCCGCGAGACGCGCGCCGCACAGCAGCAGGGCGGCCGGGTCGGGCTGCCCGCCCGACGACGAGTGGGGCGGCTGCGGCTGGCTGTCGGGCATCGCGCTCCAGGGGCTCGGCGGTGAGGAGGGCTCGGGGCCCGGGCTCGGGGCAAGATCACGCAGAGTGAGTCGAGCCTAGGGCGGCCGTCCGGCGCTGTCGGGGAGGAGCGCAATAGTCGTACCGGTGTGGCCGGTGCGTGGAAGGGGCCCGCGGGCCCGGCCGGGCCGGGCGGACACGGGCGGGTGCAGGTCAGGACAAAGGGGGCGCCGGGGGGTTCCGCGTGGGTCCCGTGCGGGGGCCGGGAAACGGATTTGGGCGAACGGCGGCGGACCGTGTAATGTCTTCATCGCTCGCCCCAATAGCTCAGTCGGCAGAGCGTCTCCATGGTAAGGAGAAGGTCTACGGTTCGATTCCGTATTGGGGCTCTGGTGTGAGAGGTTCCCGCCGCAAGGCGGGACCCGATCGCATCGCAGCGGTGTAGCTCAGTCGGTAGAGCAAGCGGCTCATAATCGCTGTGTCACCGGTTCAAGTCCGGTCACCGCTACTGACAGTAGCCGATTGCGGGGTCGGTCCTTCGATCGGCTACTCTTTCTTGCGTTAAATGTCCCATCCGTTCGTCAAGGAGCACTCACGTGGCTGCCACCGACGTCCGCCCGAAGATCACGCTGGCCTGCGTGGAGTGCAAGGAGCGGAACTACATCACCAAGAAGAACCGGCGTAACAACCCGGACCGTCTTGAGATGAAGAAGCACTGCCCGCGTTGCAACGCGCACACCGCGCACCGCGAGACGCGATAAATCAGGCTCGTACACGAGGCCGTCCCCGAGTGATCGGGGGCGGCCTCGTGTCGTTGAATGACCCGTACCGGTCAATAGAGCAAGCAGGAGGTGCGGAGCCGATGGCGCTCGACCAGTCCTTCGTGGGGCGGAGTTATCCGCCCACCGATCCCTATGAGGTCGGCCGGGAGAAGATCCGTG